>DAIUEL010000007.1:0-31529 GCA_036845145.1 Rhodanobacteraceae bacterium | reverse complement strand
GCAAGGTCGATGGCCGCGTGTGCGCGTTCCTCGAACCGATCGCGCTGTACATGACAAAAGACCTGTACGAGCACGGCGACGGCGAGTGGCAGTTCGGCTATCCCGCGCCCGATCAGGCGATGCCGCTTGGCGAAGGCCGGGTGTACAACGCGAAGGCCGACGATCTGGTGGTCTTCACTTTCGGCAACGGTGTACCCATGGCGTTGCGCGCCGCGCGCCCCATCGAAAAGAAGCACAAATGGAAAGTGCGGGTGGTCGACCTGCGCTGGCTGGTGCCGCTCAACGAGAAGTTCATTACGGCCCAGGCGAAAACCGCGAAGCGGATCATCGTGCTGGACGAAGGGCGTCGCAGCGCGGGCGTGGGCGAAGGCGTGATCACCTCTATCGTCGAAGCCGGACTCGGCGAGAAGCCGCTGCGGCGTGTAGTCGGCGCCGATACCTACACGCCGCTTGCGGATGCCGCCCTGCTGGTGCTGCCGAACGAATCGGACGTGATTGCCGCCGCGGACGAGATGGCGTGACGATCGCGGACGCAAACCGCATGCAGGCGAGCGTGACCCCGGTGGCGGGCCCGTCCGCCCGCAAGCCGCCGCGCCGTACGCACTTCGGCGTGATCGGTTCGGTCAGCTTCGTGCACATGTTGAACGACATGATGCAGTCGGTGATCGTCGCGATCTATCCGCTGCTGAAGGGCGACTTCCATCTCAGCTTTTTCCAGATCGGCGCGATTACGCTGACGTTCCAGTTGACCGCTTCGCTGCTGCAACCGGTGGTGGGGATGGTCACCGACAAGCGTCCGCTGCCGTACTCGCTGCCGGTCGGGATGTGTTTCACCTTCGGCGGCCTGCTGCTGATGTCGGCGGCGCCGACCTATCCGGTCCTGTTGCTCTCGGTGGCGTTGATCGGCTGCGGCTCGTCGGTGTTCCATCCGGAATCGTCGCGGGTGGCACGCATGGCTTCGGGCGGACGCTACGGTCTCGCGCAATCGCTGTTCCAGATCGGCGGCAACCTCGGCCAGGCACTGGGACCGGTGCTGGCGGCGGTGATCGTGCTGCGGGTGGGCCGCACGCACGTGGGCTGGTTCGGCCTTGCTGCGCTGCTCGCGATCGTGGTGCTGTTGCAGGTGAGCCGCTGGTACAAGCAGCACGCCGACGAGCGGGTGGCGCGCCGCGCCGCGGATGCCCAGCCGCTGTATTCGCACCGAACGATCGTGCGCACCATTTTCGTGCTGCTGGTGCTGATGTTTTCGAAGTTCTTCTACCTCGCCAGCATCAGCAGCTATTACGAGTTCTACCTGATCCGGCATTTCGGCGTGTCCACGCACACCGCGGCCAACCTGTTGGGTGTGTTCCTGTTTGCGGTCGCCGTCGGCACGATGATCGGTGGCCCGCTGGGCGACCGCATCGGCCGCAAGCGCGTGATCTGGTTCTCGATCCTGGGCTGTGCGCCGTTCACGCTGGTGTTGCCGTACGTCGGCCTTGGCTGGACGGTGGGATTGAGCGTCGTGATCGGGCTGGTGCTGGCATCCGCGTTCCCGGCGATCATCGTGTACGCGCAAGACATGCTCACCCACCGGATCGGCATGGTGTCGGGCCTGTTCTACGGGTTCAGTTTCGGTCTTGGAGGGATCGGTGCGGCGGTGCTGGGTGGCGTCGCCGATCGTTTCGGGATCGTGTTCGTGTACCAGATTTGTGCCTTCCTGCCGTTGCTCGGAATCCTCGCGGTATTCCTGCCCGACGTGCGGCCGCCGCAGGGTGAATCCATCGGTGGGGCGGTGCTGGAAATGGAGCCGAAAGGGCTGTAGGACCGCGGGTGGGCCTGCGAGCGCGGACGGGTTCGTGATGCATGTGTGCGTTGCATCCGGAACCCTGCGCCCCGATATGGGGTCTTATGCGTGGCGGCGCCGTGGCGCATCCGCTAGAGTCTCTGGACGGCGCGAGCCGCGCATTTCATTCGCACAATCGAGGAATCCCATGGCCCTGCGTTCCCACAACCCCGCCCTGCGCGACAAGGTTTTCCAGAACCTTCCCGCAACCGGCGAACCCATGACCATCAACGGCACGCTCGCGCGTTCGGGCCTGTTGCTGGTGTTGATGCTGATCACCGGCGCGTGGACATGGCATCGTTTCATGCTGGCGATCGACGCGGGCGGCATTCCCGCCGGATTGCAGACGATGCAGCCGTTCATGTGGGGCGGCCTGATCGTGGGGCTGGTCTTCGCGATCGCCAGTGCATTCAAGCCGAACTGGTCGCCCGTCACCGCGCCGTTGTACGCACTGGCGGAAGGCACCTTCCTCGGCGCGATTTCCGCGATCTTCGAGGTGCAATATCACGGCATCGTGTTGCAGGCGGTGATGGCGTCCATCGGCGTGCTGGTGGTGATGTTGTTCCTGTATCGCAGCGGCGTGATCAAGGTCACCCAGAAATTCCGCATGGGCGTGTTCGCGGCGACGGGCGGCATCATGCTGCTGTACCTGGTGTCGTGGGGCCTCTCCGCGTTCACCAGCGTCGACACTTCGATCCTTTTCGCGGGCGGCACCCTGAGCATCCTGATCAGCGTGTTCGTGGTGTGCATTGCGGCGCTGAACCTGGTGCTGGATTTCGACCTGATCGAGCGGGCCCAGTCCGCGGGCGCGCCCAAGTACATGGAGTGGTACTGCGCGTTTGCGCTGATGGTGACGCTGGTGTGGCTGTACCTTGAGCTGCTGCGACTGCTCGCCAATTCGCGACGGTGATGTCTGGAAAAGACAGCGGCGTCGTTCGAAGTCGCTGTTGTGAAAAGCCAGGCCATGGATGGCCATTCGGGGCGATCGCGTTGCTGGAAACAGGCCTCATGACCGCGGTGTATTTCGATCCCGCCGAGGCAGGTCTTATCTGGCGGCGCCCACACCGACAGGTCGCGGCAAGGGACTGCTGCGCGAACGCACGCAAGCGCTTTCCCTTCTCCCCTCGGGAGAAGGTGGCGCGCAGCGCCGGATGAGGGTTCGGCATCGCCGTCGCATTCCGCTCGTCGGAACCGTCATCGCGGCGCTGCGCACTCGGCGCTACCTGCCGTCTCTCCCGGGCGAGGCATTCAATCCGCGGCCACCGCAATTCGGGGCGACTATGGCGTGATCACGCGCGGCTCGGGCTCCAGCTCGACGCCGAATCGTCCGCGGACCCCGTCGCGGACGCGCTGCGCGAGTGCCCACAACTGCGGGCCCGTGGCACAGCCGTGGTTCACCAGCACCAGCGCATGACGGTTAGAAATGCCGGCATCACCTTCGCGCAAGCCCTTGAAACCCGAAGCTTCGATCAACCACGCCGCAGACAATTTCGAGGTGTCGTTCGGGGCCGGCCAGCAGGGCAGTTGTGGATGTTCGGCCCTGAGGGCAGCGGCCTGCGCGGCGGGAACCAGGGGGTTCTTGAAGAAGCTGCCGGCGTTGCCGATCACGGCCGGGTCGGGCAGCTTGCGGGTGCGCAACGCCACCACCGCGTCGGCCACGTGGATGGGCGCGGGGCGTTCCACGCCCATGCGCCGAAGTTCGTCCTGCACGCCCGAGTACTCGATGCGCGGCGACCATTCGCGCGGCAGGCGCAACGTGACCGCGGTAATCAACCAATGATCGGGGTTGCGCTTGAAGATCGAATCACGATAGCCGAATTGGCAATCGGCGTTCCGGAAAATCGCATGGCGTCGTTGTTGCAGGTCGTATGCTTCGACCGATTCGATGAATTCGCCGATCTCGACGCCGTACGCCCCGATGTTCTGCATCGGCGCGGCGCCCACGCTGCCCGGGATCAGGATCAGGTTTTCGAGCCCGGCATGGCCGTGCGCCAGCGTCCAGCGCACCAGGCTGTCCCAGTGTTCGCCCGCAGCGACCCGGATGCGTGCCGCATCGTCGCTCTCGTCCAGGACTTCGACGCCGCGGGTTTTCATGGTCACGACCGCACCGTCGAAGTCGCCGGTGAACAGCACGTTCGAGCCTTCGCCCAGCAGCAACATCGGCGTGCCGCGCAGTGCCGTATGGCCGAGCAAATCGGGGATGGCCGCCGCGTCGTGGATGTCCGCCAGCCACGCCGCGCGCGCGTCCACCCGCAAGGTGTTGCGATCGCGCAGCGATGCGTGTTCGGTCAGCGTGAAAGCCGAACTGCGGATGGTATTCACCGGGCCGCACCCGTCGAGGACTCGGTCGATTGCCGGCGAATTTCCTCGACACATTCCGTCAGCAGCCATGGTCCGCGATAGATCAGTCCGGAATAGATCTGCACCAGTTTGGCGCCGGCTTCGATCTTGTCGGCCGCATCGCTGCCGGTGAGCACGCCGCCCACGCCGACCAGCGGAATCGCCCCGCCAAGCCGTTGTGCCATGCCGTGCAGGATTTCGGTCGAGGGTACGAACAGCGGTTTGCCCGACAACCCGCCGGTTTCGTTTGCGTGCCTGCTGCCTGCCACTCCCGTGCGATCAATGGTGGTATTGGTGCAGATCAAGCCGTCGATGCCCGAGCCCAGCAATGCCGAGGCCACCGCATCCATCCCGGCATCGTCCAGATCGGGTGCGATCTTGAGCAGGACCGGTTTGCGTGCGGCGTGCAGGCCCGCGAGTTTTTCGCGCGCGTCCATCAACGTGGCGATCAAACGCTGCAGCGAATCGCCTTGCTGAAGATCGCGCAAACCCGGCGTATTGGGAGACGAGACGTTGATCGTGACATAGCTCGCCAACGGGTACACGCGTTCGAGGCAGGCGAGGTAATCGTCGGCCGCGCGTTCGTTGGGCGTGTCCTTGTTCTTGCCGATGTTGATGCCCAGCACGCCGCGCCAGTGCGACCCTTCGACATTGCGCGCCAGCGCGTCCACGCCGTCGTTGTTGAAGCCCATCCGGTTGATCAGGGCCTCGTGTTCCGGCAACCGGAACAGGCGCGGCCGGGGATTGCCCGATTGCGGGCGCGGCGTCACGGTGCCGATTTCGAGAAAGCCGAAGCCCAGCGCGCCGAGCGCATCCAGGTGTTCGCCGTTCTTGTCCAGCCCGGCCGCGAGACCGACGGGATTCGGGAAGTCGATGCCGAACGCGCGCACCGGCAAATCAGGCGGCGGCGGTTGCGCCACCCAGCGCATCAGGTTGCTGCGTTGCGCGACGCCCAGCGCATACAGCGTCACATGGTGCGCGGTTTCAGCTTCCAGCGAGAACAGCAGGGGACGCAGCGTGGTGTACATCGTTCAGTGGAATCCGCCCAAGGCGATCGCGCCGAAGAAGATCAGGAAGGCGCCGCACAGCAGTGCCAGCATGAAGCCGAGTTGCAGCCAGCCGAGGATCAATCCCGCCAGCGCCATCCCTTCGCCCTCCGCGCTGCCGGGTACGGCACGCCGGATTTCCGACCGCGCGGAATGCCCGCAGACCACGGCGATCAGCGCCCCGAGCCCCGGAAGACACACGTACGCGAGCACCCCGAACAGCAGGCTGACCACGGCAAGCGAATTGGTGCGCGGATAGACGGCGTTCATGGCCAGAAGGCTTCCGGTTTCATCGCCCCATGATCGCACACCATCGGCGCACGCCTTCTACCGGCAACTTCAAAAACGCAGCGACTGGCCACCGTCCACCGTCATGATCTGTCCCGTGATCCATCCCGCGAACGGCGAAGCAAGGAACAGCGCGAGATGGGCGACTTCCCCGGGCGTGCCGAAGCGGCCGAATGGAATCGTGCCGAGCACCTTTCGGTACTGCTCCGGCTTGTCGCGCTTGACGCGATCCCACACGCCGTCGGGAAACTCGATGGAACCGGGGGCGATCGCATTGACGCGGATGCGGTGCTCGGCCAGCGCCAGCGCCTGCGTGCGGGTGTAATGGTTCAGCGCCGCCTTCATCGCCGCATAGGGCGGCCCCATGGTGCGCGGCCGGAACGAACCGATCGAACTGGTGTGCAGGATGCACGCGTGCTGCGACCGTTTCAGGTGCGGCACGGCGAACCGCGATGCGCGCACCGCCGCCATCAGGTCGACGTTGAAATCGACCAGCCAGGATTCGTCGTCTTCGCGGAAGCCGTAGCCGGTGGCGTTGTTGATCTGCACGTCCATCCCGTCCATCGCTTGCGCGGCGTCGTCGATCCAGCGCCCGATCTGATTGACTTCGGCGAGATCGCAGGCCTGCGTGTGCAATCGGCTTGCATGCGCGCCGGCGTCCTTCGCCAACACGTCCAGCCCGTCCTGTCCGCGCGCGCAAACGGAAACCCGCGCGCCGGCGGCAAGAAAATCCAGCGCGATCGCGCGGCCGATGCCTTTGCTTCCGCCGGCGATGGCGACGCGGTAGCCGGTGAAGTCGAAGGGCGTTTGCGTAGTCATGCGACGTTTCCCTGCAACGCATCGGCGGGCATGCGCCCGTGGCGAAGTGCGTGGGCCCATTCCGGACGACCGTGCCGCTGGGCCAGGTACGCCGCCGATCCCCAGTCGTAAGCCACCGCGACATGTGCCACCGTCCAGCCGTGCGCGCCGCGTTCGAGCAATGCGTAGCGCGCGTGCGGCGAGCCGGCTTCCATGACGTGCGGGTGCGCGTGTTCTTCCCACGCGAAGGCTTGCAGCCCGACGCTGCCGGGGTTCACGACCAGGCGGCCGTCGGCAAGCCGCATGCTGCGTGGCATGTGCGTGTGCCCGCACAGAATGACTTCGGCATCGACGTCGCCGGCGCGTTCGCGCACGATATCGAGTGGAGCCGGATGCACGCCATCCGTACCCGCTTCCTCCAGAAAATATTCGAGGTCGCTGCGCGGCGTGCCGTGGCACAAGTGCACGCCATCCTCCAGCCGCAGGCTGGCTGGCAACGCGCGCAACCAATCCATCTGTTCGTCGCCGAGGCACGCGCGGGCATACGCGTCCGATGCGCCCATGCGTTCGGGTGCCTGTTCGAGCAACTGCCGTTCGTGGTTGCCGCGGATCGTCGGCAGATCCAGTGCCATCAGGCGAACGGCAGTTTCCGCCGGTTGCAATGGCCCGGAAAGAATGTCGCCTAGATTGACGATCAGGTCGCAGCCGCGCTTGTCGATGTCTTCCAGCACCGCATCCAGCGCGGCGAGATTGCCGTGGATGTCCGAGATCGCGGCGATGCGGTAGTCGTTGGAACCGGAGGGTGTGTTCATCACGCGCTCTTGCTGGTTTTCAACCAGCGGTGATACAGCCCTTTGCCGTCAATTCGGATGTGGTGAGGTCGCGACATCTCGACCTGTCGTCATTCCGGACGGCGCGAGGCCGCCACATCCCTGCCTGTCGTCATCCCGGACGCGATGAAGCCGCGATCCGGCATCTGCTTCCGCCGTTGTCTGCAAGAGGAGATTCCGGGTTCCGTTCGCGATGAAGCCGCGAACGGCCCCGGAATGACGAGGTGACTGGTTGCGCTGTCCCTGGTCCCGTCACAAATCGAACTTGATCCCCTGCGCCAATGGCAACGCATCCGACCAGTTGATGGTATTGGTCTGGCGGCGCATGTAGGCCTTCCATGCATCGGAACCCGATTCGCGCCCGCCGCCGGTTTCCTTCTCGCCGCCGAACGCGCCACCGATTTCTGCACCCGACGTGCCGATGTTGACGTTGGCGATGCCGCAGTCGGAACCCAATGCGGAAAGGTACTGTTCGGCCGCTTTCAGGTTCTGCGTGAAGATCGCCGAAGACAAGCCCTGCGGCACGTCATTCTGCATCCGGATCGCGTCATCCAGGCTCTTGAACGGCATCACGTAGAGGATCGGCGCGAAGGTTTCGGTCTGCACGATTTCGTCGGAAGACTGCACCCCGCTGATGATGGTCGGCTCCACGAAGTTGCCCTTGCGATCCAGCACCGAACCGCCGCTGACGACGCGCGCGCCGCTGGCTTTCGCGGTCTTCACCGCATTCGCGAACTGGTCGACTGCGGCCTTGCTGTTCAGCGGTCCCATCAGCGTTTCCGGTTTGGTCGGGTCACCGATCTTCTTCTCGACCTGCTGGTAAGCGTGGCGCAGCTTGCCCAGCACGTCGTCGATGATCGACTCGTGCACGAACAGGCGGCGCGTCGAGGTGCAGCGTTGGCCGGCGGTGCCGACCGCGCCGAAAACGATCGCCGGGATCGCGAGGCCGAGGTCCGCCGAACGATCGAGGATGATCGCGTTGTTGCCGCCCAGCTCCAGCAGTGAGCGGCCCATGCGCGCGGCCACGCGTTCGCCGACCATGCGGCCGACCTTGGTGGAACCGGTGAAGCTGATCAGCGGGATGCGCTTGTCGTCCACGAACTTCTGTGCAAGCTCGCTGCCGGCGTCATTGAAGAGGTAGAAGATTTCCGGGAAGCCGCCGGCCTTCAGCGCTTCGTTGCAGATGCGGACAGCGGCGATCGCCGACAACGGCGTCTTCGGCGAGGGCTTCCAGATGCACACGTTGCCGCACACCGCGGCGATGAACGCGTTCCAGCTCCACACCGCCACCGGGAAGTTGAAGGCGCTGATGATTCCAACGAGGCCGAGTGGGTGCCATTGCTCGTACATCCGGTGGCCGGGGCGCTCGGAGTGCATCGACAGGCCGTACAGCATGCGCGACTGGCCGACCGCGAAGTCGGCGATGTCGATCATCTCCTGCACTTCACCGTCGCCCTCGGGCTTGATCTTGCCCATTTCCAGTGCGACCAGCGAACCGAGCGCGTCCTTGTGTTCGCGCAGCGCGCGCGCGCACAGGCGCACCGCTTCACCGCGCTTGGGCGCCGGAACGTTGCGCCATTCGGCAAACGCCTTCTGCGCGTTGCGCACGATGGTTTCGTAATCCGCGTCGCTGGTCGCGTACACTTTCGCCAGCGGCTCGTTGGTGGCCGGATTCAGCGGCTCCAGCACGCCCGCATCGGTGGTTTTCGACCACTCGTCGTTGCCGAGGAAAGTGCCGGAATTGGTGTCGGCGAGGCCGAGGGCGGAAAGGATGGGGTGGGTCATGCAAGCTCCTGTGTCCACTGCACGTGCAGCGTGTGAAATCAATCGAACATTGTAGCAGCGCGGGAAAACACGGGTTCGCGCGCGGCAGACGTCGAGAGGGCGAGTGGATCCCCGCATGGGAATGGCGAACCGGCCCGATTCGACGAGGCGCGCAAGAGCGCGCCCGAACGCCGAAGGCGGCCCGAAGGTGGAGTGGAGCGAAGCGAACGCGCGTGAAGCGCGGGCGCCAGGGAAGGCGCGAGTAGCGGGCGACCGAAGTTTGCAGCGTGCAAAATTGGCGACCCCGGCCCGATTCGAACGGGCGACCTTCCCCTTAGGAGGGGGACGCTCTATCCAGCTGAGCTACGGGGCCGCAACTGCGCGATTTTCGCATGATTGCCGCGTTCGCGCCGCATACACGTTTTGCATGCCAGCATGCGGGATCGTGGTTTCGCCGGCACGGCAAAGGAAGTCTGGATGGGGCGACGAATCCTGTATGGCGTCTACCACTGGGGCCTCGGGCACGCGACGCGCAGCCTTGGATTGATCCGTGCGCTGCTGGACCGCGGCGATCACGTGATCGTGATGATCCAGCCCGGTCCCGGCATGCGATTGCTGCAGTCGGAACTCGGCGACGCCTGCGAGTATTTCCCTTTCCGCGACACGCCTGCGCCATTCAGCCGCTACCCGGCCGTGTTCTATCTGCGCATGACCGCGTCGATGCCGTGGGTGCTGGCGGGCTTCCGCCGCGAACACCGCATGACCGAGGCGCTGGTGGCGCAACGGCATCTCGACTGCGTGATTTCCGACAGCCGCTTCGGGGTATGGTCGCGCACGGTGCCGAGCTACTGCATCCTCCATTCGATCCACCAAGTGGTTCCGTTCCTGAGCGGGTTCACCCAACGGGTCGCGGAATGGGGCCAGCGCCGCCTGCTGCGTGGCTTCACCCGGATATTGATACCGGACGTCGCTGAAAACGGCGGCTTGTCGGGTTGGCTTGGTCACGATCCGGTATTCGACTGGGGTGACGGCCGGCTGGTATACATCGGGCCGTTGTCCACCGCCCAACCCATGGGCGTGGCGCAGGACGTCGACGTGTTCTTTTCCGTGTCCGGCATCGAACCGCAACGCGGCCTGCTGGAAGATCTGGTGCTTGAGGCGTTGCCGAAGTTGTCGGGCCGCATCGTGGTGACGCTGGGCAAACCGGGCAACGACGACGGCGTGCGCGAGATCGACGGCGCCACCGTGTACGACTACCTCAACCGCGAACGACAGGCCGAAATGCTCAATCGCGCGAAGCTGGTGATGACGCGCTCGGGCTACACCACGCTGATGGAACTGGCGGCGTTGGGACGCAAGGCCCTGTTCGTCGCGACACCGGGGCAAAGCGAGCAGGAGTACCTCGCGCGCTTTCATCGTGCCAAGGGATACGTGTGGTCGGAGGAGCAGAAGCACCTGGACCTGCCGCGGGACCTGCAGCGCGCGAGCGCGGCGACGGGCATACCGCGCATGGACGCGGCGGCGTCAGTCGGGCGGTTCCTTGCCGCGATCGCCTGATCCTTCCTTGTCCTTGCGCTTGGATTCGGTCGGCATTTCGCGCCAGGTGGTGCCGACGATCGGCAGGCACAGCAGCCAGATCGAGCCGGTCCACACGATCCGGAATCCCAGCATCATCGCCAACCCGTCGGTGTAGCCGATGCCCCACGCGCGCGCGATCGCCATGCCGAGCAGATCGACCGTGCCGATCTGGCTGATCAACCCGGCGCCGATCAGGATCACCGCCAGCGAAAACATGTAGATGGTGGTGGCATCGAGATAACCGAGATGCTGCACGTGCATGCCGCGCCCGACTTGCCAGAACGCGGTACCGAGTGCGCCGAGGTAGATGGCCGCCAGCACGAGGCTCACCGCGATGGTGGACGGCGTGCACAGTTTGCGCAGCCCGTCCAGCAATTCGATGCCGCCCTTCGCGATCTTCTTCAGCCATTCCCGGTGGAAGCGCTGCGGCAACTTGCGCGCCTTGTCCTCGAACAGCAGTGCGGTCGACACTGCCGCGATGAACATCACCAGCAGCGCCACCGAAATCCACCGCACTTCGCCCAACCCGGGTATTGCGATGACGGCGAGAAACAGGAACACCGTCGCGATCTCGACCAGCAACATCATGACCGTCGCGGCCGAACTGCGGCCGACGTGCACGCGCCGCGATGCGGACAATACCCAGTTCTGCGAAAAAAGCCCCAGCGGCAGCGTCACCGTGAGTTCGCCCACCGCAAACGCCAGCCAGAACGGCCGTGGCGGAATGCACACGTCGATCCTCCGCAGCATCAAGCGCAGTTGCACGGCCTTGCACCCCAGGTAGATCGCCGCGCCCCCCACCGAGATGCCCAGCACGCGAAGCGGCAGATCGCGCAGCCGCGCCACCACCTTGCCGAGATCGCCGAGGTTGAACGCGAACACCAGCAACGCCGCGGCCAACAGCACCGGCAGGACCACTTGCGGTTTCAGGACGGCACGCGCATGCGTGAAGATCTTCAGCATGGCAACATCTGATCGACGTCGGGCACAAGATCGGCGAGGCTGTTGTCGAGGTAGCGCACGACGCCCGCCGGGGTGCGCCAGCCGGGCTCCGCGTCTTGAGGAACGGTGTTGCGGAATCGGCCTCGGCGGGTGCATGCCACCAGCCGTTTGCGCTGGAGCCAGTGCAAGCGTTCGGACGCGAGTTGATGGATGTCGGCGCGCGCAAACAGCGGGTCCGGCGAGGCACCGCGTTCGTACAGTTTCGAGACGCCATGGTTCAACCAGTGCCCCAGGTCGCGCGCGGTGAAAACCTGCGGGCCGTGCGACAGGAAGCGCGCAAGCAGGTGGCTCGGCGTGATCGGCACGTTGTCCAGGATCGCGCGTCGCAACGACATATCGAAGGCGCGTCGATCCAGCGAAGTGTCGGCGCGAAACCGTTCGCCGATGCGGATCACCACGCGTGATCGCCCTGACGCCAGCGTGTCGTAGCCGATCGCCATCGGTTGGATCCAGGGCGGCGCGCGGGTGGTGCGGACGAGCCGGAAAAAGCCCTCACGGATACGTCCGAAGTGGCCGTCCGTCGAGATGGTTCCCTCCGGCGAAAAGTACACGCAGCAGCCGCGATCTATCCGGTTCGCGAAGTGCGCGAGCTGCGCATCCACCACCGCGCGGAATGCCGGCAGCAGCTTCCGGAACGCGGGAAGCGAGAGTCGCCGCAGGCCCCAACACGATTCCAGCGGCAGGTCGCGACGCGCGAGCGCCGCCTGCACCGAGCAACTGCCGGCGGCGAGCGCGGTTTCGCGGCGGCCGCGCGCATTCAGCAGCGTGCAGCAGTCGTCGTCGCCGCAGCCTTCGTCGCACAGCGCGAGGAGGGTTTCGCCGAGCGTGAATTCGCGCACCCGCCGCATCGGTTCGGTGCGCCCCAGCGGGAAAAACCATGCCAGCGAAATGCGCCCCACCAACGCCGACAGCGGCGCCGGCCAGTGCACGGTCAGGCGCGACAGGATGCCGGGACGGAACAGGTCCTCGCGCGTGGCATAGAACGGCGGCGTACCTTCGAAGTGCAGCCCGCGCCGCCGCCCCAGCACGTTGCCCAGCATCGGTCCGTCCACGTCACGCTGGTGGTTGGAAGCGATCAGCGAACCCGGCGCAAGTTCGAAATTCGGGGGCGCAACGATCTCGCGATCGTAGCCCATGCGGATCCACAGGTCGAAGCCCATCTGCAGCAGCCAGTTGCCGACCGGATGCGCGCCGATTGCCGCATCGGGCAAGCGCGTCCACGGTCCGCGCGTGGTCATCGCTGGCGTCGCGCGCTGCTGCATTCAGGTGGCTCCGCGTTGATAGCGCCGGCCCTTCCAGACCGAACGCGTGCCGGTGAACGCGCGCCATGCCGAATACCAGGTGGCCGCAAGAAAGAACGTCGCAGCCAGCGGCAACAGCAGCGCGGCAAGCGGATTGCGGCGGTAGTACATCAGCGTCGGCAGGTAACACGCGAGCATCGCGAGCAGGGCCAGCAGTCCGATCGCGCGTGCGGCGTGCGTCGGGCCGAACGCGAGCGCGAGCACGGGCATCCAGAATGCCACGATCAACAGCGCGGAAACCGCCAGCGTCAACGTCAGCGATTCGCGCAGCTGCACGAATGCGGTGCGCGCAATCATGCGTGCGATGTCCTGGAAGTTCGCGCGACGCTGGCTGGTTGCACCGTGCGTCAGGCCGATCCAGCAGCGGTACCCCTTGCGCTTCACGCGCGCGGCGAGCGTGCAGTCGTCGATGATGGCGTCGCGCCAAGCGCCGAACCCACCGGCGTCGAGCAACGCCTCGCGATCGACAAGGACCACGCCGCCCGCCGCCGCGGCGATGCGCGAATCCTTGTTGTTGGCCAGCGCGAACGGATAAAGCAGCTTGAAAAAGTACACGAACGCGGGCAGCAGCCAGCGCGCGGCGAGGCCGCGCCAGCAGGGTTCCGCGCACAGCGACACCAGCGCGTATCCTTCATCTGCCTTGCGCTGCAGCGCGGCAAGCATGCCGGGCGCGAGGCGGATGTCGGCGTCCAGCAACAATATCTGCGGGGTGTCGATGCGATCGAGTCCTTGCTGCAGCGCCCACAGCTTGCCGGTCCAGCCTTGCGGCGGTGTGGTGCCGGCGACCACGGTGATGTGAGGCAATCCGCTGGCGCGTGCGATGGACGCGGTGGCGTCGGTGGATTGGTCGTCGATCACGATGACGCGCGCCGCCGGCGCCGCGATCGCCAGCGCACGCAATGTGTCGCCGATCACCTGCGCCTCGTTGCGGGCGGGGACCAACACTGTGAAATCGGCAGGTGATGCAGGTGGATTCGAGTCGGCTTCGAGATGCTCGCGACAAAGCCAGGCCGCCCACGGGGCCAGCATCACGCCGGCCCAGCATGCCAGTGCGAGGGCGGCGAGGATCAGGATGGCCATGGCCGCCGGTTGAACGACCGTCAGTGCTGGATGCCGCCGAAGTGCGCGATGGGAACGTCGCTGTGCGGACGGCGCTGGTTCGGTTCCGGCGTGTCGTACAGGATCGGCGGATCAGCCGCGAACGGGCCGGTGAGTTTCGGTCCGCGCACGCTCGCCCATAGCGCCTTCAAGGGATGCGCGAACGAGTCGGCGGCCGCGGTGCCTTCGAAGCCGCAATGCGCCATGCAGTTCGCGCACTTGGGATTGCGGCCGACGCCGTAGTTGTCCCAGTCGGTCTTTTCCATCAGGTCGCTGAAGGTCGGCGCGTAGCCCTCGTCGACCAACAGGTAGCAGGGCTTCTGCCAACCGAACACGTTGCGGCACGGCATGCTCCACGCGGTGCATTGGTAGCCCTGGTTGCCGCACACGAAATCGAGGAACAGGCTGGAATGCGACAGCGGCCATTTCGCGCGGCTCGCCTTCCCGCGCTTGAAGATGTTGCGGAACAGTTCCTTCGATTGGCGACGGCCCATGAACACGTCCTGGCGCGGCGCGTGTTCGTAGTGATAGCCCGGCGACACGGTGATGCCATCCACTTTCAGGTCATTGGTCGCGAAGTCGAAGAACTCGGCCACCTCGTCGGGCCTGGCGGTGGTGAACAGCGTGGTATTGATGTTGACCCGGAAGCCCCGCTTCTTGGCGGCACGGATCGCGGACACGGCCGTATCGAAGATGCCTTCGCGACCCACGCTCTCGTCGTGGCGCTCGCGCATTCCATCGAGGTGCACCGAAAACGTCAGGTGCTCGGACGGCGTGAACAGGTCGAGTTTCTTTTCCAGCAGGATCGCGTTGGTGCACAGGTACACGTACTTGCCGCGCGCGATGATGCCTTCGACGATCTGCTTGATGTCCTTGTGGATCAGCGGCTCGCCACCCGGGATCGACACCATCGGCGCGCCGCATTCGTCCACCGCCGCCAGGCATTCCTCGACCGACAGCCGCTGCTTGAGGATGTGCGAGTCGTAGTCGATCTTGCCGCAGCCGGGGCAGGCGAGGTTGCACTGGAACAACGGTTCCAGCATCAGCGTGAGCGGATAACGCCGCACGCCACGCAATCGGCGTCCGATGATGTAGCTGGCGACCTTCAACTGCTGGCGAACGGGAATCGACATCGCGGATCTCCTGCGGCGCATGGACCGGCCGCGCGTACGCGACGCAGGTCTGCCGTGCATGGTGAACCGTTGCGTGTCAACGCGGCGTTTAGGTACGCGAGGCGCGGTTCACCACGGTTTCAGGGCATTTCGCTGCAGGGGTCGAGCGCGGCGGACGTCGCAGGCGATCAGACTTCGTATTGCAGTCGCGGCGCTTCGCCGCTGCCCGGCAGGCGCTTGGCGAACTCGCCGCGCAGGCGTTGCCATTCCATCTTGAGCCACGGCGTGAAGTGCTCTGGCGATTCGGCGATTTCGCGATCCAGCGCCGCGGGCGCAACGTAACGCCACGCCGCGATTTCGGTGTCGTTGACGCGCACCGGTGCATCGGAGACGCCGACGTACACCCAACACAGTTCGGACTCGGATCCTGCGTCAAAGTACTCGGCGTGGTACTGGAATTTGTAGACGAAGTCGAGCGGGCAGGTGAAGCCCAGTTCTTCACGCAGCCGGCGTTGCGTCGCGGTCTCCATGTCTTCGCCGCCGCGCGGATGGCTGCAGCAACTGTTGGCCCAGTAGCCGGGCCACAGCGGTTTCGATGCGGCGCGTTGTTGCAGAAGCAGTTCGCCGGCCGGATTGAACACGAACAGCGAAAACGCGCGATGCAGGATGCCACGGCCGGCGTGCGCGTCGGCCTTGGACGCGTGCCCGATCTCGCGGTCGGCTTCATCGACCAGGATCAGGCGTTCGGAGTCGAACGACACCACCCGGTTGTCTTCGTGCTCAACCAATGCTGCTCTCCATCGCCTGGTAACCCGCCTGCTGCAGCGCGCGCGCGACGCGGCCCGGATCGTCAGGACACAGTGCGATCATCGCGCCGCCGCCGCCGCCGCCGGTGAGTTTGGCGCCGGCCGCGCCATTGGCGCGCGCGACCTGGATCATTTCTTCCAGTTCCCAGCTCGACACCTGCAGCGCGTTCAACTGACCCTGGCAGATGTTCATCAGTTCGCCGAATTGTTGCAGATCCCAGGCTTGCAACGCCTTGATGCCTTGCATCGCCAGCGCATCGATTTCATCGAAGATGCGCTCGTACAACTGCTTGTTGCGTTGCCACGCTGCGCGCACGCGGCCGACCGTGCGCGCGGTCAGGCTTTCCACGCCCGACAGCCCGATCACCATCGGCAGCGGCTTGGCGAACCGCAGCGGTTCGACGACCGGCGGTTCGCCGCGCTGGAACAGCAGCGGCTGGCCATAGGTTGCGACCGTGTTGTCGATGCCCGATGGCGTGCCGTGCGCGACGCGTTCGCATTCGTAGGAAAGCGCGCACACCTGCTGGTCGGTCAGGCCGAGCGCGCAGTGGCGATCGAGCGCGCGGATCACCGCGACCGCGAGTGCGGCCGAGCCGCCCAGCCCGTTTGCGCGCGGCAGGTTGGGATAAACCTGGATGCGCAGCGGACGATCGGCAAGTTCCAGCTTTTGCAGGATCAATTCCAGCGATTGCAGGAACGAGCCCGGGTGTTTGGTGCCGGGATGCAACCGTTGTTCGACGCCCCAGCGCGGAATGATGAGTTGGGTGCCGTCGTTCGATTCTTCGGCGCGCGCCCGGATCGCCATCGGAACCGGCACCGCGATCGCGTGGCGGCCGTACACCACCGCGTGTTCACCCAGAAGGATCGCCTTGCCGTAGCCGGTCGCGTACTCGCTTTCCTCGACCGGCTCGAAGCCGTGTGCGACGGTCCTGGCTTCGGGCTGCACCTGGTTCTTGACCTCGGCGATGATCTCGCGGGCCTTCCACACCTTGATCTCGCCCGAGTCGACTAGGCGTTCGACCACGGTTTCGAAGATCTCGGGCGTGGCGCCGGCACTGACGGCGACGCTGCGCGCGTGCAAGGTCATGTGGCCCTGCTGGATGCCGTCGGTCACGAGCGCGCGCAACGCGGAGAAGTTCTGCGCCAGGCCGACGGCGCCCATGATTTCCGCGAGTTCGCGCGCCGTCGCTACGTTCGCGAGGCGCAAATTCAACGCGACGGTGGCGTTGGATTGCAGGTTGCCGCCGACGGTGCCGACCTTCATCGGCATCTCGATCGTGCCGACCAGGTTTCCCTGGTCGTCCTTGTACCAGCGCGTCAGCGACGTGTAGTGCTCGCCGCGCGCCGCGTAGGCATGCGCGGCGGCTTCCAGCGCACGCCAGTCGTTGCCGGTTGCGATCGCAGCCGCGTCGACACCATTCATGATGCCCTTGTTGTGGGTGGCGGCGCGATACGGGTCGCACACCGCCAGGTCATTGGCGAGGATGATGCCGTCGCGCACCTGTTCGCCGTCGTAGCCCTTGCCGGCCAGCAGTTCGGCCGGAATCACCGTCTTGGCCCAGACCAGCGCGCGGTCGGTGAGATTGGAAAGGATGCGCAGGAACACCTTGCCGCCGGTGATGCCTTCCACCAGCGGCGCCACGCCTTCGCACATGGTGTTGACCATGTTGGCGCCCATCGCATCGCAGGTGTTCACGAGAAGATGCAACACCACCATGTCGCGGCGGCCGTCGGCTGCCGGGTGGATGCGGACCTCGATGTCCTTGGCGCCGCCACCGCGCGCGACCATCTTCGGGTGCAGGCTGTTGGCGAGGTTGATGATTTCCTGCTTGCGTTGCAGCAGCGCCGCTTGCGCAGTGGCCGAGTTGTCGATATCGACGATCTGCACCTGGCCGATCAGGATCGGCTCGGTGCTGCGCGTGGTGAAGCCGCCGGCAGCGCGCACCAGCTTCGCGGCCGATGACAGCGCCGCCACGATGGAAGGTTCCTCCACCACCAGCGGTACCACGTGATCCTTGCCATTGACCAGGAAGTTGAGGCCGAGACCGAGCGGCAAGCCCATCACGCCGATCACGTTCTCGATCATCTTGTCGGCGCGCGCGACGGTAAGCGTGTGCGCGCCGCTCGACAGGACTTGAAAATCCTCGCGCGAAAGCAGGCCGCGCTCGCGCACCAGGTTCACGCGTTCCGGCACCGACAACTTGTAGAAACCCGGCAGCCTCGACTGATCCATTCTGATTCCTTGCAAAGCCTCAAACGTTCGAAACGACCTCCAGACCCTTGGGGTCCGCTTCCAGTCCGATTACGGGAAACCCGGCGCGCGATGCGCGCTTCGAGAATTCCCGCAACCGCGAATCTTCCACGGCGAACGTGATGCCGATGTCACCGCCGCCCGCGCCGCAGCTTTTGTAGACGCATCCGCAGTCCGCGGCGATCGCGGCGATCGCCCGATGCTCACGGCTGGCGATGTCAACGCCCGCGGCCGTGCCGAAGCGCGCCAGGGCTGTTGCGTAATCGTGGAGGGAGGACAGAAAGGTGGCGGCATCGCTGGCGGTCAAGGCGTCGATACCGCGTGAAGAAATTGTAGCGAGTTCATGCATGTATTGCGTGAACGCGATCGGCTCACGTTCACGCCATGCGGCGACCGTGGCGAGCATCGTGCTGGTGGATGCCGGGTGGCCGCTGTAGACGCAAACCCAACGTAGATCTTTCGGCAACGCGATGGGAGCCACCCGGGTGGCATCACCATCCAGGTGGAAGCGCGAGAGTCCGCCCATCAACGAGGCCGCAATGTCGATGCCGCTGCCATGACCATGCTGGATCGCGCGGTGTGCTTCGATGGCCTGGTCGATCGTGGGCGCAGCGGCGTGGGCGTGTGCGCGCAAGGCACCGAGCAGCGCCACGGTGAGCGCGGCGCTGGAACCGAGCCCCAGTTTCTCACGCGTGCCAGCGTGATCCACGTAAAACGCGTCGCTGTCGAGTTCGATACGGCACGGAGGCAGGTTCCGCGCCTGGGGAAGACGCGCGAGCAGGGTGGCGATCCATTCGAGGTCCGGAGGCGCTGCATCGACCCAGCGTGCATGGCCATCCTGCGGCCGCAACTGTGCCTGCAGTTGCAGGGTGGGCGAGACGATTTCCCAAAGCCCATCGCCGCCCGGGAAACGCTGATTTCGCGCGTCGTCCCGGATATCGTCGAGATGGCGTGTGGCGGGGTTGTGCGGAGATTCCCTGGATTCAAGCGCCACGCTCGCGCGCCGGTCCACCGCCAGCACCAGCGCCGGTGCGCCTTCCAGCACCGCGTATTCGCCCAGCAGCACCAGCTTGCCGGGCGCGCTGGCGATCACGCGCATGCGTGGGCGTCCTCGACGATTCGCGCGCCTTCGCCCAGGCCGCTGACCAGCACGTCCTCCACGCCAATGACGGTGCGCAAGGCATCGGCCACGCGCGCCGCATCGTCGGGCAGGCAGACGGCTTTCACCTGCGGGCCCGCATCGATGGTGAAAAACACGCCGGTGCCGTCGGCTTGCAAGGACCGGATGCACTGGATGCAGGCGACGGTCGCCGTGTTCCAGTAGATCAGGCCGGGCCGGGCGGACATCATCACCGCGTGCATCGCAAGGCAGCTCGCCTCGCCAACCTGCGCCAGCTTTTCGAAGTCGCGCGTCGATACGGCACTGCGCGCCGCGTCCAGATCACCTGGCACGCCCGCAATCCAGTCGCGATAGAAGGGCGACGTATCCCGCGTGTGGTCCATGCCCGCGCTCGAACTGATGGCCTTCCTTTTCCGAGTGGTGATCGCGACCACGACCTTGAGCGGCCATGCGCCGGCGCCCAACAGCGGGATCGCGAAAGCGTCCTCGCCGTCGTCGCGCGTGCCCGCCGCCATTTCCACGAACCCGCCAAAGATCGAGCGCGCGGCCGAACCCGAGCCGCGTCGCGCCAGCATCGAAAGCTCGCGTGCATCGAGATGCAGCTCCAGCGCGCGATCCACCGCAATCGCCAGTGCCGCAAAACCCGATGCGGAGGAAGCAAGCCCCGCCCCGGTTGGAAAGTCGTTGCCGGATTCGACGTGCGCCCGCACCGCGACGCCCGCGCGCGCGCGGAACAAATCGAGGAAGACACCGATCTTGCGGGTTTGCGCTTCGTCGCGTTCGCCATTCAACGTGATGTCGTCGTCGGCGAGTGCGTCGTCGAAGCGCACGCGCGTGCGCGTGTGCAACGCATCCAGCGTGATCGACAGTGAACCCGCGGCCGGCAGGTTCAACGCGGCGTTGCGCTTGCCCCAGTATTTGACGAGCGCGATGTTGGGTTGGGCTTGCGCAGTGGCGTGCATCCGGTGCGATGTGATCACGTTGGTATCGATGAGTTTTGTAGGGCGGGAGGAGCGCAGTGCATCCCGCCGTTGCAAAGCGGGTAGGGCGGGAGAAGCGCAGCGTATCCCGCCGCTGCGACACATTGAAGGCGGGTTGGCACCCGCCCTACCCCGTGAAGCGATCTGGCCGGCTAGCTGGAGTACCCGTTGGCACGGAACCATTGTATTGCGTCGGCCAGCGCTTCCCGCGCCGGGCGAGCGCTGTAGCCGAGTTCGGTTTCGGCACGGCGGCTCGAAAAATACATCCAATGCCGGGCAAGCTTGACGCCATCCACCGTGACGTTCGGTGCGACACCGGTGATGCGCGCCCATGCCTCGGCCACGTAGGCAACGGGCAATACGGCGGCGTGCGGCAATTTCAGCCATGGCGGGTGGCGGCCGGTCAGTTGCGCGACGGTACCGAGGATCGACTGCAAACTCATGTTCTCGCCGCCCAGCACATAGCGGCGTCCGCGTTGGCCGCGCTCGTAGGCGAGTACGTGGCCCTCGGCCACGTCGTCGACGTGCACGACGCACAACCCGGTATCCACGAATGCGGGCATCCGTCCGCGCGCTGCATCGAGGATCATCCGTCCGGTCGGCGTCGGCTTGCGATCGCGTGGGCCGATGGGCGCGGCGGGGTTCACGATCACTATGTCGGTGCCGGCGCGCGCACAGCGTCGCACCAGCGCTTCCGACAGGAACTTGGAACGCTTGTAGGCGCCGATCATGTCGTCGAGGCGAACGGGCGTGTCTTCGTCGGAAGGCGTGCCGTCGTGATGCAAGCCGAGCGTGGCGACGCTGGAGGTGTGCACGGTGCGACGGACCCTGCAACGCCGCGCCGCCAGCAGGATGTTGTGGGTGCCGCGCACGTTCGACTTGCGGATCTCGTGCGGATCGCGCGCCCACAGCCGATAGTCGGCGGCGACATGGAACAATCCCTCGCAACCCTCGAGCGCGCGTTCCAGCGAGGCCGCATCCAGCAAGTCGCCGCGCGCGATATCGACGGGCAGTCCTTCGAGATTCGAAGTGTCGCTCGAAGCGCGCGCCAACGCGCGCACCGGGTAGCCGTGACGCAACAACGCGCGCACTACGGCCGAGCCGACGAATCCGTTGGCACCACTGACCAGGACGCGCCCGCTCATGCAGCGAGTGCTGCGGCGGTGGCGAGCGAACGGCGCGCGCGCCGGAAGTCGTGCGACAGTGCGCGCGCCGCGCGCCAGGTTGCAGGGCCGCCCAGCGCGATCGCCGACACCATCCGCAGGGACCAGCCGCGATCCGCGCCCTCGAGCGCGCTGGCCATGGCCGCCGGCAGTTCGCGGTCGATCGGATCGCAGATCGCTTTCACCGCCACGAAGGGAAGTTTCGCGCGTGCGGCGACCGCGGCGATCGGCGCGGCTTCCATGTCCACGGCCAGCGCGTGGCTGCGGGTTGCCAGCGCCCGCTTGTCGGCAGTGGTCGCCACCGGCTGCGGTGTCGACCACAGGATGCCGCGGCGAACGCGCAGGCTTGCCGACAGGAGTTCGACGAGTTGCGTGGCGAGGCCGGTATCGGTGGCAAAGCCGGGATCGTCCCGCATGTAGCAGACGTGATCGGGAATCAGCACGTCGCCCGAAGCCAGGTCGGGGGTCAGCGCGCCCGCCACGCCCCAGTTCGCCAGCCGCGCGACGCCGCAGGCGAGCAGGCGTTCGGCCGCACGCATCGCGTTGTGCGGGCCCATCCCGGAAACCGCCACCCATCCGTTCCGCCAACGTGTGCACTCGCCGATGCCGATGCCGCGTACGCCGATGCTGTGCGCCTCCGCCGGCAGGGCGATGATCAAGCCGACCGCATCAGGACTGGCGGACGCGGACATTGCGATAGCGCACCAGGGCCCAGTACGGGAAATAGCGGGTATAGCCGTGGTACTTCAGGTAGAACACCCGCGGAAAGCCGGGCGCATTGAAGCGAGCGTCGTGCCATTCACCGGCGGCTTGCGTCTTCAGGAGGTATTCGACGCCGCGCGCCACCGCCGGGCTGTCTGCTTCGCCGGCCGCCATCAACGCCAGTAGTGCCCATGCGGTCTGTGCGGGGCCACTGCGCGCGCCACGCCCGCGCAATTCGGGATTGAGGTAACTGTCGTTGCCTTCGCCCCAGCCGCCGTCGGCTTGCTGGACCGACTTCAGCCATTGCACCGCGCGCCGGATCGCCGGTTCATCGGTGGCGAAGCCCGCGGCGCGCAGCGCGACCAGCACCGACCACGTGCCATATATGTAGTTGGTGCCCCAGCGCCCGAACCACGCACCTTCGGACGTCTGTTCGTCCAGCAGGAAACGCGTGACGCGTTCGCGCGCTTCACGATCGGATGCGCGGTCGAGCAACGACAGCAGCGTCAGCACACGGCCGCTGACATCACTGGTGGGCGGATCCAGGAGGGCGCCGTGGTCGGCGAACGGAATCTGGTTCAACCATTGGTGATCGTTGTCGGCATCGAACGCGGCGAAGCCGCCATTCTTCGACTGCATCCCGCACAGCCAATCGGTGGCGCGCTCGATCGCGCGCGTGAAGTTCTCCGATTTCGGCGATTGATGCAGTGCGCGCACCACGACCGCGGTATCGTCGAGGTCGGGATAGGCATCATTCTTGTACTGGAAGGCCCATCCACCGCCGGGAAGCTGCGGACGTTCATCGCGCCAGTCGCCCGGCTCGTCCAGCAGTTGCCGCGACAGCAGCCAATCGAGCGCACGCCGCTGGGCATTTGCCGGCGCGTCGCGATCCTCCTGCAACGCGAGACAGGTGAGCCCGGTGTCCCACACCGGCGAAACGCACGGCTGGCACCAAGCTTCATGGTCATGCACCACCAGCAGGTCGTCGATGGCCTTGCGGGTTTCGCGCCGAGCCGGATGCTCGGCCGGATAGCCCAGCAGGGCAAGCGCTTCGTAGGCGTTGACCATCGCCGGGAAAATCGCGCCCAAGCCGCCATCGCCGTTGCGGCGATCGAGAATCCACCTCTCGGCGCGTTCCAGCGCGCGCCGGCGCAGGCGTTTCGGAATCAGGCGTTCCAGGCGCCGAACGATTTTTTCGCCCGCGAACAGGACGCGATTCAACAGCGAGCGCGAATGGAAATAATGCTTTTCCTCTTCGGGCGGCGTGACGAACAGTTCGGCGATGTGCACGCCGTGCGGATTGGCCGCGCGCGGCTTCAGCGTGGTCAGCACCGACAACGGCACCATCACCGTGCGCGACCAGTACGACACCTTGCCGAGATGGAACGGGAACCAGCGCGGCAGCAGCACGATCTCCACCGGCAGGAACGGCACGCCGCGCCACGGCAGTTCCCCGAACAACGCCAGCGCGATACGCGTGAAAACGTTGCTGCGAGCCGCCCCACCGTGCGCGAGGATGGCCGCGCGCGCCTTCGCCATGTGCGGCGCGTCGACGCGGTCGCCGGCCAGCTTCAACGCGTAATAGCACTTCACGCTGCAGCTCACGTCCAGGGCGCCGCCGGGGTAGAGCGGCCAACCGCCGTCGCGCGATTGGCGGCGGCGCAGGTATTCGGCCAGCCGCGATTCCAGCAGGCGGTCGAATTCCCCGAGGTAATGCAGCATGAGAATGTATTCGGCCGGAATCGTGCAGTCGGCTTCCAGCTCGTATTGCCAGCAACCGTCGGCGCGCTGGCGCGCGAGGATGTTCGCCCGTGCCGCTTCGATCGCCGCGGTCAGCCGGTCGCGCGCGCCGGTGTCGACGCGATGGGTTGCGGGACGATAGCGCGGGGCGCCGGAATCGGGCGGCATGGTCGGCAGATCGTTACTTGAAGGTGAAAGCCTGCGCAGGGCCACACGCGTCGCTGTGCGGCCATGCGCTGTGCGGGTCCGGCAGCAATCCGCGCCAGTCGCTCGCCAGCGCCTGCAGCGGCAGGCCTTCCGCCATGCGTGCGAACCAGCGCTGCAGCACGCGGCTGTAGCCCGCGAAAAGATGGGTGACGATCACGATCTTCTTGACGACTTGCCGCGAAACCTTCACCTGCGCGCCGGCCGTGAAATCCGGCTTGGCCAGGATCGAGCCGAGCGTGCGCATCGCCAGCCCCAGCGCGATCAGGCAGAAGCGCCGGATGCCCACCTCTTTTTCGGGTATCAACAAGGTGTAGTCGAGCGCGTTGCGAAGATGGCTGTGGGCGACGCCGATCAGTTGCGCGTAAGCCTTGCCGAACGCAGCCGGCACTTCGTTGCGGCGAATGTCCTCCAGTTCCACGCCGGCGCGGGCAAACAGGTCGTGCGGCAACCAACAGGCGCCGCGATCGCGGTCCTCCCAGAAGTCCTTGAGGATGTTGGTCATCTGCAGGCCCTGGCCGAACGACACGTCCAGTGCCGACAGCTCCTCGCGGCGCTCGGCGATGCGCGGCGAATAGTCGCAAAAGAGATCGGTGAGCGTCTGGCCCACGATGCCGGCGACGTAATAGCAGTAGCGATCCATCTCGCGCATGTCGGCGAGGCCGGCGGTGCTGGTGCGGCGCTCGAAACTCGGCATGCCGGTGCACATCGTGCGGATGCAGCGCGCCAGCGATCCGCGCTGCGCCAGGTTGAAGCTGTCGGTGACCTGGATGATTTCTGCGGTGTGCGCGACCAGGTCGCGTTCGGCGGCGAGCGTGTTGCCGACGAGCAGCGGCGCCAGGTCGCGCGCGAACGATGCCGGATCTTCCGTGGATTCCACCACCCGCGTGAAGCGGTCGTGGAACTGCTGCTTGACGTCGCCCGGCAGCGCGTTTTCGTCCTCGATCGTGTCCGCGATCCGGCACAACAGATACGCGTTCGCGATCACCGTGCGCAGGCGCACGTCGAGTTGCGGAATAGTCAGTGCAAAAGTGCGCGAAACCTCCGGCAGAATGCGCGCCTGGTAGCCGTGGGCGCCGCGTCGCGATCCACTGGCGAAAGCTTGGGCGATCATTCTGCTGGTCTCCTTCGGCGCATCGTCAGCCGACTTCGTGATCGTACGCATTGTGCGTGAAGATGAGGTGGAAGTCGCGCGGAAATTGCTTTGACACGCGAACGCCGCCGTCGCTAGGCTCGCGGCGATTCGCGGCCGCTGCCGCCGGACAAGGAGTGGGTCGATGTCGTTTGCAGATCGGGTACCGGAATACGTCGAACGCATCGAGCGCGCGCTGGATGCGCGGCTGCCCGCGGCGGATGCCCGGCCCGCGTCCCTGCATGCGGCGATGCGCTACTCGGCACTCGGCGGCGGCAAGCGCATCCGGCCGTTGCTGTGCTATGCGAGCGGCGAGGTGCTTGGCATCGCGCCCGCGCGTCTGGACGCCGCCGCGTGCGCGGTCGAATGCGTGCACGTGTTCTCGCTGGTGCACGACGATCTGCCGGCAATGGACGACGATGCGCTGCGACGCGGCAAGCCGTCCACGCATGTGGCGTTCGGCGAAGCCACTGCGATTCTCGCGGGCGATGCCCTGCAGACCCGCGCCTTTGAAATTCTCGCCGGCGACGGTGCGCTTGACGCGGTGGAACGGCTGGGGATGATCGCGATCCTCGCGGGTGCCGCCGGTTCGGAAGGCATGACCGGCGGGCAGGCGGTGGATCTCGAATCCGAGGGCAAGGAACTCGCCGCCACCGACCTCGAAGCACTCGATCGCGACAAGACCGGCAAGCTGATCCGCGCGGCGGTGCTGATGCCGACCTGCGCGGCACCTGATCTACCGGACGATTCGCGCGATGCACTCGACCGTTTCGCCGAATGCATGGGGCTCGCGTTCCAGATCAAGGACGACGTGCTGGACGTGGAAGGCGAACAGGCACTCACCGGCAAGACCCATGGCGCCGACGCCGCCCGCGGCAAGGCCACGTATCCATCGTTGATGGGCATGGACAACGCCAAGCGCCGCGCCGATGCGTTGTACGCCGATGCACTGGCTGCGCTCGAACGCTTCGGTGACGCCGCCGAACCGTTGCGCTGGATGGCACGCTACATCGTCCACCGGGATCGGTGAAGTCGGCCGACCGGCAGGTGAGCGTCCGTCGTTTGGTCGGGTGATCCCATCCGCTTCCGGGCTTGCATCGCGCCGCCTGAAGCTCGACACTTGCGTTCATCTGGAGACCGGCCTGTAGCCGGTGGGAGCCCCGGGGCACATAGTGATCAGCCAGGACGGGTCGCCGGGGAAGCGCGGCATCTTTGCGGAACTCAGCCATCGCCACGTATGGCGCGCCGCCGCGGTCTACATCGGTGCGGTGTGGGCACTCTCGCAAGGCATCGCGCAGCTTGCCCCCGTGTTCCGGGCGCCGGAATGGGTCACCCGCTGGTTCGTGATCGCCTGCGCGATCGGCTTTCCGTTCTGGGTGGCCTTTGCCTGGTATTACAAGCTGACGCCGGAAGGCCTGAAGCTCGAAAGCGACGACACCAGCCAGGATCACGCGTTCCATCGTGCCACCGGGCGCAAGCTGGATTTGTGGATCATCGGTGTGATGGCGCTGGCGATCGTGTTGCTGATCACCAACACCTTCGTGCTGCATCGCGACGTCAACAGCGCGGCCGGCGCGGCTGACGCGAAGGCCATCGCCGCGGCACTGGCCAAGATTCCATTCCAGTCGGTGGCGGTGCTGCCGCTGACCAACGATAGCGGCGATCCCAAGCAGCAGTATTTCTCCGACGGGCTTTCCGAGGAGTTGATTTCCGACCTCACCCAGGTCAACGGGCTGAAGGTGATCGGGAAATACTCCAGCTTCAAGTTTCGCGACAGCAGTGACAGCCTCGCCCAGATCGGCGCCGCGCTCGGGGTGGCGCACCTGATCCAGGGCTCGGTGCGCCAGCAGGGCAACCGGATCCGGGTCACTGTCAACTTGATCCGCGCCAAGGACGGAGCCAGCGTCTGGTCGAAAGGCTACGACGAGAAGCTCAACGACGTGTTCGCGATCCAGTCGAAGATCGGCGAGGCTGTCGCCGACGCGCTCAAGGTCAAGTTGCTGGGCAAGCCGATCGTGGCGAGCGACAAGCCGCCGAGTGGCAATGTGGAAGTGTATGAACTGATGATGCAGGGGCGCGCCACCTACAGGCGTGGCACCGAAGCTGGCATCCGCCAGGGCATTTCGCTGTTCCAGCAGGCGCTCAAGCTCGATCCGGATTACGCCTACGTCTGGGGGTTGCTGTCCAATGCTTCGGTCAACCTGGGCGTGCTGTTCCTGAATGGGGATGCGCGCCAAGAAGCCTTTGCCCAGGCTCGCGCCGCGGCGGACAAGGAGCAAATGTTGGCGCCGGACGCGGCGTACACCCATACCGATCGCGGTTACCTGCTGGGGACGCTCGACAACGATCCGATCGGGGCGCTGGCGGAGTACAAGCGCGCCCATGAGTTGGCCCCGAATGACACCACCACCATGAACCACCTGGCCGGTGGACTTGAAAACCTGGGACAACTGCAGGCGGCGGTCGACCTGTATCGGAAGACCGTCGCCAATGATCCGGCCCGTGTCGACATCTATGTCAATCTTGTACTTGCGCTGCTGGGACAACACCAGTTGGACGAGGCGGAGCAGATTGCCAAGAAAGGCTTGGCCTGGCAGCCGAATTACCCGTTTTTGCACAGCATGCTGACCGCGGTCGACGTGTTGCGCGGCAATGTGGACGCGGCGCGGAGCAATGCCGCCAAGGAAACCGACCCGGCGAATGGCCCGTGGGCGATCGCGCTTGCGCAACAAATCGACCCCGATCACCGCAAGGCCGATGCAGCGCTGCGCGATTACATCGCCAAGCAGGGCAAGGACCAGCCTTATTTCGTGGCCGACCTGTACGCCGTGCGCAAGCAACCTGATGAAATGTTCGACTGGCTGCAGAAGGCCTGGAACCAGCGCGACCCGAATTTTTCCGGCCTGCTGCTCACCGACCCGTTCGTGCTGGCCTACCAGCACGATCCGCGCTTTGCGGCCCTGTGCAAGCAGGCTGGCTTGCCGCTGCCCGATCGCGCAGTGGCTGCGGCCGCGACTTCCGGCAAAACTTGATTGAGCCATTCCGTGGGGTGGCGAGCAATGGGGCCGAGGCGGACGCCGCATTCGGCCCGCTTGGGGTTTCGCTCGCCCATTTTGGCTGTCAAATCTGTTTACACCTTGGCGGGTCGGGCAGGTTCGCGACAAAAGCCACGAAAGACAGTGGGTTGAATGGCGTCGCTGTCGCAGCACTGTAATCTTGCGTCGGAAGAGTTTACAAATTCGCTATGTGTTTGCGATCAAGAACCCAATGAAAACAGTGGCTTGCGGTGGTGGCACAGGCCATGCAGAACCTACGCCGCGAGGAAGGAACATGCACCTGCGGTTCCCCCGCAATCCCAGATCAAGAAGGGGTATTCAGTGATGACACGTAATCTGGTTCTCGCGGCTGCAGCCTTGGTGCTGACCATGGCTGCGCCAGCAGCGTTTGCGACACGGGTGGTTTTTGATCCGCCGGCGACGTCGAATGACACCCTGCCGCCAACCACGGCGCCGCAGTGCGCTCATGACGATCCTTGCAGCATTGGGTTGCTCAACCACACGTATCAGGTGAATTTCATCCCCTGCGGGGATGTGCTGGGCGTCGACACCAGCGGATTCAGCTTTTGCCTGTGGATGAACAACGTCACCACGCACGCCGCTTCCAAATTCACGTTCCAGTTCATCGTGCCTAGCGGGGGCTCGTTCAGCGGTGACCAATTGGAATGCGGCAGCATCCCCACCAATTTCGCGACCGATAATTGCCCCCAGGCCCTGCCTGACCCCGGCAGTCTGTTCACGGTTTCGTTTTTCCCTCACCCACCGCTTCCCAACCGGACGGACTTCTACCTGTTCACCGACTTCGTGAATTCACCGGGCGCCGCCAACGTGACGCTTTCGGTCCCGGAGCCGGGAGAACTCGGCCTGTTCGGTCTCGGGCTGCTGATGCTTGGCGTCGGCTACGGCTGGCGTCGTCGTCGCCTTCACGCATAAAAACAAGCACGAGGCGCGACGTGCGGCAGGTCCAATGACTTGCCGCACGTCGCGTTGCCGTGTCTGCCGACGGGCTACTTTCCCGTCGTGCCGCGCTCGATCTTGCCGACGAGATTGCTGAGGATGCGCAGGTCTTCGGCATCCAGCGTGCTGCCACCCATCCCGCGAAAATGGTCGTGGAAGGCGCGCACCGCGGCTGGCGGGTCGTCCAGCGAATAGCCGATCGCGGTCAGCGCCATCCAGGGATCGAAACCGGCTGGCGGGTCGGGCAGGGTGGCGATCGGATCGGGCCACAAGCCGAAACCGTCGGCCGCCAGCGTCGCCCACGGGAACAACGGACCCGGATCATCCTTGCGCGATGGCGCCATGTCCTCATGACCGATGATCTGCGCGCGCGGGATGCGCCAGCGTGTGGTGAGGTCGGTCAGCAGGTTGACGAGGCTGGCGATCTGCGCGGGCGGGAACGGCACCTGGCCGTTATTGTCGATCTCGATTCCGATGGATGCCGAATTGACGTCGGTGATGGTGCCCCAGCGGCCCGGCCCCGCGTGCCACGCGCGCAGTGTGTCGCTGACCAGTTGATAGATGTGGCCGTCACGACCAATCAGGTAATGTGCGCTGACCGGGCCATCGGGGTTGCGGGTGCGCAGCGTATCGAGCGCCTGCTGCACCGAACCCTGATTCGTGAAGTGCAGCACGATCAACTGCGGCTTGCGGATGTCGTGATTTTTCGATGGCACCCAGGTTGCCATCGGATTGCGTGGCGGCAGCGGCGCACAGGCGGCCATGATGGCCACCGTGGCCAATGCGGCCACCCGATGTGCAATGCGCACAACACGGGAGCGATCGCAACGCGCGACGTTCACGCCGTCCGTGCGCCGGCATCGCGCAAACGCTGGCGCAGTCGATCCAGCTTGTCGCCGTAGAGCGCGCTGCGCGCGGTGTCGCGGCGGATCGGTTGCCGTACCTGCGCGGCACTGGGCAGGCTTTGCACCGTGCGCGCGGTCTTGTGGAAATCGAGGCACGCGTGATCGAAGGACAGGCCGCAGAAGTCCAGCAGGCGGCGCACCTCGGCGTCCGGGTCGGCGACCAGCGATTCGTATTGAAGGTCCATCACGCGATCCGGATATTTCTGCAGCCAGAAACGCGTGAGACGCAGGAAGTCGATGCAGTAATCGGCCAGTTCGTCCATGCTGCAGGCAAAGCCGCTGTTTTCGCTGAAGCACTGGCGGAAGCAGCCGAGGCAGGTTTCCACCGGGTCGCGCCGGACGATGATCGCGCGCGCGGCCGGCATCATCGCCAGCGCCGCGCCCACCAGATACCAGGTGACGAGGCTCTTGTCGGTGAAGCGCGGCTTGCGTTCGCGCCAGCGCGTGGTGCGTGCGAGATAGTCCTGGCCGAGGCGCTGCCAATCCTCGGCGCCGGCATCCGGCACCCACAGCGGGAAGGCCGAATGGCGACGGTGCGTTTCCGCATCGATGACCTGCGTCATGTCCTTGATCTCGTTGGCGCCCTCGACCTCGGGGTGCGACGCGAGGATCTGCTCGACCAGCGTGGAGCCGGAGCGCGGGATGCTGACGATCAGGATGGCCTCGCGGCCGAGTTGCGGATTGATCGGTGCGGGCAGGTTTTTCGAGAAGACGTCCTGGATCGCGGCTACGCGGCGGCGTTCGCCTGCCGCGTCCCACTTCACCCGTTGGCGGCGCGAGGCGTTGCCGTGTTCGAAGACATCGAATGCCTGCGCGTATTCGTTCTGGTTTTCCAGGGCCTTCGCGTAGCTGAAGGCCAGCAACTCGTATTCGCGGCCGGCGAGGCCCGGTCGCGCCAGCGCATGCTGCAAGCGTGCCGCATCGGCCGCGTCGAAGCGCACGGTGTTGAGATTCGACAGTCCGAACCAGCCTTCGGCGTTGCCGGGGTCGCGGCGCACCACTTCGCGATAGCCCTTCACCGCCGCATCGATATGGCCGAGGCTGGCCTGGACGCGCGCCAGCGACAAGCGGGCCGAAACGTGCGCCGGGTTGAGTTCGATTGCGCGCCGCAGGGCCGCGACCGCGTCCTGCGAGTGTGCGTGCCGGCCGAGCGCTTCGCCGAGATTGAACCACGCCAGCGCGGAATTCGGTGCCAGCGCGCAGGCCTGTCGCAAGTGCGTGAGGGCCTGCTCGGGTTCGGCGAGCTCGAAAAGGGCGATGCCGAGCCCGACGTGCAACTCGTCATCCTGCGGAAAAACGGCCAGCACCTTCCGGAAGCAGTCGGCGGCCTTGGCATGATCGCCACGACGCTGCGCCACCATGCCGAGCATCCGGACGGCGTCCAGGCAATCCGGAGCCAAGGCCAGCACACTGGTGAGCGATCCTTCGGCAGCTTCGAATTGTCGCTGTTCCCATTCCCTGCGCGCCCGCGTCAGGAAACGCGCGGCTACCGAGGATAGCTGCCGTTGTGATGAATCGTGCACGGATTGCG
>DAIUEL010000006.1:0-32608 GCA_036845145.1 Rhodanobacteraceae bacterium | reverse complement strand
TGGTTCAATACACGATGGCACGTACGTCGGCTCGAGACCGCAAACGGTTCAACTGGTGGCGCACGATCGCAGTCGCGTTTGCGATTGCCTTGCACGCCGGCATCATCATCATGCTGCTGGCTCCTGCCGCGCCACCGGCGGCGAAAGAAAGCAACACGCAAAAGATCGTGCGCGTCGAGTTCATTCCGCCGCCGCCGCCGCCGCCGCCGCCACCACCTCCTCCTCCGGAGCCGCCCAAGCAGCCGCCACCGAAAATGATCAAGCTGGAGCGGCCGCCGCCGCTGCCGCCGCCGCCGGCGCCGCCGCCGCCGCAGGAACAATCGATCATGTCGACCCCGGCCGAGCCGCCGCGTCCACCGGCGCCGCCGCCGCCGCCTGCCAACGTCGCGCCGTCTGTGGACATCAGCTACAAGAATCGCAATCCGCCCAAGTACCCGATCCAGGCCGTGCGCCAGGGTCATCAGGGCGAGGTGGTTCTCGCGATCACCATCAACGCCGCGGGTGAAGTGGTGGACGTGAAGGTGCAAAAATCCAGTGGCTATCGCGAACTCGACCGCGCCGCGGAAGATGCCGCACGTCACTGGCGGTTCAATCCGGGCGTCCAGAACGGCAAGCCATCCGGTGGCGTCGTGCTGGTTCCGGTGAATTTCAGCCTCAGCGGCATCGAATAGAAACTTCACGCTCCACCGGGGTGATTCCGGTAGAGTCCATCAGTCAACGTTCCACTGCTACAACTTGAAGGAAGGGTAGCGCCATGATCCAAGAAGCAACTCAAGCCGCCGCCGCACCAGTCGGCAACGCCAACGCGCAAGCCCTGCAGCAGGTCGGCGCGAGCCATTTTCTCCACGAAATTCTGTCCCATCCGCTCACGCACGCGATCGACTTCATCGTACTGATCGTGCTGGTGATCATGTCGGTGTCGTCGTGGTACTTCATCGTCGCGATCGCGATCCGCAATGCGCTGATCCGTTCACGCATGGACAAGGTCATCCAGAAGTTCTGGGATACGCCTTCCGCGCAGGACGCCGTGCGGGTGATGGAGAAGCAGCCGCGCACCGAGCCGTTCTCGAAGATCGCGCTGGAAGCGGCTTCCGCCGCGGCGCACCACCAGCGTCATGAAGGCAGTCGGATGGTCGAGGCGCTGAATCGCTCCGAATTCGTCGATCGCGCGCTGCGCCAGGCCGTGGATCGCGAAAGCCGCAATCTCGAAGGCGGCCTCACGCTGCTCGCGACAGTCGGTTCCGCCGCGGTGTTCGTCGGTCTGCTCGGTACCGTGATGGGCATCTATTACGCGTTGATCAACCTTGGCGCCAGTGGCGAGTCGTCGATTTCGGCGGTCGCGGGTCCGGTCGGCCAGGCATTGATCATGACCGCCATCGGTCTGTTCGCGGCCATCCCGGCGGTGATTGCATACAACGCCTACTCGCGTGCCAACCGCGTGACCATCGCGCACTTCGACGAGTTCGCACATGACCTGCACGACTTCTTCGCCACCGGTGCGCGCATCGAAACGGGTTCCTCGGCCGCCGCTGCACGTTCGGCTGCCGCAGTGCCTCCGCCGGCGGTGAAGAAGTAAGCGAGGGTTCGCGTCATGGCGATGAGTACCAATAGCGGCGGCGGGCCGGTCGCCGAGATCAACATCACACCGTTGATCGACATCATGCTGGTGCTGCTGGTCATCTTCATGATCACCGCGCCGCTGGTGCAGCACAACATCAAGATCGACCTGCCGCAGCCGAATCCCAACGTGAAGCCGCCGGAGAACCCCCCGACTCCGCACACATTGTTCATTCAGGCCGACGGAACGATGACTTGGGATAACCTGCCGATCAGCAACGTCGAGCTGCAGGCGCAGTTGGCCACGATTGGCACCAAGACGTTGGAACAGCAGCCGCAAGTGCACATCAAGGCGACCGACGACACGCAGTACAATTATCTGGCGGAAGTGATGGCGGAAGCGCGCCGCTACAACGTCCAGAAGATCGGTTTCGAGAAGTGAGGATCTGACGTCATGTCGATGAGTCTTGGCGAAAATTCGGGCAGCGAAATCCCGAAGGCCGAAATCAACGTGACCCCGCTGGCGGACGTGATGCTGGTGCTGCTGATCATCTTCATGATCACGGCGCCTTTGATGTCGCACAAGGTGAAGGTCGAGCTGCCGCGCGCCGATCCCAATACCAAACCGGCGGCGATCGAAGTGCCGCCGATCGATCTCGCGGTCGAGCCGGATGGCACCGTGTACTGGAACGACAGCCAGATCAGCGATGCGGTGTTGAGTGCCAAACTGCGTGCCGCGGCCACCAGCGTGCCGCAGCCGGAGTTGAACATCCGTGCCGACAAGACCACGCCCTATCGCGTGATCTGGAAGGTGATGCAGGATGCAAAGGGCGCGGGCATGGTGCACCTGGGCTTCATCACCCAAGGCAAGGCGAAGAACGGATCGACACCCTGATTTGAAGTTCCGATTGATCAGAAAAGCCGCGCATTGCGCGGCTTTTTTGTATGCATCGGTCAGGCGAGGATCGCGAGGTAATTCCGGACCGTGCGATCCAATCCGTCGTACAGGGCTTCACTGATCAGCGCGTGCCCGATCGACACTTCCGCGAGCCCGGGAATTGCGCGTTTGAAGGCGCCGAGATTCTTCTGATCGAGGTCGTGTCCGGCGTTCACGTCGAGCCCGGCATCCATTGCACGCCGCGCGGTTGCGACGCAGCGCTGCAGTTCGGCCGCGAAATCCCCGTGGGCAAACGCACGGGCGTAAGGACCGGTATAAAGCTCGACGCGCGAAACCCCGAGCGCACGAGCTTGTTCGAAACCGTCGGTACTGCCCGCGTCGACGAACAACGAAACGCGACAACCCAGGCGACCGAGCTCCGCGATCAGTGGCGCGAGTCTGGACAGATCCCGCACGAGATCGAATCCGTGATCGGAAGTGATCTGGCCATCGGCATCCGGCACCAGCGTCGCCTGTGCGGATCGAGCTTGGCGCACCAGCTCGACGAAACCGGGATAACCATCGCGCGGCGGCGCAAACGGATTGCCTTCGAGATTCAGCTCGACGCGCCCTCGTGTGATGGCCGCAAGCCGCGCGACATCCTCAGCGGTGACGTGCCGCCGATCCGGGCGCGGATGCACGGTGATGCCGCCGCAGCCGGCCGCGATGCAGGTTTCGGCCGCGGTCGAGAGATTCGGTTCGACGCCGCCGCGCGCATTGCGCAGCACCGCGACCTTGTTGAGATTGACACTGAGCGTCGTCATCGGGAATTGGGCACCGGGCGGCTTCGCGAGAAGTCAGACCAAGATGGCCATTATGGTGATCCCGACCCTCAGTGTCTCTTTGCACGAGTGGCCGACAAAGCAATGGTCAATGATGATCGCCCAGACCACAAAAAAAGGCGCGGAGGGACTCCGCGCCGGAGAGTGCAGTCCACCACGTCGCTGTCGTGGCGAACCTTACGGGGAGACTTCCCGTATTGCTTGAGACACCCGTTTTGCGGGGGAGTTCCGGGCTCCACGGAACGGTTCAGTCAGCGGCCCCGGTCGTCCGGAACGCCGCAATGGCGCGGCTTGGGCCGCGCCACGCCAAGGCGCCGCGATAGTCGGGCGCCGCCTCGAAGCTGGCAAGGCGCCAGTCCGGTGCCTCGCCCAATGCCGGATCGACCTGCTGCAAACTCCAGTCCGCGTCTGCGCGTTGCACGAACGCGAGGCGCGCGAGGCCGAACGACAGCCCTTCGCCCGCGGCCTTCAGCACCGCTTCCTTCGCGCACCAGAGCTTGATGAACGAGCGGTCGCGCGCAGCAGGTTCAAGCTGCGCCAGCGCATCGGCCTCCGCGGGATCGAAAAATCGCCGGGCGATCTCAAGCGAACGCTGACCCTTGCCGAAGCGTTCGATGTCCACCCCCAGTGCGCACCCGCGTGCGAGCGCCACCAGCGCGAAGGCGCCGCTGTGCGACCAGTTGAATTCCAGCCGATCCGCTGCGCCGGACGCGGAAACGCGAGACGCCAGTCGAGGTTTGCCGCGAGCATCCTCATCCAGCACCACGGACGACGCGGGTGTGTCGAGATAGGCCGCCAGCAGTTCCAGCAACGGCGTGCGCCTCTGCGCCATCGCGTAGGGAATGCGCCACACATGGATCACTTGGCCGTCCAAATTCCGGGCAATATTCCGGGGAATCGCCTCCGTGAACTCCAGAGCAGTGGACATCGGTGGGTCGCGTCCGGTCAGTGCCGAACGCGGTCGTCGTACAGGCGCTTCACCACCGAAGGATCGGCCAGCGTCGAAGTATCGCCCAACGCCGCAAGATCGACCTCGCTGTTCCCGGCTTCCGCGATCTTGCGCAGGATCCGACGCATGGTCTTGGCCGAACGCGTCTTGGGCAGCGCCGCGGCCCATTGCAGGTATTCGGGTGCGGCAAACGCGCCGATCCGCTCACGAATCCCGGCGACAAGGTCCTTTTTCAGCGCGTCGCTCGGCTCGACGCCTTCCTTGGGCGTCACGAATGCGTAAATGGTCGTGCCCTTCACGTCGTGCGGGCAGCCGACGACCGCAGCTTCGGCGACGCGTTCGTCCGCCATCATTGCGCTCTCGATTTCGGCGGTGCCGATGCGGTGGCCGGACACGTTGATGACATCGTCCACGCGCCCGGTGATCTTCCAATCGCCATCTGCATCGCGCTCGGCGCCATCACCGGTGGTGTACACGCCTGGATACATTTTGAAGTAGGTGTCGATGAAACGCTGGTGGTCGCCGTACACGGTGCGCATCTGCCCCGGCCAGGAATCGGTGATCACGAGATTGCCGGAGCCAACACCTTCGATGGTCTTGCCGTCGGCGTCGAAGATCGCCGGTTGGATGCCGAAAAAAGGCTTCATGGCGGCACCCGGCTTCAGCACGGTGGAACCCGGCAACGGACAGATCAAAATGCCGCCGGTCTCGGTTTGCCACCACGTATCGACGATGGGTGAACGGCCTTCGCCCACCACGTCGAAATACCACTCCCACGCTTCCGGATTGATCGGCTCGCCGACCGAACCCAGCAGGCGCAGCGACTTGCGCGAGGTCTTCTTCACCGGCTCGTCGCCTTCGCGCATCAACGCGCGGATCGCGGTCGGCGCGGTGTAAAGGATCGTCACCTTGTGCTTGTCGCAGACCTGCCAGATGCGGGACGCATCGGGCCAGTTCGGCACGCCCTCGAATACCAGCGAGGTCGCGCCGTTGGCCAGCGGCCCGTACAGGATGTAGCTGTGTCCGGTCACCCAGCCGACGTCGGCGGTACACCAGTAGATGTCGTCTTCGCGCAGATCGAAAATCGCCGCGTGCGTGTAAGACACCCACACCATGTAGCCGCCCACGGTGTGCAACACACCTTTCGGCTTGCCGGTGGAGCCGGAGGTGTACAGGATGAAAAGCGGATCCTCCGCGTTCATCGGTTCGGGCGCACATTCCGGGGATTGCCCCTCCACCAGCGTCTCCCACCAGCGGTCGCGCGGCGACTGCATGTTCACCGCACCGCCCGTTCGGCGCACCACCACTACCGTCTCGATACTGGTGGTGCCGGGACGGGTCAGCGCCTCATCCACGTTCTTCTTGAGCGGGATCTTCTTGTTGGCGCGCACGCCTTCATCGGCGGTGATCACCAGTTTGCATTGCGAATCGGCGATGCGTCCGGCCAATGCGTCGGGCGAAAACCCGCCGAACACCACCGAATGGATCGCGCCGACCCGCGCGCAGGCGAGCATCGCCACGCAGGCCTCAGGGATCATCGGCATGTAGATGGCGATGCGATCACCTTTCTTTACCCCGAGGTGCTTCAGCGCGTTGGCGAATTTGCAAACCTCGGCGTGCAGTTCGCGATAACTGATCGCGCGGGAAACGTTCGGATCGTCGCCCTCGAACAGGATTGCAGTCTTGTCGCCGCGCTTGTCGAGTTGCCGATCAAGGCAACTGACAGTCGGATTCAATACGCCGTCGGCGTACCAGCGGATATGCAGGTTTCCGGGGTCGAACGAAACGTCCTTGATCTGCGTCGGCGGCTTCATCCAGTCCAGCCGTTTGGCCGCGTTCGCCCAGAACGCCTCGGGATCGCGCAACGACTCGGCGTAAAGGCGCTGGTAGTCGTCGGGGTTGATCTGCTCGGCGGCCGCAAACGCGGACGGAACGGGATGCACTTTGCTCATCGCGAACTCCTCGGGCCCAGGCAAGGGTTCAAGCGTAGCAGTTGCGTGGTGCCGGTGACGAAAAACGTCAGTGCGGCGGGCCCGGCGGAAGCTGTCGCGTGGAATCATCGTTCTTCTTGCGGATGGTTCCGCGCAGCGCCTGGATTTCGCGCTCGGTCATGTGTTCCGGACGGGAACTCGCGCGGACGTGCCGCTCGATGAAGAGCAGCGCCGCGGCGATGCCGCTGACGAAGCCGATGAAAATGCCGAGCCCCATCCAACCCGGCGAATGGCTCGCGAAAGCCAGAAGAAACGCCACCAGTGAAACGAGCGCCAAACCCCAGATCATGTTGCCGCTCCGGACCGACCGTTGGGCGGATCATAGTGCAGCCGATCGGCGCAGGCGTTGCCGCGCGCTGCAGGTGCGAGATGCGTCACGCGGGAAAAAAGGGGCCGCTTGCGCGGCCCCACTTTCCCCAATCGCAACCCGTCATTTCGGTGTCGGGCCTTTTACCGCCGTCACCAGACCGTCAGGACGCACGAACTTCGCAAACACCTGTTGCACCTCGCTTGCGGTCAACGCGAGGTAGTACTGCGCAGCGATGGTGGATTCATCGAGCGGCTTGCCTTCCATGGAGTAGGTCAGCAGGTTGCCGGCGATGGCACCGAAGCTGGACTCGCCAAGCGGGATCTGCCGCAACAGAATGCCTTTGGCCTGCCGCAGCTCGGTTGCGCTGACCGGTGCATCCTGCATTCGCTTCAAATCCTGCACCACCAGCTTGCCGGCCTCGCTGACCTTGTCGGGATCGCAGCCGAAGTTCACGGCGTACGTACCGCGATGTTTGTCCAGTGAGCTGCCGACACCCACCGTGTACACGAGCCCGCGGTTCTCGCGCAGGTCGCGCACCAGCCGAGAGGCATAGAAGCCGCCTCCCAGCACCTGGTTGCCCAGCGTCAGCGCGAAGCGCTGCGGCGAGTCGTAATCAAGCGCGATGGTCTGCGCCATTGTCACCTCATCCTGCACCGCGCTCTTGTCGGGCGTCGCCACCCGGCCGGCATGGTTGGCTGGCACCGAGCCGTAATCCGTTGCAGGCTTCGCACCTTGCGCCGTCCAGCCTCCGAAGTTTTTTTCGACTACGGCCTTGGCTTTCGCAGGATCGATCTTGCCGACTACCACGATGGTGGTCATGTCGGGCCGGAACGTCTGCGTGTAATACTGCTTCACCTTGTCCAGCGTGAGGCCGCCGACGTCCTGCGGCGTCGCGTGGCGCAGCGCGGGGTCGTTCGCCGGCAGCAGCGCTTCGTTCAGAGCGAGCTCGGACAGGAACGCCGGCGATTGCAGTTCTCCCGCGACCTGGCCGGCGGTCTGGCGCTGCACGATCGCGAATGCCTGCGCCGGCAGTGCCGGGTGCAGTTCGTTGTCCGCCAGCAGCGCCATGCCCTTGGCGAAGTTGGCCGCCGGAACCGCAAGCGAGAAATCGGTGCCTGCGCCTTCGTGGGCGCTGATCGCATCCAGCGCGGCCTGGAACTGCAGGCGATTCATGCTGGTGGTGCCGAACGGCAGCAACCCGTCCAGCACCTGCGCCACGCCTTCTTCGCCCTTCGGCGCCTGCAGGTCCTCGTTGGTCTTGATGCGCCCGTACACCTCAACGGTGTCGCTGATCGATTCCGGTTGCACGATCAGCTTCAGGCCGTTCGACAACGTGTATGCGGTCGGATGCAGCGCCGATTTCGGCAGCTCCAGCTTGGCAAAGGCGGCCTTCGCCCAATCCGGCAACTCGACCGCATGATCGGGGCTGGACGCGAAACTTTCCGCGCCACCGAAGCCCTTGCTCGATACCGACTTGCCGGAGCTTTCCGGCGTAAGCACCGCAGTGATCGCGTGCGCCGGGTCGAACAGCTTTTTCGCCAGTGCATTCACGTCGGTGGGCGTCACCGCTTCGATCGCGGCCTTGATCGCGTCGGGCGATTCGGCGCCCTGGAACGCAAGCGCGTGTGACCACGCGTTGGCGAGCCCGTCCACCGAGTTTTTCTTGTATTCGAGATCGGCAATGGCTTTTTGCTTGGCGGCCCCGACCAAGGCGGGATCGACGCCCTTGGCGGCAGCATCGGCCAGGATCGCCTGCATGCGCTTCAGGACCGGCGCGGGATCGCCACCCTTCGGAAACGCGCCCATCGCGTAATCGATGCCTGCGTGTTCCAGCGGCGAACCGAAGTAGCCGCCGAATAGTGCGCTGCCGTCATAGCGCATGCCGGCCAGCGCCGCGCGTTGCGAACCCATCGCGCCGCTCAACACCAGCGCCGTCGCGTAGTCGTCCGCGCGCAGGCCGGGTGAACGAAACGCGATCAACGCGAGGCCGAAGGGGTAATCGCTCGGCAACTTGATGCTGCGCGCCTGTACCGGTTGGAAATCGAACGTCGGTCGCGCCGGTAGCGTCTTGCGCGGAATGTCGCCGAAATCGGCCTTGACCTTCGCGAGCGTCGTGGCGGGGTCGACATCGCCCGCGATTACCAGGATCGCGTTGTTCGGCGCGTACCATGCGTCGTGGAACTGCTTCAGCATCGCCGCGCTGGTTTTGTCGAACGAAGGCCGCGTGCCGAGTGGCGTTTCCGCGTACGGCGTGCCCGCGAACATCTGCGCGAGCAACTGCTCGCTCATCTTGAAGCCCGGATTGGAATTGTCGCGTGCAACTTCCTGCTCGATCGCGCCGCGCTCCTTGTCCCACTCCTTCTGGCTCATGTCCGCGCCGCGCATGCGCAGCGCCGCCACGTGCAAGGCGACGTCCACGTTTTGCGACGGCGTCATGAAGTAATACTGCGTGACACCCCAGGTCGTGTCGGCGTTGAACGCGCCGCCCATGTTGGCCGCGATCGCGGCAAGCTGGTCCTTGCTCAAGCCCGGCGCGCCGCGGAACATCATGTGCTCGACCGCATGTGCCGTACCCGGGAAACCTTTCGGCGCCTCGCTCTTGCCGACCAGATAGTTCATCTCGGTCGTCACCACCGGCGCCAGCGTGTCGCGCACGATCACCACGCGCAGGCCATTGTCCAGCGTCGCGTGCGTGACGTTCGCCTCGTTGGACGCGGCGCATGCGCCGCCTGCCACCAAAGCCAGCGAAATCGCGCCGGCCAACCCCATCAGTCGTTTCTTCATCATAGATTCCCGTTGATTGACTACTCAAAGCCACTAACATGTCACCGGAATCGTTTTGCGAGCGCAAGGCCGGTGGCCTGCCAGTGAGCGTACCGGCGAGTCGTGGTCGCAAACGGCCCAGGTATCGCCGGACATGGAGCAGAGATTTGGCTGTCGCAGGTGCCGAGACGAGGCAGCGTATGCTGCCCGGGTGCAAGCCATGCCGCCCGCGCGCATCAAAGGTCGCGGCGTCGCCTCCAATCCGGAGGGACGCTTCGAAAGCGTGCGCCATCATGCCGAGGACGACGGCTGGCAGAGCGCATTGCTGGACGAGGCCGCGCCCCGCCCGCGCACCGAGGTCACCGAAGAACGCGCGCGCAGCGTGATCACGCGCAACGATTCGCCCGACATCGTGTTCGAGCAGGCGATGAATCCGTACCGCGGCTGCGAGCATGGATGCATCTATTGCTTCGCGCGGCCCTCGCACAGTTACCTCAACTTGTCGCCGGGACTGGATTTCGAAACGAAGATCCGCGCCAAGTCCAATCTCGCCGAGGTGCTGCGTGCGGAGTTGTCGAAGCCGGGTTACGTGCCCAAGCCCATCAACATCGGCAGCAATACCGATCCGTATCAGCCGATCGAGAAGAAATGGCGGCTGACGCGCGCAGCGCTCGAAGTGCTGGCGGAATGCCGGCATCCCTGCACCATCGTCACCAAGAACGCGCTGGTGGAACGCGACCTCGACCTGCTCGCACCGATGGCGCGCGAGCAACTGGTACGCGTGTTCGTGTCGGTCAATTCACTCGACAACCGATTGGCCTCGAAACTGGAACCGCGCGCGTCGGCACCCCATCGCCGCTTGCAGGCGATCCGTGCGTTGACGGAGACGGGCGTACCCGTCGGCGTGCTCGTGGCGCCGATCATCCCGGCGCTGAACGATCGCGACATGGAAGCGGTGCTGGAACGCGCCGCCGAGGCCGGCGCCAGCATGGCCGGCTATACGGTGCTGCGCTTGCCATGGGAATTGAAGACGTTGTTTCGCGAATGGCTTTCGATCCACGTGCCGCAACGTGCCGAACACGTGATGAGCCTGGTGCAGCAGATGAACGGTGGACGCGATTACGATTCCGACTTTCGCACCCGGATGCGCGGGCAAGGGCCGCTCGCCGAACTGCTGCGCCGGCGTTTTGAAGTGGCGTGCCGAAGATACGGTTTCGCCCGCACCCGCGCCCTGCAGTTGGACGCGTCCCGCTTCATTGCGCCGCGGCCGGCAGGTCCGCAAGGCGAGCTGTTCTGAGCGGCGTTCACGCCGTCTTCGCATCGACACTGGACGATAGTGTGGTCCACCTTCAGGAGGCGGCCCATGTCATTCGCGCTTTATCTGGTCGGCACGCTGATCGTGATCATCGGCCTCGGTTACGGCGCCTGGCTCGCCCATGTGCCGACGCAATGGATCGTGGTGGGTGCGGTGGTGATCCTCGGCCTCGGCATTCTCACGGGTGTATCCCGCACCCGACGGAAGGATCCGCCTGCAGCCTGACCGCGCGGGCAGGCGGAAGGTTGGGGCGGCGAACTCGCAGATCCAAGCCCGCCGATCCTCGAGGCGGCGCACAGCCCTGAGCGGGGATGGGCGTCGACGCGGCTCTCAGTGCGTGCCGCCAGGTGCCAGATACTTGCCGAACCAGTCGAGCGACCGACGCATGATGTCCTCCTGGTTCTTCGGTTGCGCGATGTGGTGGCCCTCGTTCGCGTACACCACCAGCGTGGTCGGCACGCCCAGTGTTTTGAGCGCGTGCCAGTATTCGAACGACTGCGGCGCGGGACATTCCTCGTCGCGTTCGCCGACGACGATCAGGGCAGGCGTTTTCGTGCGCTTGATGAAATTGATCGCCGAACTCTTCGCATAGGCGCCGGGGTCGTCGTACAAGGATGCGCCGAAGAACGGGATCATCCATTGGTCGATCTGGTTCTGGCCGTAGTAGCTCTGCCAGTTGGAGATGCCGGCGCCCGCCACCATCGCCTTGAAGCGGTTCGTGCGCGTCGGCGCGAACATGCTCATGAAGCCGCCATAGCTCCAGCCGGTCAGGCCCAGCCGGTCGTCGTCGATGGGCAACATCTTCTCGACCTTGTCCACACCCGCGAGGATGTCGTCGAGATCGCCGTAGCCCATCTGGTTGCGGATGGCCTGCGCGAATTGCTCGCCGCCACCGAGGCTGCCACGCGGATTGGGCATCAGCACGAAATAGCCGAACTGGGAATACGCGTTGGCGTTGTTGCCCCAGCTCGGAAGATGGGCCCACGACGGACCGCCATGCACGTACACGATCATCGGGTACTTTTTGTGGGCGTCGTAATCGGCCGGGTACATCAGCCAGCCCTGCACCTGAGTGCCGCCACTGTTCCACTCCACGGATTCGGCCTTGCCCCAGTCGTGCGAAAGCCCGGCATTGATCGAAGTGACCGCCGGCGGTGGCGCGGTCGTGAGCTGGCCCGCGTGCACCTCGGGCGGATGATCGAATGACTCGGCCGCGTAGGCGATCCGGCGCGGCGACTTGTCCGACAGCGAAATGGACAGTGCGGCCCGTCCGTCGCCCAGCACCCCGGGCGACGTGAACCACGTGCTGGTTTGACGCGCACGGTTGCCGGACAACGTGTACTCGGTGACCTGCACCTTGCCCTTGGCGATCTGGTTCACCAGCAGCGAGCGCGCATCGAGGAACGTGAACCACGACGGCGTCACCTTCACGCCTTGGGTCAGGTTCACCGGCGTGCCGCCCGAGGCGGGCACGCTGTAAATGTCTCCGCCGGTCGCGCCGCGATCGCTCATCAGGCCGCCGATGAACAGGATGCGCGCGTCATCGAGCGACCATCGCGGCAGCGCGATCTGCAAGCCATGCAGGGAACCCTTGACCGCACCCGGGTCGACGATCTCCCGCGGCGCCGCGCCTGCTTTCGCCTCCTGCACGTACAGCTTCGCCGTCCACCAATTGTTGTCGCCGGGCGGCGGCGCGGCGGTGTAGGCAATGCGGTTGCCGGTCGACGAGTTGCGGAATTCGTACACGTACAGTCCGTCCGGCGTCAGCAGTTCCGGCTTGCCACCCGAGACGTCGATGCTGGCCACGTATTGCACCTGCACGTCGGTGTCACCGATCACGCCCACGCGCGGATTGCCCGACGCGGTGGCGGCCGGTAGCCGCGTCGCACCCGGCACGAACAGGAACGCGATGCGCTTGCCGTCGCGGCTCCACTGCATGCCTTCGGCGAAACCGTCCAGGTCCGCGAGCTTGCGCGGCGGCTTGCCGGCATTCACGTCGATCAGCCAGATCGCGCCCTGGATCGGCTTGGTATTGGAGGGATCGACCCTGCAACGGGTCAGCACCGCCAACACGTTCCAGCGCGGCGCCCAGCGGAGGTCCTCTTCGCGGCAATCGCCGGGAATCGCGATCGAGTGCGCGTTCTGTCCGTTCCACGAGCCCAGCATCAACTCGGTCTGCTCATCGTGCGCAACCACCCACGCCAGATGCTGGCCATCGTAGGAAAGGGCCACCGCCGGGATCTGCTTGACCTTCGCGCGCTGCGCGAGAATGTGTTCGATGCGCGTGTTTTCGGAGGCGGCGGCCGACGCAGGCGGCGGCTTGGCCGCAGCCGAGGGCGCGCAAGCGGCGGTGAAGAGTGCAGCGAGCAACAGCAGGCCGGGACGAGGAAACTTCATCGCGCACCTCCGGACGAGACGATCCCGCGAACCTACACCCGGTCACTCGACGGGCCAAGTGCCGACAGGCACGATCCCCGATGGGGCGCGGCGCAACCCGGCGCGGGGTTACTTCACGACGGACTGTCTCGCCGTCATGGCCGACGCGGACTTCGCGGGAGCATGCGCCGACGAAGCCATCCGGTCGTACGGCGCGGAGGGGCCGGCTTCCGTTGAAGAAGCGCTACCGCCCATTTCCCGTGCTTTCAGCAATTCCTGCATCTGCGATTTCAGGGCTTCCAGCTGAACGGTGTGCCGATGCAGGGCAGCCATGATCGCCCAAAGGGAAATACACAGCACGATGAGCAGAATGCCGATGTCGGTGATTGTCACTGTCGTTACCTCGCGGCCGGGGATTCCCGCGGCGGATGCGGCAGGCCGGGCGAGCAAGCCAGGATCCTTCCCCAAGCAATCCCCCGTCCCATGGGGCCCAGCATACAAGCAATATCCGTGCCGCGCAGGTACGCGGCTCACGAAAGGTGCAAGGCGAGATCACGTCGCTTGCACCGACACGAGCCCTGTCTGCAGGTCGTACAGTCACGAACGCGCAGGGCGATTTCGCATTCAGCCGCATAATCAGCCGAATCACAGGATGATTGCGCGTGATATTCACATCGCATTCAATTATATAAATGGTCCAGCATTCAGATTGATTAAAGAAAAATCATTGAAATATTCAGCGCGTGTTTTATGCGGCCGCCCATACTGGCCACTCTGCCAGCCGAGACGTACAAGGATGATATCTGCGGCACACACGGTTCTGTCGGCATGTTTGGTATCGATCGGTGCCTCCGCGCTTGGATTGTGCGTGCTGGTTCCCATCAGCAAGCCGGTGGGATTGCTCGATCACCCGGATAAGCGAAAGCGACATGCCTTCGCCACCCCGCTGGTGGGCGGCCTCGCGATCTTCATGGGCATGCTCGCCGGGTGGTTGTGGCTCGGTCAGCGATTCCTCGGGTCGGCCCAGAAATTCGACGACATCGTGTTGGCCACGGCGTGCGTTCTGGTCGCTCTCGGCGCGCTCGACGATCGTTATCAACTGCGCGTGAGCGTACGCGTGGTCGTGCAGGTCGTGGCAATCCTGATCGTGATTGCCACGACGGGCACTTACGTGCACTCGCTCGGCGTGTTGCACGGCTACGAACTGAAACTCGGCTGGCTGGGCATCCCGTTTACGGTGCTCGCCGTGATCGGCCTCATCAATGCGTTCAACCTGATGGATGGCATTGATGGATTGGCGGGCTGCCTTGCGCTGGTGAGCACCGGGGCGATTGCCTTGTTGATGGCGCCCGACATGCCCGCGCCGCTCACCGTGATCGTGCTGTTGCTGGCCGCGGCGCTGTATCCGTTCCTGATGGCGAACCTGGGTCTGCTGGGCAAGAAGGCCAAGGTGTTCCTCGGCGATTCGGGCAGCGTGGTGTTGGGCTACGTGATCGCGTGGACGCTGATCGCTTTGAGCCAGAGCACGCCGCGGCACATTTCGCCGGGCCTGGTGTTGTGGTGCGTGGCGCTGCCGGTGATGGACACGCTGGCGGTGATCTACCGCCGACTGAAACGCGGCGTGTCGCCGTTCACCCCCGACCGCACGCATATCCACCACCTGCTAATGAACGCGGGGATGGGGCCGCGCCGCACGCTCGTGTACCTGGTCGGTTTTTCCATCGTGCTGCCGTTCGTGGGCGTGGTCATCCATGCGGAACTGGGCGCGATTGCGAACCTCGTCGCGTTCGTGATGATGGCGGCGATGTACGGCGCCTTCACTACGCACCTCGAACGCCAGCAGGCCGCACTGATCCAATCGCCGGACGCGGTGGCGCGGCCCGCCCGCGCCAGCGCCACCTCGCGGCCGGCCATCCGCTTTCGACCAGAGCCTTCCGGGCAGGCTTTGAAGAACAGACGCGACTGAAGAAGCGGCACCAACGGGATGGATGCCGTGAACGACTGCAGGCATCGGCGCGTCACTCCGTGGGTTCCAGAAGTTTCTAAATGGTGGCCTCGACGGCGCGGGGACCGTCCAGCACCTCTTCGTAGGTTTCCAGGGTGCGGCGGATCACGATCCGTTCGTCGAACGCCGCCAGCGTCTTCGCGCGCGCCGCCAAGCCCAACTTGCGTGCCAGTTCCGGCGCATCCAGCAGGCGCGCGATGGCCGTGCCCAGGGCATCGGCATCGCGAGGCGGCACGATCAATCCGTCGACGCCATCGATAACGACATCGCGACAGCCGGGCATGTCGGTGGTGATCAAGGGTGTCGCGCAGGCAGCGGCCTCGATCAGCGATTTCGGCAGGCCTTCGCGGTAATAGCTCGGCAGCACGAAAACGTCGCTGGACGCGAACAACGCCGGCATGTCGTCGACGTGCCCGATCCATTCGACGATGCCTTCATCGACCCAGCCGCGCACGGCGGCTTCCGGCACCGCGGCGGGATTGCCGGGATCGGAAGCACCGGCAAGCAGGAAGCGAATCCGCCGGCCTTGCGCGCGCAACGTGCGCGACGCCTGCACATATTCCTTGACGCCTTTTTCCCACAACAGCCGCGCGGCGAGCAGCACGCGTGGCGGATCGTTGCGCGTGCGCGTCCGCGGCACGAACCGGTTGCAATCGACACCGGAGCCGGCGATCACGCGCACACGGGCGTCCTCGATCAAGCCGTGGTCGAGAAACATCCGCGCGTCGTCGTGGTTCTGCAGGATCAACCGCGCACGCCGACCGCGCAACGCGAACCGCATCAGCGCACGCACGACAGGTCGCAGCAGCCGTGCGCGCCGTTCGTTGCTGGCAAAAACGTAGCCGAGCCCCGCGACCGCGTTGATGCGTGCCGGCACCCCGGTCAGCATCGCAGCGATCGAACCGTACACCGCGCACTTGATGGTGAAGTTGTGCACCAGCTCCGGCTGTTCGCGCCTGAACAGCGCGAACAATTCCGCGAGCGCGCGCAGTTCGCGCAGCGGGTTCAGGCTGCGACGATCCATTGCCGGCAACGGTTCCCAGCGCAGGCCGAGGTCGCGGAAGCGCGCGCCGTATTCGCCGGGTGGCGAAATCAGCAGGACGTCGTGCCCCGCCGCGCGCACCGCCAGCGCCAGCGAGCGCCGGAAGTTGTAGAGGTACCAGTCGGTATTGGCGAAAAGGATGATCTTGGACATGCGGTCACCCGATGCGGTCATTTCCCGCAACTCGTCTCCACGCGATGGACCGCATCCGTGAACTGGTTGAACTCGGACGTCACCGGACCGGCCGCGTACGGGCCGTCGGTCTGCCAGGCACTGCCGTGGCCGTAGATCCAGACATATTGGCTGGCCGCCGCGTAGGCTGCCCTCAGGCGTTCCTCGAATTTCGCGGGTTTCTCGCGCGCGGATTTGTCCATCCTGGTGGGACCGAGCGGCCACAGGCCGGGCGCGCCGGTGAGGTGCATCGCGGCCGCGCTCTTCCCCATCAATCGGGCGTAGTCACCTTCGGTCCGTTCCACCGAGGGCTGCATGCCCTGCGCGTAACGGCTGTAGGTCTGCTCCATGCCGATCGCGACATGGCTCCAACCCACGGACAACAACCCCTTCACGAACGGCACGGCCAAGCCGTAGCGGTCATAGCTCAGCACCTTCCGGCCGGCTTTCAACTTGTGGACGCCCGACTTGATCCGCTGCAACAGCGTCGCGTAGGCCTGGCTCTGATCGATGACGTCCGGCAGGATGATCAGCGTCATGCCGGGATAGGCACTGTGCATGGCCTCGCCGATCGCGCGCCCTTCCTGCTCGACGATCGTCGCGGACTCCGGGCCGGCCGCGGGTCCGCCCCAGGTGGGCGTGTAGGGTTCCAGATCCAGCGCGATGCCTTTCAGCCCGGCGTACTTCGCCAGCATCGCGGCGTGCTTGAAACGCGTGACGACTGCGTCGTTGTCCTTCTTGTTGTTCCAGTCGTGCGGCTTGTAAAGCGCGACCTTGATGAAGTTGTCGGTTACGCCGGCCGCTGCATAGGTGGACTGGAACCGGGCGACGTTCTGCCACAGCGGGCTTTTCGGATCCGTTCTGACGTCTTCCTTCCAGTCATCCATCACGTTTTTCAGAAAGAAGCCCTGCACGCCGACCGTCTGACCCCAGTAGGCCGCCTGCTGCGCGTTGGTCTGCGAGCGGAAATCGACGCCATCGAACATCAGCAGTTTCGGGCCGGCCGCCAAGACGGGCTGCCACGGGCCGGCCAGCAGCGCCAGCAGTGCCGCAAGTCCCGCGGCCTTGAGGGAAAACCGATGCGCTCCTCCTTGCATCTTGCACACTCCTTCCGCCGGTCCTCGGCGGTCCGGGCCTTGCGCGACGTGCGCCGGGCAAGGGCGAAGAATGTTGCGGAGCCGCGCGACTCCATCGATGCGAACGAGGGCTAATCGCCGCCGTTCGCACGTTGCGGCTTCGACCTCAGCAGGAAAATCAATTCCTGGGAAACCGCCGCGGCGATCCACGTTTTCGCCACGACGTCGAAATGCGGCTGCAGCTCCGCGAGCGCCTCGGTGACGGGACAGAAGCACAGCGTGTCCTTCTGCCCACCGAAGATCGCGGCACGGGTTCTTCGCCGCAACTTGTGATATCCGTTTTCGATGCCGTACGAAACGATCGCGTGCGGTGCGACCCGCGCGAGTTCCGCAAGCATGCGCGTGCGCAGTCGCGAAGGCACCCGGTGCAACAACCGCAGGCACACCACCACGTCGAACGCAGCGTCGGCGAACTCGCCCAGCTCCGCGGCGTCGGCCACCTGGAAGTTCACGTCCGGATGCCCGACGCGGGAAAACTCGGCCTCTGCGCGCTTCAACATGCTCGGAGAAATGTCGGAGGCCAGCACGCGGGTTCCCAATGACGCGAACACGCCGGCGAGTTTTCCGGTGCCCGAGGGAATGTCCAGCGCACTGCGGTGCGGCACCCGCTCCAGCAGGCCCTTCACCACCCGGCGCTCGCGTCCCGCCACCACCCGCGAGGGAAGATTGCGCCAGCCGCTGCGCGGCATGAACATGTCGTGGTAGCGCTGCGCTGTGGCTTCATCCTGATAGAACGTGCGGGTGTCGCGCTCGTAATCAAAGTTCATTTCTGGCGACCCACTTCTCGAGCTGCAGGAAATAGGCAGACAAATACGGCCGTCCAAGGATTCGCGACACACCGTGCAGCGCGCTCAAGGCCCTTTCCGCAAAATGCCGTCTCATTGCGATCGTTTCGTGCAGAAAATGGTTCAACAATATCGGATCTGTCGAATGCGATGCGGCGCACTCGTAAGCCGACACCAAATCGCCAACGTGAAAGTCTTTCCATATTGTGGGCGAACCGCCTTTACCCCAGTTAACCATCAACAGCGAAACAATGAACCGCGCGATGTCGTTTTCCGGGACGCCGCGCGACACGACTTGCGGATCAAAAAACATCCACGCGCGACGACGCTGGTCGAACCTGAAATTGCGTACTTCGAAGCCTTCGATGCACAGCGTGCGCGGGCGGTCGTCGATTCGCCGCAGCACCTCGGCATCCGGGCGCAGATGGCCGTCCGCCCGATAGTCCTTCAGCGGGTAGCGCGAGATCGCATCGGCATCCGCACCATGCAGTTGCGCCAGCAAGGACAGTGCATCGCGCAGCGCCGAGGCACGTTCGGTTTTGGCGACACCGTGCCGCAGCAGCATCTCGCGCAAATCCGGACCGGATAACCTCGGGTACACGACGCAGCCATGGTCCCGCTGCAGCGGTGCACAGGCATCTTCACCGAAGCAATGCAGCAGTTGCATGTCGTCGTGTTCGCGTCGGGCATCTTCGATGCACGCGCCGTCGAGCCAGTCGCGGGCGGGATCGTCGCTGCGGCGGAACAGTTTGTAGAAGCGATCCCCGGAACAGGCCACCCAGGATTGCTTGCGCGGCGTGAACGCGAGCGCGTCGATCCATCCCGCGTCTTCCTTGGCGGGCGATGCATCCACGCGCGTGGCGACCTGTTCATTCATGCTGCGACCACGTCGTGCCGCGGCAACGACCGACGTCCGGCTTCCACCAGCCACGCCTGGAACATCAGCACGTCCCAGAGGCGCGCGCCTTCATCCGCATTGCCGGAAAGGTGTCGATCCAAGAGTTGCCTGACCTGTCCGGGTTCGAAATAGCCCTGCTCGCGCAGCCGCCGCTCGTCCAGCAGATCTTCCGCCCAGTCGCGCAGCGGACCGCGCAGCCATGCGCCGATCGGCACGCCGAAACCCTGCTTCGGGCGGTCCATCAGCGATTGCGGCACGTAGCGATACAACACCTGTCGCAGCAGCCATTTGCCCTTGCCGCCGCGAACCTTCTGTCCGCTCGGCACGCGCCAGGAAAACTCCACCACGCGGTGATCGAGCAAAGGCACCCGCGCTTCCAGGCTCACCGCCATGCTGGCGCGATCCACCTTGGCGAGGATGTCCCCGGGCAGATACGTGACGAGATCGTTGAACATCATCCGTTCGATGAGCCCGTCCGTATCCGCCACGGTCACCGGGTTGCCGATCGACGCTGCAGGCTCTCGGGCGCGCAGCACCACGTCTGCCGGATGCCGATGGTGCGACATCATCAGCCGGTAACGTTCATCCTGCGAGCCGGCCTCCAGCATTCGCGCCAGTACCGCAACCTTGGCGCGCGGTCGGCGCATTTTCATGCCCGATGGCAGGCAGGCGTTGACGCCGGCGAGCATGGATGCGTAGAACCCGGGGTGGCGCGACAGCGAACGTGCCGCGGCGCGCTGCAGCGCAACCGGCACGCGGCTCAAGTTCTGTTCGATCTTGCGGCCCGCGAAGTAGCGACGATAGCCGCCGAACAATTCGTCACCCCCATCGCCGGAAAGGCTGACCGTGACATGGCGTCGCGCCATTTGTGAGACGAGGAAAGTGGGGATCTGAGAGGAATCGGAAAACGGTTCGTCGAACATGCCGGGCAATTGCGGCACCACGTCGAGCGCGTCCTGCGCGGTGACATACAGCTCGTGATGGTCGGTGCCGAGATGTTTCGCGACCGCGCGCGCGTGCACCGCCTCGTCGAAACCCTTTTCGCGGAAGCCGATCGAAAACGTCTGCACCGGGCGCAGGGACTGCGCCTGCATCAGGGCGACTACCAGCGAAGAATCGATGCCGCCGGAAAGAAACGCGCCCAGCGGAACGTCCGCTTCCATGCGCAGTGCCACCGCGTCGCGCAGCAGGCGGTCCAGTTCCCCGATCGATTCGGCGTCGGACCGGTGCGGGCGATCGGCCATGCCGGCGATGGCGACTTCACGCGCCGACCAGAACGCACGTGTGTTCGCGGCCAGCAGGGATTCGTCCGCCGGCGCCTTCGACATGTCACTGGCCGACAGCGTGAGTATCGTGCCCGGCTGCAGTTTGCGTATGCCCGCGTAAATGGAATGGGGCGCCGCGATGTAGTCGTGGCGCAGCAGCAGGCACAGTGCGCCGCGATCGATCGGGTTGTCGAAGCCGGGTATCGCCGTCACGGCTTTCAGTTCCGACGCGAACACCAGGCGCGTGCCGACCCAACCGTAATACAGCGGCTTGATGCCGAGACGATCGCGCACCAGCGACAACGCGCGTTCGCGACGATCCCACAAGGCGAAGGCGAACATCCCGATGAAGCGTTTCAGGGCCTGGTCGAGGCCCCACTGCTCGATCGCGCCCAGGATCACCTCGGTGTCGGAATGCCCGCGGAACGCGGAACCGAGTTTTACGAGTTCCTGCCGCAGTGCGCGATGGTTGTAGATCTCGCCGTTGTAGATGATCACGAAACGGCCGCTGGCCGAGACCATTGGCTGGTGGCCCTCCGGCGAAAGATCGATCACCGAAAGGCGGCGATGGCCCAGCGCGATGCCGGCCGCCGGATCCTGAAAGAATCCTTCGTCGTCCGGTCCGCGGTGGCGAATCGCGCGCGTCATGCGCCGCAGCACCGCGCCCGCGTCGTCTGCGCGAGATTGATGGGTGCTGTCCCAGAATCCGGCTATTCCACACATTTGTTCAGGTTCCGGTGAGAGTGCGGCGGGCCATCGCGGCAGCGACGGCGTAGGTGTGGCGCCGCGATCGATCGCGCCCGAAGGGGAAGGTCAATGAGTGGCGCATGACGATCCCGCAATGGCTTGGTAGAGGTTGGCGTACTGGCGCGCACCAGCGTCGATGGCGTAATGCTGGATCACGCGCGCGCGGGCACGCTGTCCGAGCGCGCGCCGCGCTCCGGCGCCGAGCGCGGCCAGTCTCGCCCACGCATCGCCGAGCGCGACCGGGTCGCGCGGTGGCACCACTTCGCCGGTGTCGTCCACGATCGCCGGCGCATCGCCGACGTCCGTCACCACGCAAGGCACGCCGCACGCCATCGCTTCCGCCGTGGCGTTGGGAAAGGCTTCGCCCCATGCGGACGACGAAGCGGCGATGTCCAGCGCGTTGTCGATCGCCGCAATGTCGCTGCGCCGCCCGCACAGCCGCACGCGATCGCGCAGGTCCAGTCGGTCGATCAACGCGCCGAGTTCCCGATTCGCGGCGTCGGCGCCCTCGCCCACCAGCACGAAAACCGAATGGGGATGCATTTCGCCGAAGCGTTTCGCTGCCTGCAGGAAGGTGGCGTGGTCCTTCATCGGATGCACGCGCGCCACCAGGCCCACGGCCAGCACGTCGGCCGGAATGTCCAGCTCGGCGCGCACGCGTGCACGTTCGGCGGTGCGCGGCGCGAACTCCGCGGTATCGAAGCCGTTCGGGATCACCACGGAACGCGCGTCGTCGTAACCGAATGCGACGTGCTGGGCGCGGCTCACCGCCGCGTTGAAGATGATCCGCACCGGGCGTCGCGACAGCCGTGCGCCCGCGCGGATCACCCAGCGCGTGGCGCGCTTTTCGTACGACAACGCGTGCAGCGAATGACGGATGTTCCACACCACCGGCGTGGCCTCGCCCCAGCCGGCCATCGCGGCCATCAGGTTGGCGTGGTACATCCAGCTCTGGATCACGTCATAGTGGCCGGCGCGCAGCATCCGCCGCAGCCGCAGCACTTCATGCGGCAGCAGGCGACCGCGATGCATCGCGAGGTGATGCAACTCGGCCGCGTCCGCGAACATCGCGCTCATGCTGTCTTCTGCGCCGAGCGTGATCACCACGTGTTCGAACTCGGGCGGATGCAGCGTCTGCACCAGCCGGTACAGCGCCGCCTGCGCGCCGCCCGTCCCGAGCCCGGTGATGACGTGGCAGATTTTCATGCGCGCGAATTCCTGTCGCGTGCCGGCGCGGCGAAGTCTCCGGGTACGTACGCGGGGGCGATCGTTTCGCAGGCCTTGCCGGGGCCGAGCCGCTTGCGCTTATCGTGCATGGGATGTCTCTCAGGCGACGGGGAAGGTGCCGTGGTGGATGCGCTCCGCCGGGTCCGGTGGCGGCTGCGCTTCCGTGAGGAAATAACGCCGCTTCTTCCTGAAGCGGCTCCGCACCAGCGCGAGGATGCCCACGTACTGGAAGATCACGATCAGCCCGTCGATCTGCACGCGATGGCGCGGTCCCTGCAGGGTCGGGAATGCGCCGTACAGCAGGGTCATCATCACGAAGTAGATGACCATGAACCGGCCCGTCATCTTCCTGAGTCGCCACACCGACACGATTCCGTAGATTTGCAGCGGTAGCATCGCCCAGAAGAACACCTGTGGCAGGTTGAGGAACGCGTATTGCGGTTGCGTGTGGAACGGAATCGGCGTCAGCACGAAGCGCAGGACGCCCATCACCGGATCGGAAAGTCGCGAGCGGAACTGGTGGATCGCGCCGCCGATGCTGCCGTGTCCGAGTTCGTGTACCACGACCGCCAGCGCGACGATTCCGGCCAGCCACAGCCACGGACTGCGGCGCCCGCGGCGGGAGGCCAGCAGGACGATCCCGAACGCGGCACCCAGCATCAGCGGCACGTAGAAGCGTGTGAGTGCCAGTATCAGCCCGCAGAGAATCGTGACCATCACCGCGCGTTTGGGCTTGCCGGTTTCGACCAGTGCCACGGCATACACGATGCCCGCGGTTCCGGTCGCAACCAGGATGTCCTTCAGGTTGGCGACCGTGGACCACGCCAGCAGCGAGGGGCTGAGCGCGAGGAACACGAACAGGCCGATGCTGGCGCGCCGGCCCATGCCTAGCCCCAGTCGCGCAGCCTTTGTCAGCATGCCGGCCGCGATGAAGGTCAGGAGGACGTTGGCTGCGACCGGTGCGAAATAGCCGTGCCCGAAAATCACCAGTGCGGTCGCGTCGTACACGTAGTAGAAAAGGTTGGCGCTTTTGACGGTGCTGCGGACGTAGTCGTAGTTGTGCATCAGGTTGAAGATGCCGACCCCGTTCTGCACCAGTTCCTCGCCGAAGCGCAGGTACTTCCAGTCGTCGAGGAACGTGAACGTGCCGTCGAACAGGAAACCGAAATAGATCAGGAACAATCCCGACTTCAGCGCGGCTACGCCGAGGCTGAGACCCGCCCGGTGCGTGTAGGCGAGCGATACCAGGAACCCGATCACCATGATCGCGATCGCGGGCCAGATCAGCTGGCCGACCGGGAAGGGCTGGACGGACATGGCCATCAGGTCGTCCTGCAATTCGCGCAAACCGCCTTGAACGCCGCCCTGGAGTTGCCCAGCAGCGCCTCCAGCGAATACGTTTCGACGATGCGCGCGCGCGCCGCGGCGTGCATCGCATGCACCGCCTGGTCGTCCGTCAGCACCGGCAGCATGCCTTCGACGGCGGCGGCGAACGCTGCCGGGTCGTGGGCCGCGACGGCCGCGCCGCAGTCGCCGACGATCCGCGCGGAGTCGCCGACGTCGGTCACCACGCACGGCCGCCCGCAGGCCATCGCTTCGGCGATCACGTTGGGAAAGCTTTCGCCGTATGAGGTGGATGCCAGCAGGTCCAACGCGCTGTAGACCGCCGGCATGTGGCCGCGCGGGCCGGCCCAGGTCAGGCGATCCTGCAGGCCCAGCGCGGCCGCCTGTGTCACGAGCGACGCCGCGTAGTCCGCCTTGCCTTCGCCGACGCACACGAAGTGCCAGCGCGCGTCGCGGGCCGCGAGTTTCGCGGCCACTTTCAGGAACGTCGGGTGGTCCTTCATCGGATCGAGCCGGCCCACCAGGCCGACCAGCAACGCGCCGTCGGGAATCCGCCATGCCTGGCGCAGCCGCGCGCGCGCCACGGCATCGAAGCTGAAACGCCGCGTATCGATGCCGTTCGGAATCACGCGCATCCGCTCGCGCGGGTAGCCGAGCGTGGCGTGGTGCCTGCCGCTTGCATCGGAATTGACGATCACGAGGTCCGCCATTCGCGCACATGCGCAACTGAAGCGGAAAGTCAGGCGCGCCATCCAGTCGTAGCGATCGCGATCCATGTAGGCCGAACGCACGCCCCACACCACGCGCGTGCGCCGATGCGCCGTCTTTGCCAGCAACGCCAGCAGGTTGCCGACGGTGAGGTAACCGTGCACGACGTCGGCGTCGGTCGTGCGAAAGACGCGCCACAGCCGCCACGGGAATCCGAACACATCCCAGCGTCCGCGCTTGCGCAGGTCGATCACCGGCACGCCGGCTTCTTCCAGCTCGCGCTGGAACGCATCGCCCGCATAAAAACACGCCGCCGAAACATCCCAGCCGGAGCGATGCAGCGCGGTCGCCAGCGTCACCAGTTGTCGCTGCGCGCCGCCGCGCGCGAACGAGCGGATCAGGAACAGGATGCGCGGATTGCCTTCACCCGCTTCGGTGACTCCTTCCGCAATGGGGCGCGGCGGCGCAACGAAATCGGATGGCACGACGTTCATACCGTGCGCCTCGCCGCCGCCGTGTGCGGGACAGGTGCGGCCGCGATCCGTGCCAGCAGCGTGTCCCAGCGGCCGAGGATCTCGCTGGTCGAATAGAGATCGCACACCTCGCGCGCGCGCGCGCCGAGTTCCGCGCGCAGCGCGTCGTCCTGCATCAGCAGGTCGAGCGCGACCGCCAGGCTGCGGGTGTCGCCGGTCGGCACCAGCCAGCCGTTTTCGCCATGCGTGATCAGTTCGCGCGGACCCATTTCGCAATCGAAACTGATGCACGCCTTGCCTTCGGCCATCGCCTCCATCAGCGCATTGGGAAACCCTTCGATCAGCGACGGCAGCACGAAAAGATCGGCACGCCGCATCCTTTCGCGCACGTTGTTGTTGAAGCCGGGCAACGTGATGCGGTCCGCAAGGCGGTGATCGCCGATCGTTCGCTCGAGTGTCTTGCGCAAGCGGCCTTCACCCACGATTTCCAGCCGCCACCCCGGATGGCGCCGCGCGACCTGCGCGAACGCGGCGATCAACAGATCGAAGCCCTTCTTGGGCACGAGTCGGCCCGCCGCCAGAACGGTCTTGCCATCGGAGTCGCCTGCCGGCGCGCCCGTTGCGCTATCGCATTCTGAAGCCGGCGCCACCGGATTCGGAATGACTTCCACCGCGCACCCGACCAGCGCTTCCAGTTGGTCGGCGCAACGGCGGGTCTGCGCCACCACCGCCGCGGCGCGACGGTACAGCGGGCGCGCCAGCGCGCGCCACACGCCGCCGACCCAGCGCGCGCCCGGCGCGCTGCGTTCGGAAACGATCACGCGCCCGCGCAATTTTCCAGCCGCGATCAACACCAGCACGTTGGTGCGGGTGAGGAAACTGACCACCGCATCGGGTTCGGCAAGATTGATTTCGCGGCGGAGTGCGCGGATACGGGTCAGGTTGTGACCGATGGCGTCCACCGCGGTCGCCGAGCGCCCGGTCACATCCAGGGCAACGCGCCGCACCGCCGCGTCCAGCTTGTACTTGTCGTCCAAGCCCGCGGCGAGCGTGACCAGCGTGACCGTGTGGCCATCGTTCACCCAGGCGTTGGCGAGCGCGGTCATCACGCGCTCGGCGCCGCCACCATCGAGTGAAGGAATGACCAACACCAGTTTCATGCCGCGGCGCCTCGCCAGTGGGCCAGGCTTCGGCCCGTGATCGATTCCAGCAGCCGGATGTCCGGCGTGAAATGCACGCGCATTTCCTCCATCAGCGCAGGCGCGATCGCCTGTTTCCCGCGCACGAAGTTGACGCTGCGCAGCGCGTCCAGTACGCCCAGGCGCTGGATGCCTATCCGCCGTTTGGCGTACATCGCGGCGCGGACCAGCGGTTTCGGCGTCTTTTGCGTGAACTGCGCCAGCGATTGCGAGCGCGCGTGCCGGCGCGGATTTACCAGCGGAAACGCGTCGCGACCGTCGTGCTCCACGTCGAGGAACGCCAATACCTCGCGGTAGATTTGCGCCGGATCGCTTGCGAAATCGTCATAGAACCACCAGCGCACCTGCGTTTCGGGAAACGTCTGCAGCAGGCGCTGCAGTTGCTGGCCGAGCAGCGGCAGGGTGTCGTACAGCAGGATCTTGTGATCGCGCCCGCGTAACGGAGTCTTGCGGCCGGCGCGGCGATCCGCGCACAACGTCCAGGCATCCGCGAAGTCGACGACGTCCTCGTCGCGCGAGCGCAGCGCCTGCGAGTGCATGGAAATCGCGAGGTCGACCGGGTTGCGCAGCATCACGATCAGCTTCGCGTCCGGCAACGTGCGACGGATCTCGGCGATCGCGGAATCGGAGTACATGTAGAAGATCGAGGCCTCGCCGACGGCGCGGTGTTCGCCCGTGGCGCCGGAAAACAGCGCCGTGTAGTCCTTCCACGTCGACACATAACGGTGCTCGGGCAGGTCTGCGGCGAAATAACCGGGCTCCTTGGGCATGCACATGAAAATGCGCGGGTGTTGACGCAGATACGTGGCCAGCGCGGTGGTACCGCACTTGGGCGCGCCCGCGAGGATGAAATTCGGCGCAGTCATCGCTTTTCCCCGAGTGGCAGGACGGTCGGGTTGACACCGAGTCGCGAACGCACGAACGCCAGGCCGGACACGTTCCACGCCACGCTCCCGAATGCGGTCGCGAGCGCGGCGCCGATCAGCCCGAACGCCGGAATCAGCGCCACACTGAACACCACGTTCAGCACGGCCGCCAGCGCCATGAACCACGACGCCTGGCGCTCGTAGCGGGTCATCGTCATCAGGAAGCCGGTGGGGCCGCTCATCGCGGCGACGCACTGGCCGGCAAGAATGATGAGCAACGGGATGTAGGCGGCTTCCGCGAAGCCCTTGCCGAACAGGCCGAGCACCCAGTAGCCCGCGATCGCGATCGCGATCGCGACCGCGGCGGTAACGATGAACGTCAGCCGGGCCGCGTGGTGCACCAGCCTAGCCATGGTTGCGTGGTCGTCGGCCGCGTAGCTCTCCGCAATCATCGGCGCGAGGATCGTGTTGACCGCGGTAAGGCCGTACGCCGCGATCGCGGCCAGCCGCACCGCCGCGTAATACGGCCCGACTTCGTCGGCGCCGGCAAAGCCGCCGAGGATCAGCACGTCCACGCGATTGGAAACAATCCCGATCGCCGCCAGCAAAAAAAGCTGGCGGCCCAGCTTGAACCAGGCGCGCGGTTCGTAGCTCGGCTCGACGTGTTTCGCCGCGGCCGGCCACGCGCGCGACAGGTGCCATTCGGAACATCCCACCGCCGCCAACGCCGCGACGACATTGGCCAGCATGATGCCCGGCGCATCCAGCCGCAGACCCAGCGGAAGGGCGAGTACCAGCACCAGCCCGATCAAGAAGACCGGGCGTACCAGGCTGTTGTACGCCCCGGAGCTGACGGCCCGCTTGTAGCCGCGGAAGAATCCGCCGTTCAATCCGAGTTGCGCCAGCAACGGCAGCAACAGGAAGCTCGCCAGCATCGTCTGCAGCGTCGCGCTGCCCATCCGGTCGTGCAGCGCAAGCACCAGCGCGGCGCCGGCCAGCATGATCGCGATGCTTCCGGCCAGCACGATGCCGCTGGCGCCATGGCGCAAGCCGCGCAGTGCGCCCCAATCCTTGCGGTGCAGATAGATCGGCACGAAGCGCACCACGCTGCTGCTCTGGCCGAGCATTGCCAGCACCACCAGCACGCTCACCCAGGACATCGCGTACGCGTAAATGCCGTACTGCGACTTGCCCACCAGCCGCGCCAGCAACACGTTGACGATCAGGCTGAAGCCGGCGCCGCCCACCTGCACCAGCAGTGCGCCGGATGCGCCGCGGCGAAGCAGGCGCGTGGCCGCGGCAAAATCGACCGTCGCACGACCGGCGTCGGCCAACGGGCGGCTGGCCTCGGACGCTTCAACCGCCATCGTCCTGCCTCCACCGCCGGGCAGGCGTGCCGATGATCGCGGCGCGGATCATTCGGTCAGTCCATCAGCGTGGTAACCGTAGGCGTTGAAGCCGCCGCTGCGCCGCTCCATGCCGTTGAACACCACGCCCTTGATTTCGACGCCGCTCTGGCGGAAGCGCTGCATCGCCATTTCGACTTCACGCGACTGGTTGAGCCCGAAGCGCACTACCAGCAGGCTGGTGCCGACGTGGTGGCCGATGATCGTCGCGTCCGTCACCGACAGGATCGGCGGACTGTCGATCACGATCAGGTCGTAGCGCGGCGAAAGCGCGTGCAGCAGCGCGGAGAAGCGCGGCCGCATCAGGAGTTCGGAAGGGTTGGACGGCTTGCGGCCGGCCGGGATGAAGTGCAGGTTCTCCACGTCGTCGACGGAGCGGATCGCTTCTTCGACGATGATCCGGTCGGCGAGCAATTCCGACAGCCCGTTGTCCGGACGGCCGCCGAGGATGGTGTGCAGCTTGCCGTCGCGCATGTTGGCATCGATCAGCAAGACCCGTTGGCCCGCCTGCGCGTTGATCGCCGCGAGGTTGGCCGAGACGAACGTCTTGCCGGCGTTCGGGCTGGAGCCGCAAATCATGATGCGGTTGTTGGCGGCGTCCGGCGCGGTGAAGTACAAGCTGGTGCGCAGGCCGCGCAGGGCCTCGGCGGCGAGGTCCTCCGGTGCCGCCAGCGCCAACAGGCGTTGCCTGCGCCGCGAGAACAGACGCGGCCGCTCGTGTTCGGAAAGGGCAAGTTGCTGCTCGCTGAGCGGAATCGCGGTGTACACCGGCAGGCCGAGTTGTTCGATTTCCGCCGGGTCTTCCACGCCGCGCTTCATGAATTGGCGCAGGAACACGAAGGCCAGCGCGAGCACCGCGCCCGCGACGGTGCTTCCCGCCACGGTCATCAATTTTTTCGGCTTCGCCGGACTGGTGATGTCCACCGTCGGTTCGTCCACGATGCGCGCCGTGCCGACTGCGCCCGCCTGCGAGATCTGGAGTTGCTGCTCTTCGTTGAGCAGGCCGTTGTACGTCGTGTTCAATACCTGCACGTTGCCGTTCAACCGCAACAACTGGCGCTGCGTGTCCGGCAAGGTGCTCATCTGCTTCTGCATCGCCGACTTGCGCGCCTGCAACATGCCGATCTGGTTCATGATGGCCTTGTAGGCCGGGTGTTGCGGCGTGTACAGGCGGGCCGCTTCCAGCCGCTGCGATTCGAGTTGCCGCAGGTTGCTGTCGATGTCGTCGAGCTGCGTGAGCATGCTCTGCGTCTGCATCGGCACGTCCACCGAGTGCGCCTTCAACTGGTAGGCATTCAGCGCGGCCTGGGCGTCCTCCAATCGGCTTTTCACGATCGGCAACTGCTTCTTGACGAACTTCAGGCTGTTCGCGGACTGCGCGGAATTGCGCCCCACGTTCTGCGATAGGAAGGCCTGCGTGACGTAATCGAGGATCTGTACCGCCAGGTGCGGACTGACGCTGTCGAGCGACAGCTCGATCACGTTGGAGTTTTGTTGTGCAGGCTGGGCGTTGATCGAAGCCTGCAGCCCGGCCACGGTCGACGCTTCGTTGTTGCGGGTGACATTGAAGTGCGTACCCGGATTGGCGTTGAGTTTGGTGACGTGCATCGTGATGCCGTTGCGCTTCACCGTCTGGCCGACGTGGCCCTGCAACAGTTGCTTGCCGTCCATCAACGGAACCAGGCTGTCTTCGCGCAACGTGTAGGCGCCGTGCTCGCCCGCCACCAGCGTCAGCGTCTGGCCGAGCAGGCTGTCGGGCACGTCGAGCCGATCCACGTCCAGTTGCGATCCGCCCCAGTCGTATCGCCCGAGGCCCGGCCACGCATCCGCCACGGCGCCCGGCCTTGATGGCGTGTAGAACTGCGCGGCGAGGCTTCCGATCAGCGGCACGCGATCAGGCGAAACCACGATGTTGAGGTTCAGCGCGTCCACCGCGCTTTTGACCACGGAATACGACGTCAGGATCGCCGCGGCATCAGTGGAGGCTGGATCGGATGCACCCACCGCCTGTTCGACGGCGGTAATGCCGGGCAACGTGGGCGCCTGTTCGACCTGCAACAGGGCCGTCGCCTGATAGACCGGCCTCGTCAGCAACACATAAGCGAGTCCTGCCAGAAAAAAGACCGCGGTTACCGTGAGGATGAACCGCTTGTGGTCAATCAACGTGCCAAGCAGTGCGCGAAGGTCGATGTCGTCGCCGCCGCTCTGTTCGACCGGCAGCACGCGCGCGTCGATGAACGCCGGGTGCGAGTATTCAAGTCGTTGTGTAGGCGTCATTGGAGTCCTCCTGACTCACCCGGGCCATCTGATTCGAACGCCGCATGCGGGATCTTCCGCGGGAAGCGAAAACTGCAGATGAACTTGCACGCGTCGTTGGAACGTGTTTCGGGCATGCGCTTGCGATCTCATCCTGTGTCGCTCCGTTTGGCTTCCTTGCCGTCGGTTCCGGCACCCCGTGACGCGTACCGTCTTGGGGGGTGCCACGCGGCGGGCCGCGAGGTGCGCGGCGGTCCAACGCGCAGATGCGCAGCGCGTCGCCGGCGAGTTCGAATCTGCGATTCTTGCAACGACGTGCTGAACGAAACCATCACGACTTCAGTACGAATCAGGAATATCCACGCATTCACGAAATAGACAGCCATTTATTCATGGTCGAAATGCAAGCGTATACAAAAACTTGTCGAATCCATTCGCGTTTCATAACGGTTCTGACACAAAACTAAATGGCATTTCATTCAGCCCCATGCGCTGGACACGGCCGAATCGACATGGCCTACTGTGGACCGGCATCGTGGCGGGATGCAGCGCATTCGACCGCGATCCGGCGCGCAAAGCGCGGCGCGGCACGACGTTGGCGGCGAGCCCGTTGGCGTCATCGGTGACGTTCGTTGCAGGCATCGTCGCGGCGGACCGGAGATTCCCGATGTGCCGCGCGTGTCCCACGCAGCCGTGGGTCGTTCCGGCTGGGCGCGCGCGATGTGCGGTTTTGCGTCCCCCGTACCTTCAAACAAGGCGAACCGAAATGGAATTTCCCCAACGGACTCTCGATGGAATGATTTCCCGCGTGCCAGCGCACGGAGTGGGTGCAGCACGCAAAGTCAGTGCCGCGCGTTGTGTGCTGGCGATGATGGCGTGTGCGGTGATGGCGGGCTGCGTGCCCGGCCAGACGGCTTCGCTGAACGTGCGGGCCGCGGAGACGAATCCCGATTACGTCCATCTGGTCCCGATCACGCCGCAGGTGATCGCGCAGGAGGGCGCGGGCAATGCGGCGGGAGCCATTCCGCCCGCGCTGCTCGCGTACCAGCCGCAGGCGTACCAGATCGGACCGGGTGACACGCTGTACATCACCGTGTGGAACCATCCGGAACTCACCTCGCCCGCGGGCAACCAGAACGAGGTGGCGGCCAATGGCCGCGTGGTGCAGGCCGACGGCTCGATTTATTACCCATTTGCTGGCAAGGTCCAGGCGGCCGGCAAGACCATCGGACAACTGCGCGAGCTCCTCGCGAGCAAGTTGAGTACGTATCTCAAGAAGCCGGAGGTCGATGTCAGCGTGCTCAGTTACGACAGCCAGCACGTGGTGCTGCAGGGCGCGTTCACCAAAACCGGCCCGCAGCCGATCACGGGCGTGCCGCTGACGCTCGGCGAAGCGATGGGCAAGGCGATCGTGGACGATCCCAACGCGAATCTTTCCGACGTGGTGTTGACGCGCGACGGGCAGGCCTATCACCTCGACATCGACCGGATGGAACACGACGGCCACGCGCAAGAGGTATACCTCAAGGGAGGCGACCGCATCTTCCTGCCCTACAATGATCATCAGCAGGTGTACGTGATGGGCGAGGTGAATCGCCCCCGCGTCGTACGTTTCAGTTCGGCCGACATCTCGCTGACCGAAGCGATCGGCGCGGCCGGCGGGCTGAACCAGATCACGTCCCAGGGCAAGATCTACGTGATCCGCAACACCTCGCATTCGGGCGCGGCCAAGGCGACGGTTTACGAGCTGGACGCGAAATCGGCGGTGGCATTTGCGTTGGGCAGCCAGTTCGAGGTGCAACCGGGCGACGTGGTCTTCGCCTCGACAGCCGGCATCACGCGCTGGAATCGCTTCCTGAGCCAGTTGCTGCCGTTGACCAACGCCCTCAATTCCACCGCGGCGGCGCAGTACTACATCCAGCGCAACCCGTGACGCTCATGCACGCGGTCGAGCCGCCGATCGCGCGCCTCCCCGGTGCCGGCCCGTAACAGAAGGGCGCCTCGCGGCGCCCTTCTGTCTTATTGCTTGTCCTTCACGAAGCGCGTAAACAGTTCATGGACGCGCCGGTATTCGTCGTACCACGCGTCGGCGTGTTCGAA
>DAIUEL010000005.1:31758-35287 GCA_036845145.1 Rhodanobacteraceae bacterium | reverse complement strand
AGTTTGCCGATGGTGGTGGTCTTGCCGACGCCGTTGACGCCGACCACCAGCAGCACAAACGGCTTGCGCGTGCCGACGTCGAGCGGTTGCGCGACCGGCTGCAGCAAGTCGACCAGGCGCGTGCGCAGGGCTTCGCGCAGCGCAACGGCATCGGCGAATTCGCGCTTGTGCATGCGCCGGCGCAAGTCGTCGATCAATTCACTGGTGGAGGCGACACCGACGTCGGCGGACAGCAGGGTGATTTCCAGCTCGTCGAGCAGTTCATCGGACAACACCGGGTTGCGCGCGAACAGCGACGACAATCCGCGGGCGAAACCACCGGATGCAAGCCGGTCGCGCCAACTGCGGCGAGACGGGATCGACTGTGCCGGCGCAAGCAGGTCATCCGGACCGCTCGCGATGTTCGGCAGCGCCGATCCCGTGGCCGGCACCTCGGGTTCGTGCCGGGCCGGTATGCTCGGCTGTCCGGACGCTTCATCCTGGGCCGCGGGGGATGCGTCGGGCGTCGGCGGCGGCTCGGGGCGCGGCTTGCGGCCGGCCAGTTTGTTCCAGAGACTCGGCATCGGGTTCACGTTTGGGGTATTGCAGGCGGAAATGCTAACACCGGGTTCATTAATGCGATCATCCTTGATCGCGGCAGTAGTCAGGTTGATGCCAGCGCGACAGTTGTGCTTCGGGGAAACACCAGAATGGGCTTTTTCTTGCGATCATCCATGATCGCGGCGCGGCAATTCTTGCCGCACCCTGAAGGTATGGCGGTCGTCGACACCAGAACGACCATCCATGGCCTGACTATTTTCTTGCGATCATTCGTGATAGCGGCGCAACGATTCTTGCGGCCTCCTGAAAGGCGCGGCGATCGCCAACCCCCGAACGGGCTTCCTGCCCTGACTTTTCACAACAGCGGCTTCGGATAGGGCGTATGGGGAAACGACATCAAGGCACGGCGCCGCCGGGGCACGTCCGCATTATTGGCGGTCGGCTGCGCGGATCGCGGTTGAGCGTGCCGACGTTGCCGGGTCTGCGTCCGACGCCGCAGCGGCTTCGCCAGACGGTGTTCGATTGGCTGGCGCCGGTGATCGACGGCGCGTGCGTGCTGGATGCATTTGCCGGCACTGGTGCGTTGGGCTTCGAAGCTTTGTCACGCGGCGCACGGCGCGCGGTCTTTTTCGAACAGGATCGTGCGCAGGCGCAGGCGATCGAAGCGGATCTTGCGCGCCTGCATCAGGATGCCGCGACCGTGGGGCACGTCGATGCACTGCGCGCACTGGCCACGCCAGCACCGGAAAAATTCGACATCGCTTTCGTCGATCCGCCGTTCGGCTCGGCGCTGTGGGCGCACGCCGCAGCGCTGCTCGATGCACACGGCTGGCTTGCGCCGGACGCGTGGGTGTACGTGGAATCCGGGGTCGGCGATGCGTGGGAAGTTCCCGAACGCTGGCGCTTGCACCGGCAGCGCGACGCGGGCGCGGTGCGCGGCACGCTGTTTCACCTCGGTGGAAGCTGATGCGCACTGCGCTGTCACGGCGGCGCCGCAAGATGGCACAATGGGGTCATGGGGACCGACAAGCCAACCCGATCCAACCCGCGCATCGCGGTGTATCCGGGCACCTTCGACCCGATCACCAACGGTCATGGCGACCTGGTCGCGCGCGCTGCGCCGCTGTTCGACAAGGTGATCGTGGCCGTCGCGCGTTCCAGCGGCAAGACGCCGCGGTTCGAACTGGACGAACGGGTCGCGCTTGCGCGCGCCACGCTGGCCGAAGTGGCCAATGTCGAGGTGCGCGGCTTCGATACCCTGCTGGCGCGCTTCGTGACCGAGTGCGGCGCGGGCGTGATCCTGCGCGGATTGCGCGCGGTGTCCGATTTCGAGTATGAATTCCAGCTTGCCAGCATGAACCGGCATCTGATTCCGCAAGCCGAAACGCTGTTCCTGACTCCGGCCGAGGAGTGGAGTTTCATTTCATCGTCGCTGGTGCGGGAAATCGCGAGCCTCGGCGGCGACGTTTCCAATTTCGTTCATCCGGCTGTCCAGAAGGCCTTGCGTCAACACCGACGCAAGCCGGGGGGGCGAGCTGGTTCCGCCGTTCCACGCAAGTCATCGAGGTGATCGCCATGCGCAAATTCCTTTTCATCGCCGCCATCGCGCTGCTGGGGACCATTGGTCTCAGCGCCTGCAACGACAACAGCAATCAGGCCAATACAAACACGGAAGCCAAGGCCACCAAGCCTACCGATCCCAACGACATCAAGGGTTGGCAGGCCTACCTGACCCAGATCGTGCAGGACAACATGGGCAACATCACCAACACGCCGTACGTCTACTTCGTGCCCGACGTGCCCGTCCAGGTCGCGGCAGCAGGAGCGTCGGCGGGCGCGGCCGGCACGGCGGCCCAACCGGCCAGTGCTTCGTCCGCGGAAGAAACCCTGGGCCGGGTCCAGGATCAGATTGACACGGTCGTTGCCGCGACCGTGTTGCCGGGCAACATGGTGGCCGCGGGCGGCCCGAACTCGGCGACCACCGCGAAGGTGCTGGAGAACGCGTTCAAGCAGGCGTCGCCGGGCTCCTTCAAGGGCGTGGTGGTGTTGTTCATCGGCGACAAGGCCGACGAAGCGGCGGTCAAGGCGGCAGTCGATCCGAGCGGAGCGACCTTCAAGTTCGCGCAGATGTAAGGGATTGTGTTGGATTTGGAAGCGATCGTTTCGCGCGAGACTGAACAGACTTCCACAACCTCCGGCCGACCGGCAACGCCGGTCGGCCACCTCCTTTACTCAAGGGGGTTGAAGAAGCGCATGGCATGATGGCCAAGCCGTGGATGGCCGGTGGAAAAAGCACGGATGTCGGTCGGTCGGCCCGAGTTTCAGGTTCTTGTCATGCGATAATCGCGGTTTTGCGCCGCCAGGCGCCGACGCCGCGCGCCATGCAGCAGATCCGCAACTTTTCCATCATCGCCCACATCGACCACGGCAAGTCCACGCTGGCCGACCGCATCATCCAGATCTGCGGCGGCCTTACCGAGCGCGAGATGGAAGCGCAGGTGCTGGACGACAACCCGATCGAACGCGAGCGCGGCATCACCATCAAGGCGCGTTCGGTGTCGCTGCCGTACACGGCGCGCGATGGCCAGGTCTATGAACTGAACTTCATCGACACGCCCGGCCACGTGGATTTCTCTTACGAAGTCTCGCGCTCGCTGGCGGCGTGCGAGGGCGCGCTGCTGGTGGTCGACGCCGCGCAAGGCGTGGAAGCGCAATCGGTTGCCAATTGCTACACCGCCGTGGAAATGGGCCTGGAAGTCGTGCCGGTCCTGAACAAGATCGACCTGCCGACCGCCGACATTCCGAAAGTTAAGGAAGAAATCGAGGCGGTGATCGGCATCCACGCCGCCGACGCGGTCGCGATCAGCGCCAAGACCGGCGAGAACGTGCGCGACGTGCTGGAAGCGATCGTCGCGCGCATCCCGCCGCCGAAACCGCGCGACACCGACAAGCTGCAGGCGCTGATCATCGATTCGTGGTTCGACAACTA
>DAIUEL010000005.1:0-31658 GCA_036845145.1 Rhodanobacteraceae bacterium | reverse complement strand
AAACCACTGCCGGGCTTCCAGCACATGCAGCCGCGCGTTTTCGCCGGGCTGTTTCCGGTTGCGTCCGACGATTTCCCGGCACTGCGCGAAGCGCTCGACAAGTTGCGTCTCAACGATGCCGCGCTGTTCTTCGAGCCGGAATCGTCGGAAGCGATGGGCTTCGGTTTCCGTTGCGGCTTCCTCGGCATGCTGCACATGGAAATCGTGCAGGAACGCCTCGAGCGCGAATACGACCTCGACCTCGTCACCACCGCGCCGACGGTGGTATACGAGGTGCTGAAGAGCGATGGCGAGGTGATGCTGCTGGACAACCCGGCCAAGCTGCCGGCATCGCCGGCGGTCGCGGAAATCCGCGAGCCCATCATCGTCGCCGACATCCTGACGCCGCCCGAACACGTCGGCAACGTGATCACCTTGTGCGAGGAAAAACGCGGCGTGCAGCGTTCCATCCAGTATCTGGCGAGCCAGGTGCGGATCAGTTACGAGTTGCCGCTCGCGGAAGTGGTGCTGGATTTCTTCGATCGCCTGAAGTCTGTCAGCCGCGGCTACGCATCGATGGACTATCACTTCGATCGTTTCGAAGCGGGTCCGTTCGTGCGCGTGGACGTGCTGATCAACGGTGACCGGGTGGACGCGCTCAGCCTGATCGTGCATCGTGCGCACGCCGACCGGCGTGGCCGCGACCTGGTCGAACGGATGCGCGAACTGATCCCGCGGCAGATGTTCGACGTGGCGATCCAGGCCGCGGTCGGGGCTCAGATCATCGCGCGTTCCACGGTGAAGGCGCTGCGCAAGAACGTGCTGGCCAAGTGCTATGGCGGCGACGTCAGCCGCAAGAAGAAATTGCTGGAGAAACAGAAGGAAGGCAAGAAGCGGATGAAGCAGGTCGGCCGCGTCGAGATCCCGCAGGAAGCGTTCCTGGCCGTGCTGCGGACGGACAAGTGAGTGAAGCCGGGAATCGGGAATCGAAGAGCAGGGTGGGTTGGGCTGGGTGCAATGAAGCTCAACATGGCATCGCACGACGTTGGGCCTCGTCAATGAAGCCGGCTCGATCCGGCCTTGTATTGTGATTTTGCCCGAGTCGGTCTCGGTAAAAGCAGATTCCGGGTTTCGGCCTTCGGTCGGCACAGGAACGACGAATCGGGTAGGTTGGGCTGAATGCAATGGAGCCCAACACGGTATCCGCACGACTTCGGGCTTCGCTGTGCTCAGCCCGACCGGTTTGCCTGGCGGTTCGGCGCTGCCGGGATGACGAAAGTCACTGGATTTTCGCGGCAGCGGAAATGACGATTGCGACAGATGCAGAACCGCGCCTTGCGCGCGATCCAAGGACTACGCAGTGAAGAAAGACGCATTGGGGACCGTGGTGCTGGTGGCCATCATCGCCATCTGTCTCTACATCTGGTACAGGACTTCGGATTTCGCGCTGGCCCTGGTGCTGGTCACCGCCGCGTTCTTCGTGATTTGGCTGGTCGATCGCGTTGCGTTCGCGCGCCGCCGCCGGGAGCGCGCGGCGGCGGGTGGCCTCAAGCCGCACGAGCCGGTGCTGGTCGATTACGCGCGCTCGTTCTTCCCGGTGATCCTGGCGGTGCTGCTGTTTCGCACGTTCCTGCTGGAACCGTTCCGGATTCCCTCGGGATCGATGATGCCGACGCTGCTGGTCGGCGATTTCGTGCTCGTGAACAAGTTCGCTTACGGCCTGCGCCTGCCGGTGACCAATACCAAGATCGTTGACACCGGCGAACCGAAGCGTGGCGACATCGCCGTGTTCCGCTATCCGCTGAACCCCAAAGAGGATTACATCAAACGCATCGTCGGCTTGCCCGGCGACACCATCAAGGTGGTCGGCGAGGATGTCTCCATCAACGGCAAGCCCGTGCCGCAAACGCTGGTCGGCGAATACCACGGCACCGACAAGATCAGCATCCAGATCGAAGAAAACCCCAACGTATCACCGGTGCATCTGTACACGGAGGAACTGGACGGGGTCACTCATTCCACGCTGCAATTCAGGTACGTCGAGTCCTACAACTGCATCGGCTCCGGTGGCACCGTGACGGCTGACGGCGGCTGCGAATGGAAGGTGCCGCAGGGCTACTACTTCGCGATGGGCGACAATCGCGACAACAGCGCCGACAGCCGCTTCTGGGGCTTCGTGCCGGAGCAGAACCTGGCCGGCAAGGCGTTCTTCATCTGGTTCAGCCTGGCCGATTGGCACCGCATCGGGACGGTGCTGCAATAGTTTTCCGTCGCCTGATCCATGACCTTCGAGGGATGGACGCGGCGCACGACGCGTGCACCAATGGACGCACGCATCGACGGGAGGCCATTATGCAACGAGTTCGCAGGATTCTCGCCAGCGGGCTGCTGGCGATCGTGACGGTGTGCGCGGTCGTTTCGCAGGCGAACGCGAAGACGGTCGGCGAAAACGTGGTGGTCGATCTGCACCACATGGTCCCGATGCGCGATGGCGTGAAGCTGGCCGCGACGATCTGGCGTCCGGCGGACCAGAAGAAGCCCTTGCCGGTCGTGCTGGTACTGACGCCGTACATCTCCGATGAAACCCAGGATCGCGCCGTCAAGTTTGCCGAAAACGGCTACGTCTACGTAAGTGTCGACGTGCGTGGGCGCGGCACGTCCGAGGGCAAGTTCACGCCGCTCTACGGCAATGGCCCGGACGGCGCCGACCTCATCGCGTGGCTGGCGAAACAGCCGTGGTGCGACGGCCGCGTGGTGACGCGTGGCGGCTCGTATCGCGGCATGGACCAGTGGCAGATCCTTGCACAGCATCCAGCACATCTTGCGGCGGCGGTGCCGACCGCGGCGGTGTATCCCGGCTGGGATTACCCGCAGCCGAAAGGCATTTTCCTGAGTTATGCGGCGCAGTGGCTTGCGCTGACCAGTGGCCAGACCGGGCAGGACAGTCTGTTCGGTGACCGGAAGTACTGGCAGTCGCGCTTCGTGGATGCCTACGAACACAACCAGCCGTTCCACCAGCTTGCCGATCTCGCCGGCACCAATCGCGCCGCGTTCCTCGAGTGGCTGGATCATCCGAGCTACGACGGTTACTGGGCGCACTACAACCCGAAGCCGGAGGATTACAAATCCATCGACATCCCGATCCTCACGATCACCGGTTACTTCGATGGCGACCAGCCCGGCGCATTGCGCTATTACCGCGAATTCATGGCGAACGCCTCGGCCAACGCGAAACAGCATTTCTATCTGCTGGTGGGCCCGTGGGATCACCCCGGCACGCGGCATCCGCAGGAGAAACTCGGCGGCCTGACCTTCGACAAGAAATCGGTACTGGACATCGACCAACTCCACGTCGATTTCTTCAACTGGGTCCTGAAGGGTGGCAAGCGCCCGGTCATCCTGAGCCACCGCGTGAATTACTACGTGATGGGCGCGGATGAATGGCGTCATGCCGATTCGCTGGATGACTTGTCCGACCACGCACTGCGGCTGTATTTGTCCTCTCCGGACAGCGATGCGCACGACGTGTTCCATGCCGGGTTTCTGACGACGACGCGACCCGGCGAGCAGCCGGCCGACACGTTCACGGACGACCCGCTGAAACTGTTGCCCGCGGATGATCTGCTGAAAGATCAGCCCGACGATTACCTCGTACACTCTGCCGAGCCATTCAAGACGGATCGGCTGGTCTACGTCAGCGAGCGGCTGCCGGAGTCGATCACGCTGGCCGGTGCGATGCAGCTGCTTGCGAACATTTCGCTGGATACACCCGATGGCGACGTCGGCGCGGAAGTGGACGCGATCCTGCCGGACGGCCGAACGCTGGTGCTGGGCCAGGATATGGTGCGTGCGCGCTTTCGCCATGGCATGGACAACCCGCGGTTCGCCACGCCCAACGCGATCGAGCCGTGGCGCTTCGACGGTTTCTACTTCACCGTCCGTGAACTGCCGAAGGGCACGCGCCTGCGCGTGGTGCTGGCGCCGCTGAACGTCCCGGACCTCCAGAAGAACTACAACTCCGGCGGACGCATCGGCTACGAAACCGCCAGGGACGCGCGTATCGCGACTTTCTCCGTGCATCTCGATCCGCGGCATCCGAGTTATCTTGAATTGCCGCTGGCGCCGCGGAAGCAGGTCACGAAATGACAAGGCAGCTCCGTCTGCCGTGCGCGCTTTCGGCAAGTTGCATTAAGCTCTTGCCGTCCCGCGGAACCCCATGGGGGTGTCCTCGTTGCGGCGCGGACGGGCTGACTGGAACCATTCTCAATCGAGTGCGAGGGGGCGACTCCATGAAACGTCAATCGGGCATTACCCTGATCGGGTTCGTGATCATCCTGGTCATCCTTGCCTTTTTCGGCTACACGGCGATGAAGCTGGTTCCTCCATACATCGAGTACATGGGCGTGGTCAAAGCCATGAACCAGGTCGCCTCGGAACCAGACACGGCCAGCAAGTCGCCGGAACAGATTCGCGCGGACCTCGGTTTCAAGGGCAGCTTCCAGTACGTGGACGACGACACGCTGGGTGCCGAGGCCGTGCACATCGTCACCGCGCCGGGTGGCGGATCGTTGCTGCAGGTCAAGTACGACAAGAAGATTCCGTGGATCTACAACATCGACTTCCTGGTGCATTTCGAGAAATCGGTGCCGCTGAAGATGCAAGTGCAACAGTGACGTGAAGCTCGGTTACCACTTCACCGACGAGTCCCTGCTGGAACTTGCCCTGACCCATCGCAGCGCGGGCCGCCCCAACAACGAGCGGCTGGAATTCCTGGGCGACGCGCTGGTGAACCTGGTGGTCGCCGAAATGTTGTTCGACGCACGCGAGCGTGCCAGCGAGGGCGAACTCTCGCGACTGCGCGCGCACCTGGTGAGCGAGCCCGCGCTGGCGGAGCGCGCGCGGGGATTGCGGCTGGGCGATGCGCTGAAGCTGGGTTCGGGCGAACTCAAGAGCGGCGGGTTCCGGCGCGATTCCATTCTTGCGGATGCATTCGAAGCGCTGGTGGCGGCGATTTACCGCGACGGCGGCTACATCGCGTGCCGCGAATGGCTGCATGCGGTCTTCGCCAAGCCGCTTGCCGAGGTGGGACCTCCGCAAAAGGATCCGAAAACGCGCCTGCAGGAATGGCTGCAGGGCCGGGGCTTGCCGTTGCCACGCTACGAGTTGCTGGCCGAACGCGGCGACGAGCATGCGCGGATATTCGACGTGGTGTGCGCGATCGACCAGCCGCGTGCGGCGCGCTTCGAAGGCAGCGGCGGCAGCCGGCGAGCCGCCGAGCAGATGGCGGCGGAGGCGGCGCTTGCAAGTCTCGATGCATCCGCAGTGCCATGACGGGCCCGGCGCTGTTCGTTCCCGGAAGAAGCTTTTTTGACGCGGACAAAAGCGGATGAACGCGGATAGATCATAAACTTGCTCTATCCGCGTCGATCCGCGTAAATCCGCGTCCGATGCTTTTGAATTGATGCCGAAGCTCTCGATACAACCCGAGTATTTGTTCCTGATGAGACGTGGGTTTCAATGAGCCATTCATTCCACTGCGGCAGTGTTGCGATCGTCGGCCGCCCGAACGTCGGCAAGTCCACGCTGCTGAACGCGCTGATCGACGCGCCGCTTTCCATCGTGACGCCGCGCGCGCACACCACCCGCCAGCGCATCCTCGGCATCGCCAATTCCGCGGACGGTCAGATCCTCTACCTCGATACGCCGGGGCTGCATCGTGACGCGAAGCGCGCGATCAACCGCAGCCTGAATCGCGCGGTGCACGTGGCCATCGCCGATGCCGACCTTGCCGTCCAGGTGGTGGCGGCGGAACGCTGGGACGACGAAGATGCCGCGGTGCACGCCGCGCTTGCCGAACGCGACATGCCGCGCCTGCTCGTGGTGAACAAGGTCGATCGCGTCGCGACCAAGGCGAAATTGCTGCCGTTCGTGGAAAGCCTTGCGCGTGACCGGGCATGGGATGAGGTGTTCATGGTCAGCGCGCAGAAACGTGCGGGCCTCGCTGAACTCGAGCGCGCGATCCTGGTGCGTCTGCCGGAGGGCGAGCCACGTTACGAGACGGATACCTTCACGGATCGCAGCGAACGGTTCCTCGTTGGCGAATTGGTGCGCGAGCAATTGATGCGACAGTTGGGTGAAGAATTGCCGTACGCGACTTCGGTCGAGGTCGAACGCTTCGAGGACCGCCCCGATGGCGTTGCCGAAATCCATGCGGTGGTGTGGGTCGAGCGCGAAGGCCAGAAGGCCATCGTGATCGGCGCCGGCGGACGCCGTGCGAAGGCCATCGGCAGTGCGGCGCGGCGCGGCATCGAGGCACTGCTCGGCCGCAAGGTGTTCCTGAAGCTGTGGGTGCGCGTGCGTGCCGGCTGGTCCGACGACGAGGCGGCGCTGCGGCAGTTCGGGTATGAATAGACCAGGGATGAGGCGTGGCGAGAGTGCACCTTGAATGACCTCGCAGGGTGACAATCTGCGGCAGCGCCGTGTGGCGCGCCCTCACTACACGTCCCTCGTCCCCAATCGCCATGCGCATCACCCAGCAACCCGCCTACGTCCTGCACGTCCGGCCATGGCGCGAAACCAGTTTGCTGCTGGAGGCTTTCACGCGTGATTTCGGGCGCGTGGGCCTGGTTGCGCGCGGCGTGCGCAGCGCGCGCGCACGCCTGTCGCGCTCCGCCCTGGAACCGTTGCAGGCACTGCGCATGGACTGGAGCGGCCGCGGCGAACTGCAAACCCTGGCGGCGGTCGAAGCGGCAGGCGCGCCGCACGCGTTTCGCGGCGACGCCTTGCTGTCGGCGATGTACGTCAACGAATTGCTGGTGCGGTTGACCGCGCGCAGCGATCCGCACCCGCATCTCTTCGATCGTTACGGGGAATTGCTGGACGGTCTGGCTGATGCGCCGTCGCTGGCCTGGCAGTTGCGTTGTTTCGAGCGCGACCTGTTGGCCACGATCGGTTACGCGCTGCAACTGGAGACGGCCGCCGACACGGGTGAAGCGATCGACACGGCACGCGTTTACGACTACGTGCCGGAAGAGGGGCCGGTCGCTGCCGGCGAACATCCGGGCAGCGTCCGCGTGCGCGGTTCCGGGTTGCTTGCGCTGGCCACGGGGACGTTTCCCGATGCGGAGGACCTGGCTGCCTTGCGACGTCTGATGCGAACCGTGATCGGCACGCAGGTGGGCGAGCGCGGGCTGCAGTCGTGGCGGGTACTGGCGGGCACGCTGCGCCAGGGCTGAAGTCACGCGCCGGCGCGTTCCACGGCGGCGTGCAGGCTGGCGCGGGTTTCCGCGAGCGCGTCGCGAAAACCCTGCAGCGCGGTCCGGGTGGAGGGCGAATCGACATCGGTCGCCAACGCGCGCTGCAATGTTGCAGTGGCCGATGCGAGTCTTCGGGCGCCGCAGAAGCCGCACGACGCCTCCAGTCGGTGCAGAAGCGGCCGCAGCGATTGCGGATTGTCGTCGGCGTTGTCGAGTTCTTCCTGCACCTTCGGCAGCTCCTGTTCGAAAAACAGTCGTCGCAGCCGGGTCACGGCGCCCGCCGAGCCGCAAGCGCGCAGTGCCCCCTCGTCGTCGAGCGGCGAGTCAGTGACGCAGCCGTGCCGGCGCAGCGCATCGCGCAGGGTGTCGAGCGCCATCGGTTTCGACAGTACTTCGACGAACCCCGCCTGCAGCGGCGCCGCGGCCTCCGCGTCGCGCGCGGCAGTGGTGGCGATGGCCGGTGCCGAACGCGAAGCCGCGCCGGAGTCACCGCGCAAGGCGGCCAGCACGGCATCGCCGTTCCGGCCGGGCAGGTGGTGATCGAGGATCAGCAAATCGAAGGCCTGCGCACGGGCGAGTCGCAGGGCCGCATCGCCATCGCCGCAGTCGGTGAGTTCAGCGCCGCAGGCACGGATGCCTTCGGCGAGAAACGCGCGGCTGACCGGATCGTCTTCGGCCAGGAGCACCCGAAAATGCGTGGCGGCGACAGGTCCCAAGCTCTCGTTGGCATCCATTCGGACGTGGGCTGGCACAATCGGGCCAGTCATAGCGGAAAAGGGTTCCCGTGACAAGTTGGCGTCAGTGCCTGGTGGCGGCATGTCTGCTGCTCGCGTGCGCATGCGCGCGGGCGGCCGTGCGCATGCAGGCCGAATCGCTGGCGCTGCCCGGCGTCACGCTCACCGGCGTGCAGATGGATGCGTCGCTGGGCACCGACGGGCGGCCGCAGTTGACGCTGAAGGCCGACAAGGTATCGGTGCCGGCGCTCGGGTGGCGCGACGTGGCGCTCGACCTGAAGGGCGAACCGCAACAGGCGGGCGGCGACGCCTGGAAGTTCACCGGCCACGTGGCGACCCGGCGCGCGCCCGGCGGCGCGCTGGCCGACGCCAACCTGGTGATCGTCTACGATCCCGATGGCGGCACACTGGCGGTGGACGTGCAACAGGACAAGAGCGTTCTCAGCGCGCTGATGCCGCTGGACCAGACCACGCACGTCCAGATGACACTGGCCGCACTGCCGCTGACGTGGTTGCGCGGTGTGCTGGCCTCGGCGTGGCCGGACGGGCGACTCAACGGCGGCGAGGTGGCTGGAACGGTGGCGCTGGATCTGGCCACCGGGGGCACGCGGATTTCCGGACGCGTCGATGTCACGGGCGTCTCGCTCGACAGCAAGCCAGGCACCATCGCCGCCCAGAAGTTGGATGCCACCGGGGCCTTTCGGATCGAGAACGGACCGATCTCCACCAGCGCGATGTTCGACGGGTCTCTGCGCGGCGGGCAGATGCTGCTGGGGCCGCTGTACGCGCAGTTGCCTTCGCATCCCGCCAGCCTGCACGTGTCCGCCACGGCGGGACCCGCGGGTATCGCCATCGACTCGCTCGACTTCGACGATCGCGATGCGTTGCGCGTGTCGGGGAGCCTCGGTTTCAACCGCAAGGGAGCGATCGCGAAGCTCGACCTCATCCGTTTCGCGGCAACCTTTCCGGCGGCCTATGTGCGCTACGGCACCACCTTCGTGCAGAACCTCACCGGGTTCGCGCAATTGGAGACGTCGGGTGCCGTCGCCGGTTCGCTCCAGCTCGACGATGGTGAATTGAAGGCGTTCGAGCTGACCACCGAGAACGTCTCGATGGACAGCCACGGCGGCAGCCTTGCGGTCGCCGGTCTCGACGGCGGGATCGACTGGCGGGCGAACGCGTCGCGTCCGGCGACCACGTTGAAATGGGATGCTCTGGCGATGTACCGCATCGCGTTCGGACCCGCAAAGTTGGATCTCGAGGATTCATCCGGGGCGTTGACGTTGCGCGCGCCGGTGACGACCACGTTGTTGGGTGGGTCGTTCCAGCTCAACCGTTTCGCATGGCGGCCCGACGTCGGGAAAACCAGGCAGTTGTCGGCGGCGTTCGCCGTCACCGACGTCGACTTGCCGCAGTTGTGCGCGGCGTTCGGCTGGCCGGCGTTCGGCGGCAAGCTGGGCGGCGCGGTGCCGGACTTGAGCTACCGCGGCGACGAGCTGGTGTTCGGCGGCGGTCTGTCGCTGGATGTCTTCGGCGGCTCGGTGAGCGTGACCAACCTCGGCATGCTGCATCCTCTGGGCAGCACGCCGCGGCTCGCCGCGAACATCGACATGCGGCAACTGGATCTGGCGCAACTGACGGGCGTGTTCGACTTCGGCGAAATCACCGGACGCCTCGACGGTAAAATCGACGGGCTCGAACTGGTCAACTGGAACCCGGTTTCATTCAAGGCCAAGCTGACGGCCGACGGCGGCGGCAAGATCAGCCAGCACGCCATCAAGAGCCTCACCGAAGTCGGCGGCGGCGGCATCGCGGGCGGGCTGCAAAGCATCGCGCTGCGCGTGTTCAAGACCTTCGGCTATTCGCGGATCGAACTGAGTTGCACGCTGGTGAACGGCGTCTGCGCGATGGGCGGCATCACGCCCGATCCGGATGCGGACGACAACGGCTACACCATTGTCGAAGGCAGCGGCCTGCCGCACATCACGGTGATCGGCCACCAGCGCGAAGTCGATTGGGCAACGCTGGTGAGCCGCCTTGAGTCGGCGACGAAAGGCAATGGCCCGGTGATCAAATAAGGGGCATTCGGCTCGAACGTGTAAACTCGCAACATCAACATTGCGGTGGTATCGGCGAATCGATGTCCGCCGCACGACAACGGAGACACGCGATGCGCAAGTCGGCTTTCCTGCTCGCCTTTTCGCTGGCCCTGCTGGGCGGCTGCGTCACCATCAATGTGTATTTTCCGGCTGCCGCCGCGCAGCAGGCAGCCGACAAGGTCATCGGCAACATCATCGGGCCCGATTCGTCCGGCCCATCGCCGGCGCCGTCCTCCAGCACGCCGCCGCCCTCCAGCGGATCATCGTCACAGCCGGAGCCGCTTTCGGTGCGCGTGCTCAATGCGGTGATCCCCGCGGCCTATGCGGCCGAGTCACAGCCCAATCTCGACATCCGGACGCCGGCGATCCAGGCGATCGAGGTGCGCATGCGCGACCGGTTCCATTCGGTCCTGAAGGGCCTCCTGGCTTCCGGCGCGGTGGGCTTCACCCACAATGGCGACGTCGCGATCCGTGATGCATCGAAGATTCCGCTGGCGCAGCGCGGACAGGCCTCGCAGGCGGTAGCCGCCGAGAATGCCGACCGTGCGGATTTGTACAAGCAGATCGCGGTGGCGAATGGCCATCCGGAATGGGCGCAACGGATGCGCGAATCGTTCGCCAAGCAATGGATCAGCCGCGCCCGCGCGGGCTGGTATTACCAGGACGCCTCGGGCAACTGGCAGAAGAAATGACGACTTGCAGTCGCTCCGATCACGAGCTCATCGGGCCGTGATCGGTTCTGCTTGACACGTCTGGCAAGATGCGCGGATGAAAACGCCGCGCGACGCAATCTTCGAAACCGGGATCGATGACCTTTCCCACGATGGACGCGGTGTCGCGCACGTGGACGGCAAGACGGTGTTCGTGGCCGATGCGTTGCCGGGTGAGCGGGTGCGCGCGAAACTCGTTCGCAAACACCGCCACTTCGACGAGGCGCGCGCGGAAGAAATCCTCGTCGCGTCACCCGACCGGGTCCAGCCGCGCTGTCCCCATTTCGGCGTGTGCGGTGGCTGCGTGCTGCAGCACTTGGCGCCGACGGCGCAGATCGCGGCCAAACAGAACGTGCTGGCGCAGAACTTCGCGCGGATCGGGCATGTCGAACCCGCGCGCTGGCTGGAACCGCTGACGTCGGACGTGTGGGGTTACCGCCGGCGCGCACGGCTTTCGGTGAAGCACGTCCCGAAGAAAGGCAAGACGCTGGTCGGTTTCCGTGAACGCGATCCGCGTTTCGTGGCGGACCTTGCGCATTGCGACGTGCTCGATCCCGCGTTAGGCGAGCACCTCGACGCGCTCGGTGCATTGTTGAACGACATGGAAGGCGCCGCCGCGATTCCGCAGATCGAGTTCTCCGCGGGCGACGCGGCGCGGGCGCTGGTGTTTCGCCATCTCGCACCGTTGGCAGATGGAGACCGCGTGAAACTCGCCGCGTTCGGGCGCGCGCACGGTTTCACGATCCTGCTGCAGCCCGGCGGCACCGACACCGTGCACGCGCTGGACGGAAGTCCTGTGGACCTCCATTACGCGCTGCGCGGCTTCGACCTGAAGCTCGCGTTCACGCCGCTGGACTTCGTGCAGGTGAACGCGCGCATCAACCAGAAGATGATCGAGCACGCGCTGGATCTGTTGCGGCCGGGGCCGGATGATCGCGTGCTCGACCTGTTCTGCGGGCTCGGCAATTTCAGCCTGCCGATCGCACGACGCGCGGGTCGCGTGGGCGGCGTTGAAGGCGACGCCGGTCTGGTGGCGCGCGCCCGCTTCAACGCGGAGGCGAACGGCATCGGCAACGCCGAGTTCCACGTCGGCGATCTCGCCGGTGATGTGCGCGGCAGCGCATGGGCACGCGCCGAATGGGACCTGATGCTGCTCGACCCGCCCCGCAGTGGCGCCGACGAACTGCTGAAGCAACTGCCCGGAAAATCGGTTCACCGGGTGGTGTACGTTTCCTGTCATCCCGCATCGCTTGCACGCGATGCCGGCACGCTGGTGCGCGAGCACGGGTTCCGGCTGGAAGCCGCGGGCGTGATGGACATGTTTCCGCACACCGCGCACGTGGAGTCGATCGCGCTGTTCGAAAGATGATCGAGTCGCCGGTGCGATGCCGTATGATCTCCGGTTCTGCCGGTGCTGCACGGGATCTCGCTGCATGCTGATCATCGGAATCGAAGGCAAGCAACTCGCCGAACACGAACGGGCGCGCCTGTTGGCGCCTGAAGTGAGCGGCGCGATCCTGTTCACCCGCAATTATGCGGATCGTGCACAGTTGCAGGCGCTGGTCGCTTCCATCCGCAGCCTGCGGGGCGATGGCTTCCCCGTTTGCGTGGACCACGAAGGCGGACCGGTGCAGCGTTTCCGCGAAGGTTTCACGCGCCTTCCGCCGCTGGCACGGATCGGCGAGCTGTATCACCGCGACCGCGACGCGGCCGTCGCGATGGCGGAAATGCATGCGATCGTGATGGCGAGCGAGGTACGTGCCAGCGGCATCGACCTTTCCTTCGCGCCGGTCGTGGATCTGGCACGCGGCAATCGCGTGATCGCCGAGCGCGCGTTCGACGCCGATCCGCACGTCGTCGCGGAGCTTGCCTCGGCCTATGTGCGCGGGATGCGCCTTGCCGGCATGGCTGCCACGCTCAAGCATTATCCGGGGCATGGATCGATCGCCGAGGATACGCATCTCGAAGCGGCCGTCGATCCGCGTCCGCTGGATGCGATCCGCGGCACCGACCTCGTGCCGTTCGTGGAAGGGTTTGCCAGCGGCGCCGAAGCCGTGATGGTCGCGCACATTACCTATCCCGCGATCGATGGGCGGGCCGCCGGATATTCGAAAACCTGGATCGACATCTTGCGTGGCGACCTGGAATTCGGCGGCGTGGTATTCAGTGACGACGTCGGCATGGCCGCGGCGGAATCCGCTGGGGGCATCGGCGAGCGCGTCACGGCGCACCTCGACGCCGGCTGCGACCTGGTGCTGGTGTGTCACCCGACGATGGTGGATGCGGCGCTGGACGCCGTGCGCGGCCGCGAACCGTGTGCGGGTGACAAGGTCGCGAGTCTGTGCGGCAGCGTGGCGCCGGGCTGGGAGGCGCTGCTGGACGATCCGCAGCATGCGCGCTACGTGGCGGCGCTGGCCAGTTTGTCCGCGCCGGAAACGCCCAAGGCATGAGCGCCTCGGAACATCCGCTTGCTGCAGTGTTGCCGCGCGCCGAGTGCATCCACGATCGCGCCGCGATCGAAACCGCGATCGCGCGCATGGCCGCGGCTATCCGTGAAGCGCTGCAGGGCGAACGCGCGGTGTTCCTCACCGTGATGAACGGCGGGCTGTTTTTTGCCGCGCCGCTGGCGCTCGCGATCGGCGGCGATCTCGAGTTCGATTACGTGCACGCGACCCGCTACGGCAACGCGACGGTCGGCCGGGAAGTGCGCTGGCTGCACCATCCGCAGGCGAAGCTGGCCGGGCGCACGGTAATCCTTGCCGACGACATCCTGGACGAGGGCTACACGCTGGAAGCGTTGCGCAAGCATTGTCTCGCCGAGGGCGCGAAGCGCGTGCTGGTCGCGGTGCTGTGCGAAAAGCGTCATGACCGTCGCGTACCGGGCCTGGCGGCGAACTTCGTGGGAATGGAAGTACCCGATCGCTATGTGTTCGGCTACGGGCTCGATTACTACGGGCAGGGGCGCAACCTGCCGGCCATCTATGCGCTGGGTGAAGCAGGGGATAGAGATGAGGGGTGAGGGGGCGGGGTTGGATGCTGTTGCGTTGTTACGGATCGCGGAGGAGCGTTATCGCATGCCCCATCCCTACTCGCCCCTCGATCCTTCATCGCAGTTTGCCGGGGGTGTGTCGTGAAAAGTTCGTCCATCGATCTCGCCGTGATCGGCGGTACTGGCGTCTATGCGTTTCCGGGGCTGGAAAATCCCGAGCGCATCGATGTCTCCACCCGCTGGGGTGCGCCTTCATCTGCAATTGCAATCGGCGAAGTCCATGGCCGGCGTGTGGCGTTTCTCGCGCGGCATGGTGAACTGCACACGTTCGCACCGCACCGCGTCAACTACCGCGCCAATATCGACGCGCTGCATGAACTCGGCGTGCGGCGGGTGATCGGCGTGAACGCCGTGGGCGGTATCCGCGCAGACATGGGTCCGCGGGTGCTGGCGATACCGGACCAGTTGATCGATTACACCCATCGCGTTTCGAGTTTCTGCGACGCGGAGGGCGAGGCGGTGCTGCACGTCGAGTTCGGCGAGCCCTACACCGAATCGCTGCGGCACGCGTTGGTGGACGCGGCGTGCCGGGCAGGGATCGACGTGGTCGATGGCGGGTGCTACGGCGCGACCCAGGGGCCGCGCCTCGAAACCCGAGCCGAAATCGCGCGCATGCGCCGCGACGGCTGCGATCTGGTGGGGATGACCGGGATGCCCGAAGCGGCGCTGGCGCGCGAGCGCGGCATGGAGTACGCCTGCATCGCGGTGGTCGCCAACTGGGCCGCCGGTTGCGGCCCCGACCCCGACGCGCCGATCAGTCTGGAGGAAATCCACGCGCACCTTGCCGCGGCCACCGGGCGGGTACCGGCCATCGTGGACGCGCTGCTGGCCGGTTGAGCGACGCACGTCACAAAACAGGCTTGCGCGCAGCAGGGGTCCGCCTGATACTCGTTCCCGCGGCGGGTGCGCGCCGCGATATGGATAGTTGCGAAGAGGGGTTTCCAAATGTCAGTGGGTACGGTGAAGTGGTTCAACGACGCCAAGGGCTTTGGCTTCATCACGCCCGATGGCGGTGGCGCGGACGTGTTCGTGCATTTTTCGGCCATCCGCGCGCAGGGGTTCCGCAGCCTGAAGGAAGGCCAGCGCGTGAAGTTCGAGATCGTGCAGGGCCCCAAGGGCATGCAGGCTTCGGAAGTGACGGGCGAAGGCGAAGCGGCTTCCGCTGCGCCTGCGGCGTGACTCGCCGAAGTTCTTGAAGCCGGTGTCGACAACAGCCGTTCGAAGCGGTTGTTGGTGAGAAGTCAGGCCATGGAAGGCCGTTCTGGAGCTGCGGGAAACTGAAACGCCTTCGTTGACGGATCGCTCCATGGAGCGGCGATCATGGACGATCGCACAGCTTTGGTGAGAAGTCAGGCCATGGAAGGCCGTTCTGGAGTGTGCGAGCCCGTATCGGTTTCGCTGGCGGGACCGATACGTGGCGCAGCGATCATGGACGATCGCACAGCTAAGCCGCAAACTGCAGGCGCGCCAGCTCCGCGTACAGTCCGCCTTCGCGCAACAGTTCGTCGTGACTGCCGTCGGCCACGATCCGGCCCTGATCCATCACCACGATCCGGTCGGCACGCTGTACGGTGGCGAGCCGGTGTGCGATCACCAGCGTGGTGCGGCCGCGGCCGGCGCGTTCCAGCGCAGCCTGGATCGCGGCTTCGGATTGCGCGTCCAGACTCGAAGTTGCCTCGTCCAGCAACAGCACCGGCGCGTCTTTCAGGATCGCGCGGGCGATCGCGATGCGCTGGCGCTGCCCACCCGAAAGCCGCACGCCACGCTCGCCGAGCTGGGTGTCGAAACCGTCGGGCTGCTCACTCAGGAAGCCGAACGCTTCGGCGTCGCGCGCCGCCGCCTGCACCGCGTGGTCGGCCGCGTCGGCGCGTCCGAAGCGGATGTTGTCGGCGGCGCTGGCGCCGAAGATCACGGTTTCCTGGGGTACCAGCGCCAAGGCGCCACGCAGTTCGTCGAGTTTCAATGCGCGCAGGTCCACGCCGTCCAGCGTGATCCGTCCGCGCTGCGGATCGTGGAAACGCAGCAGCAGGTTGAACACGGTGCTCTTGCCGGCGCCGGACGGCCCGACCAGCGCGACCGTCTGGCCCGGATGGATGCGCAAGGTGAAGTTGTGCAGCGCGGGCGTGTCCGGGCGTGACGGATAATGGAATTCGACATGCTCGAACGCGATCGCACCGCGCGACGGTTGCGGCAGTGGCGTCGGCTGCGCCGGATCGGCAATCGACGGGTGCTCGCCCAGCAATTCGCTGATCCGTCCCATCGAGCCCGCCGCGCGCAGCACGTCGCCCCACACGCCGCCCAGCGCGCCCACCGAACCGGCCGCCATCACGGCATAGAGCACGAACTGGCTGAGTAAACCCGCATCCATCGAGCCGGCCAGCACGTCGCGCGCGCCAGCCCACAGCACCAGCGTGATGGCGCCGAAAATCAGCACGATCACGCCACCGGTCAGGACGGCGCGTGCGCCGATGCGCTTCTGCGCGGCCCGCAATGCCCGCCCAACCGCATCGCCATAGCGCGCGCTTTCGATGCCCTCGCGCGCATAAGCCTTCACCGCGTGCACCGCATTCAGGGTTTCATTGGCGATTGCGCTGGTGTCGGCGATGCGATCCTGGTTGCTGCGTGAGAGTTTGGTCAGTCGCCGCCCGTACAGCGCGATCGGCACGATCACCACCGGAATCACCAAAGCGGTCAGGCCTGCGAGGCGCGGGCTGGTCCAGACCATCAGGGCCGCCGCGCCGATCACCATCACCACGCTGCGCAGCGCGATGGAAATGCTGGAGCCGATCAGCGTCTGCACCACTTCGGTGTCGGTGCCGAGTCGCGAAATCAGTTCGCCGACCCGGGTTTTCTCGTAGAAGGCGACATCCAGCCGGATCAGGCGCGAATACAGGATTTCGCGAAGTGCCGCGATGGCGCGCTCGCCCAACAGGCTGATGCAGAAGTAGCGTGCCGCGGTGGCGATCGCCAGCACCAGCGCCAGCAGGAACAAAAGCAGAAAGGTGCCGTTGACCAGCGTGGCGTCATGGCTGGCGAACCCGCGGTCGATCATGTGCCGCACCGCGACCGGCAAGGCCAGCGTCGCGGCCGAGGACAACGCGAGGAAGAACAGCCAGCCGGCGGCAAGCGCGCGGTGCCGGCGCATGTAGGGCCACAGCGCACCAAGCGCGGCGAGCTGGCGGGTGGGGCGCGTTGCGCCGGAATCGTCTGATCGGGTCATCGCCACGAAGTGGGGGCCAGGCCGGCCAGTTCAACGCGAGTCGGCACCGGGTTCCGGGTCCAGGCCCGTTGCCGCGCAAAGCGGTTCGGATAAATCACCGGTGATACAGCCGTTTGCGGATGTTTCCCGGGAATGGCTGGAGTCGGGACGCGCTGGACGGAAATCATCATCAATGATTTTCCGAATCGGCCGATACAGCAGTACGGGTCGGTTCGAGGCGGATCGGCATGGGTGCGGGGCACCGGGCTGGCATCGCTTGTGCAAGAGACACAAGGCTCGCCACGCGCCGATTGTCCGAGACAGGGGTGGCGCATGACCAAACGGAGTTCCAGGTACATGGGAGGGATCATTCGGGGTTTCACTGCGATCGTGCTCGCGGCTGCCGTCGCGGCCGTCGTCACGGCTGCGGGAGCGTTCGATTCCGCCGCGTCGACCGGAACGCATGGCGCCCGACCGGAAATCATCCGCGTGGCGACCGCCCGCCATTACCCGCCGTTCCAGTTCCTGGACGGAAATGGCAAGGCCCAGGGCTACGAAGCCGACATGTGGCGCCTGTTCCAGGCCCACACCGGCATCCGCGTCGAGCTTCTGCCGATGGATTGGGAGGCGGCCCAGCAGGCCGTGCTGTCCGGGCGCGCCGACGTGATCGACATGATCTACCGCACCCCCGCCCGGGAGGCGCAATACGATTTTTCCCGACCATACGCCTCGCAGCCGGTCGGCATCTACGTGGAACGGGGGATTCGTGGCGTGCGGGACGTGGCCACCCTGCGGGGTTTCCCCGTTGGCGTACTGCGTGGTGACGCGTGCGCCGAGCGCTTGCAGTCGATGGGCCTTCGATACCTGCAACAGTACGGCAGCTACGAGGATTTGGTCGACGCGGCGGTGCAGGGGAGCCTGCGCATCTTCTGCATGGACCAATATCCGGCCGATTACTACCTGTATCGGGACGACGCGCGCACCCGGTTTTACCGGGCATTCGTGCTTTACACCGGCGAGCCGCGCTGGGGCGTCCGCAAGGGCAACCTGTCGATGCTGCACGCCGTCGAGCGCGGCATGGCATCGATCACGCCAGACGAGCGAGCCAGGCTGCAAGCGCGCTGGCTGGAACATCCCGCCACGCTCAAGTCCTATTTGTACACGGCCAGAATCGCGTTGGCGATCACCGTGGCGCTGATTGCGCTGATGATGTTCTGGGTGTGGACGCTGCGCCGCAGTGTCGCCCGCCGCACGCGTGAACTGGGTGCGGAGCAGGGCAACATGCGCGCGTTGTTCGACGCCAGCCCCGACGCGATGTGGGTGACCGACTGCCGCGGCGTGTTGCTGAAGTGCAACGAGCGGGCGACGCATGTCTTCGGAATGCCGCCGGAGAAGATGATCGGGTACACCGCCGCGCAGGCGATGGATGCGGCGAACGGCACGTTCGCCAGCGCGTCGCAGGCGATGAACCTTGCCGTGCTGCAGTCCCGGCAGCGCCAGCGAGCGGTGTTGCCGCTGGCATTGCCGGGCGGCAGCACGCTGGATCTGGACGTCATCAAGGTGCCGCTGTACGCCAGCGACGGCGAAGTGCGCGGCGTGCTCAACACCGCGCGCGACATCAGCGAACGCCTGCAGACGGAAGAACGATTGCGGCTGTGGGCGCATGCCTTCCAGCACGCGACCTTCGCCGTGGCCATGTTCGACGCGCGGACCAAGCGCATCACAGCGGTCAATCCCGCGTTTGCCCGCGAGCGCGGCTACACGCCCGAGGAAATGGTCGGGATGCCGGTCGACGCGCTGTATCCGGAAGACCTGCTGGAAGAGCGGCGGCGGGTGCGGGACGACATCAACAAGCTCGACCACGCGATGACCGAAACCGAGCAGGTCACTCGGGATGGCCGGCGTTTCCCGGTGTTGCTGGACATCTCGATCACGCACGATGCCAATGGCGAAGCGCAATACGTGATTGTGTACGCGCAGGACATCAGTGACCGCAAGCGCACGGAGAGCGAACTGCGGCTGGCCGCGGTGGCGTTCCAGTCCCAGGCCGCGCTGATGGTGATGGATGCCGACCGCGTGATCCAGCGCGTCAACGGTGCGTTCGCCTCGCTGACCGGCTACGAGCCCGACCAGGCAATCGGGCAGCCGTTCTCGCTGCTGCGCTCGCGCCATCACGACGAGCCCTTCCACCAGCACATGTGGGAACAGGTCCAGCGCGACGGAATCTGGCAGGGCGAGCAGTGGATACAGGTCAGGCAAGGCCAGCCCAAGGTGATCCGCGCCGTGGTGTCGGCGGTCGCCGATGCCGTGGGCAGGGCCACGCACTACATCTGCTCGATGATCGACCTGACCAGCGAACGCGAAGCGCACGCGAGCGTCGATCACATGACGTTCTTCGATTCGCTGACGGACCTTCCCAACCGGCACTTTCTGCATGGCCGCCTGCAGCATCTGCTGGAAGACGGCGATTCACGCGGCGGCGCGCTGTTGATGTTCGACCTCGACCATTTCAAGCGGGTGAACGACCTGCGCGGCCACGCAGCGGGCGACGCGCTGCTGGCGCTGATCGCGCAACGGCTTCGTCATTTGCAGGACGACCGCTTCGTGTTGAGCCGCTTCAGTGGCGGCACCTTCGCGCTGCTGGCGGGTTTCGATGCCGGCCAGCCGGGCGCGACCCCGGAGGATGCATGGGCCTCGGCCGAACGCTTGCGCCAGACGTTGCGCGAACCGTTCCAGTTGGGTGGCGACACGCCGGTCACGATCAGCATCAGCATCGGCTGGACGGAACTGGTGCCGGGCAATGGCACGCCCGAATCCGTGCTCAAGGAAGCCGAGCTGGCGATGTATCGCGCCAAGGCCGCGGGCCGCGATCAGGTGTGCCGCTTCGAGCCCGCGATGCACGCCGAACTGGTGCACCACGAAGCGCTGGTGCAGGACCTGCGTCGCGCGATCATCGATGAAACCTTCGAGCTGCACCTGCAGGCGCAGGTGGATCGCGCCGGCGAAGTGATCGGCGCCGAGGCCCTGCTGCGCTGGACGCGCCCTTCGGGCGAGCGCGTGCCGCCGGACGTCTTCATTCCCATCGCCGAGGACAATGGGTTGATTTTCCCGCTGGGCGACTGGGTGCTGCGGCGCGCCTGCGCCTGTCTCGTCGCGTGGTCCAGGCAGCCGGCGCTATGCGACCTGTCGCTTGCGGTGAACGTGAGCGCGCGGCAGTTCGCGCAAGCCGGATTCGTGGACAGTGTGCGTGGCGCGCTGTCGACCACGGGTGCGATCGCGTCGCGGCTCAAGCTGGAGATCACCGAGACCACGGTGCTGGAGGATTTCCACGAGACCGCGGCGAAACTTGCCGAATTGCGCGCGCTAGGCGTCAAGGTTTCGCTGGACGATTTCGGCACGGGCTATTCATCGCTCGCCTACCTGACGCGCCTGCCGCTGGATCAATTGAAGATCGACCGTTCGTTCGTGGACCGGCTGCCGGAAGACCGCAACGACGCGATGGTCGCGCAAACCATCATCGGGATGGGGCGGGGGTTGGGCCTGGACGTGATCGCCGAAGGCGTGGAAACCGAGGCGCAGCGCAATTTCCTGATGGCGCAAGGTTGCGATGCCTTCCAGGGTTACCTCGTTGCGCGGCCAATGCCCCGCGACGCATTCGAGGCGATGCTGGACCAGCGCACGGACGCCCGGCAGGTCGCAGGTGGCCCGCGCCTGCCGGGCGGGTCTTTCCCGCGCGTGGGACGGCATCACCGCAACGCCGGTTGAAGCAGCGCGACGGGCGACCCTTCACGGGTCGCGGATCACCAGCAACCGGCGCTCGGTCATGTCCTCGATCGCGTAGCGGATGCCCTCACGGCCGAAACCGGAGAGCTTCACGCCGCCGTATGGCATGTTGTCCACCCGGAAACTCGGGATGTCGCCGACCACCACGCCGCCTTCGACCAGCGTGTCCCACGCGCGCATCGCGTGCGTGAGGTTGTCGGTGAACACCCCGGCCTGCAGGCCGTAGTCGGACTCGTTGACGATGGCGAGCGCCGCATCGAAATCGTCGAACGGTTCCAGCATGGCAACCGGGCCGAAGGCTTCCATGCAACTGAGCTTGGCTGCATGCGGCACGTTTTCGAGCACGGTCGCGTCCAGCATGCTGCCGTTCCTCTTGCCGCCGCACAGGATTTTCGCCCCGGCCTTCTTAGCTTCCGCGATCCAGCCTTCCAGACGTTTTGCGGCGGCTTCGTCGATCATCGGCCCGAGGAAGGTTTCCGGGTTCTTCGGATCGCCGGCCTTCAGCTTCCTGGTGGCGGCGACGAAGCGCTTTTTTACTTCGTCATACAGCGACGCATGCACGAGGATGCGCTGCACGCCGATGCAGCTTTGTCCGGACTGGTAGAAGCTGCCCGAGACCAGGCGCGATATCACGAAGTCGAGGCGCGGCTTCTGGTCGGCATCGACGATGCACGCGGCGTTGCCGCCGAGTTCCAGCACCACCTTCTTCCTGCCGGCGCGTGCCTTCAGTTCCCAGCCGATCTGGCCGCCGGTGAACGACAGCAGCTTCAGGCGTTCGTCCTCGATGAATGGGTCGGCGTTTTCCACCCGGCACGGCAGGATCGAGAATGCGCCTTCGGGCAGGTCGGTTTCGGCCAGCACCTCGCCGATGATCAGCGCGCCGATGGGCGTGCGCTCCGACGGCTTCAACACGAACGGGCAACCGGCCGCGATCGCGGGTGCGACCTTGTGCGCGACCAGGTTCAACGGAAAATTGAAGGGCGTGATGAACGAGCAGGGGCCAATCGGCACGCGCTTGACGAAGCCGCGGTAGCTTTTCGTGCGCTCGGAGATTTCGAGATTGACGATCTCGCCGTCGAGGCGGGTGGATTCGTCGGCGGCGATCCGGAAGGTATCGATCAGGCGCTCGGCTTCACCTTGCGAATCCTTGATCGGCTTGCCGGCTTCGACGCACAGCGCGTAGGCGAGTTCGTCCTTGCGCTTGCGCATGCTTTCTACGCAGTGCTCCAGCACCGCGCGGCGTTGGTACGGCTTCAGCGCGGCCATGGGCGCTGCGGCTTTTGCGGCGGCGGTGATCGCCTGCTCGATCGCCTTCGCGTCCGCCATGGCGACGCGTGTCGCGACCTTGCCGGAATATTTGTCGAGCACCGGCAAGTCGGCATTCGCCTGCACCGGCTTGTTGGCGAGGTAATAGGGATAGCGCGGTTTCAGTTTTGGCGTCTTCGCCATCGCGGTCTCCTGAGAGGTGATTCAGGCTGCAGATTGTCGGGAACGCACCGTGTCGGAACCGTGCATGTCGGCAAATGCATTCAATCACGGTCGTCCACGTGCAACGGCAGTTCGCCATCGGCAAGCCGCGCATGCACGCGTGCGCCGGGCGCCACGTTCCGCGCCGAGCGCAGTACGTTTCCCGATTCATCGAAGAGGATCGCATAGCCGCGCTTCAACACGTCGAGCGGGCTGACCGCATGCAAGGCGCGCGCAAGTTCGGCCAGCCGTTGCCGGCGCCGCTCGCTGCAACGTCCCCACACGGCAACGAGCCGCCGTTGCAGGTCTGCGTTGCGCTGCGCCAGTTGTTGCAGGCGCGCCTGCGGGTGCCGGGACAACAGCCGCATCCGGGCGCGGGCCAGGCGTGCCGTTGCGCGCTCGTGCGTCAAGGCTTGCGCCCGCAGCAGGCGCTCGCGCAGCGCAGCCATGCGCTCGCGTTCCATCGCGAGACGTTGCTGCGGCCGCTGGGTGTTGAGCCGCGTCGCGAGATGGTCGAGTCGCTGCATCAGGTCTTGTGCGCGACGCCGCCAACCTGTCCGCAGACGACCGTCGAGGTGGGCCAGCATCCGGGCCAGCGCATCGCCGTCGGGCAGGATCAATTCCGCCGCGGCGGAAGGCGTCGGCGCGCGCAGGTCGGCGACGAAATCGCTGATCGAAAAATCGACCTCGTGCCCGACCGCCGAGACTACCGGGACCGGGCTCTCCGCGATCGCCCGTGCAACCGCTTCGTCGTTGAACGCCGCGAGGTCTTCCAGTGAACCGCCGCCGCGGGTGACCAGCAGCACGTCGTAATGGTCGGCTTGCGCCGCCCTGCGCAGCATCGCCGCGATCTGCGCCGGTGCTTCCGTGCCTTGCACCAGTACCGGCAGCACGTGCACTTCGGTCAGCGCGAAGCGCCGGCGCGCCACCGACAGCACGTCGCGGACCGCCGCGCCGCTGCCCGAGGTGATCACGCCGATCCGGCGTGGAAACGCCGGCAGCGTGCGCTTGCGGCTTGGGTCGAACAGGCCTTCCGCCTGCAGTTTCGCCTTGAGCTGCTCGAACGCGCGGCGCAGCGCGCCTTCGCCGGCGTCTTCCATCTGCTCGACGATCAACTGGAAGCTGCCGCGTGCCTCGTACAGGCTGACGCGCGCGCGCGCCAGCACCCGCGTGCCGTTGCCGGGCCGGAACTTGAGCCGCCCGTTTTCGCGGGCGAACATCGCGCAACGCACTTCGGCGGCAGCGTCCTTCAGCGAGAAATACCAGTGCCCGGACGCGGCGCGCGTGAAGTTGCACAGCTCGCCTTCGATCCAGACCATCGGCAGCGCGCCTTCGATCAGTTCGCGCACCAGCCGGTTGAGCGCGGACGGCGTCAGCACGCGGCGCGGGTCGGGCGCGGACATGTCAGTGGTCATGACCGGCCCTTGCCTTGCTGGCGGCATCGGGAACCGCCGTGGCAGGCGAGACGCGCTTTCGGTTGCTGCGCATGCGTAGCCAGCGCGCGGCAAGGCTGATGCCGATCCATGCCGCCAGCGCGCCCAACGGCCACGCCAGTGCCCACGGCCACAGCGCGGCGATCGCGGCGATCGCGAGCAGCACCAGCGCGCCGCCCACCAGCGGACGGGATTCGGTGTCGCTCAATACGCGCCGGTTGCCCAGCGCCGCGCCCAGGGTGGTCGCCATGCGCATCGCGCCGACTGCGCTGCGTCCCGCGCTGCCGTGACCGCGCAGGCCATGGTGGGGGGGCGGGGTCGCGGGTCGCGCGCGGCGTCGCGACAACACGATCTCGGTGGCGTGTTCGAGATCGCGTTCGTATTGTTCCGCCAGTTGCCGGACGAAATTTTCGTTCTCGATGGCGACGTCGATTTCGCAGTTGCCGACCCAGCTCGCGATGTTGAGGTTGGTGGACCCCACGCGCGCCCACTGGCTGTCGGCCACCGCGGTCTTGGCGTGCAGCATCGGACCCTTCCATTCGTAGATGCGGATGCCGGCTTCCAGCAAGGCGCGGTAGCCCGTGCGCGACAACGCGGCGACGGCCGGGATGTCGGACGCGCCCGGCACCAGCAGGCGCACGTCCACGCCATCGGAGGACGCATTCATCAGCGCGCTGAGGTACGGCGCGACGCCGATGAAATACGCGTCGGTCAGCCACAGCCGTTCGCGCGCCAGCGCGGCGATCAATTGATCGATCCGGAAGGTGCCGGCGCTCGACGGCAACGTGGCGATCACGCGCAGGGCCACGTCGCCCGCGGGTTCGATGGCGCCCTCCGAAGGTGGCGGCAAGGGATCGCCGAGTGCCGCCCAGGTTTCCGCGAATGCGCGCACCAGGTCGGCCACGGCAGGCCCACGCAGCGCCACGCCGGTGTCGCGCCATGGTTCGCGGCCGCGCGCGGGGTCGCCAAGCCATGCCGCGCTGATGCAAACGCCTGACACGAATCCCAACCGGTCATCCACCGTCAGCAATTTGCGGTGGTCGCGGTTGATCCAGCCGAACGGGCTCAGGGGATCGAACGGGTTGTAGGTGCGAACATCGCCGCCGGCTTCGCGCAGGGGCTGCCAGAACCGCGACCGGGCATGGCCGAGGCAGCCCAGCCAATCGTGCAGCACGCAAACCTGCACGCCGGCACCCGCGCGTTCCGCCAGGGCCGCCACGAATTCGCGGCCGACCTCGTCGTCGCGAAAAATATAGTTTCCAAACAATATGTTGTGGCGCGCACTTCGGATGGCTTCGAGCCACGCATCGAAATTGGCGCGCGCGTCGATCAGCAGGTCCACCCGGTTGCCGGTGGAGAGCGGGGCGCCCGCCGCGCGCGACAAGGCCTGCTCCGCCAGCGGACGGAACGACGCGGGCGAGGGTTGGCGCGAGCCGTGCATGACTGATTTCACAGGGCCCATGTTCGGCGGCCTCGCTGTCCGGTTCAAGGCTAGAATGGGAGAGTTTCGACGCCAAGTGTCGGGCCGAAACCACAGGGGGTTCGAAGCCGCGATGGATAACTACCAGCGCTTGATTGAAGATTTGCCGGCGCGCCTGCCGCCGGGACGTTCGCAACGGACAGGCGAAAAATCGATTCGCGAAGCCGTCGCGGCGCTGCCGCTGGCCAACCCCGCGCAGGCGATCCACGAGGTCGGCCAGCTTCTCGACGGCATGCTGGCGACGACCTGGTCGGGCGCCGAACGGATCGCCGCGCTGGAGCACCTGCGTGCGCCGGTGGAAAGCCTGTGCGGCGGGATCGAGCGCCAACTCAGTGCCGAGCCGCATCCATTGCCCGCGGCCGCGGCCGAGTGGGCGGCCGCCGCGCAACGCGTCGAATGGATGATGCTGGGCGGCTACGCCGTGGGCCTGCACGAACTCTGCGCGCCAGCCGGCAAGGTGCCGATGTTCAAGGGCAAGTTCGCGGCCACGGCGGTGGTGCGCGCGCTGATCCACGCCGATCGGGTGCTAACGTGGTCGTACCGCCAATACCAATCCCCGCCGGCAAGCGTGTGGCGGCGGGTCCACGCGTTGCACGCCTTTGCAGGCGAACTCGCGCTGGCCGACCAGCCGGTCGAAGACGCGTTTGGCAGCGAGGTGCCGCTGACCGCGCGAACGGCCTACGCGCAGTTGCTGCTGCTGGCCACCAGCAACCCGTATCGTTTTTCCGCGCGCGAACTTCAGGAAGCGCGGCAGGTGATCCGTTGCGTTGCCAGCGAATGTACGCTCGCGCGCGCCGGCGGCGAAGGCATCGGCGTCGACACCGACAGCGACGCCGGCCCGGGCTACATCGCGGAGGAGCGCCTGTCCACGGAGTCCGGTGTGCTGGCCGTCGACGTCTCACCAGTCGAGCGGATGTTCGAACGCAGTGCCTTGTTGCCCGCGGGCATCGATGCGATCGACCTGCCGCGGCCCGGCGGCGGCGTGGTGACCACCAGCGTGCACTTCCTCGATCGCCTGCGCATGGCGTGGGGTCCCGCGCCGCGCAGTCACGTGCGGCTGACGGCGAAGCATGCGCTGGACGTGGTGGTCGGCATGCGCGCACTGCACTACGCGCTGGCCGGCAACCTCGATTTCGGAACCTTCGTGCGGCGCGTCCATGGCGATGCGATCATGGTCGGTGCCCACGAGCTGGCTTCGGCATGGCTGGCTTCGGCCGACGCCTCGCGACCTCAGGTTTTTCGCGCCGACGTGCTGGACCAGAGCGGCGGCGGCTACCGGATGCGGTTGCACGGCGGGGAAGGCCTGCGGATGCGCATCGGCGAAGTGATCGGTCTGTCGCCGGTGGACGACGAGGACGATCGCGACTGGATGGTCGGCGTGATCCGTTGGCTGCGACACGACGGCCAAAGCGAATTGCTGGGCGTGGAACTGCTGCGGCGCGAGGCCCGCGCGGCGGGCCTGCGCCCGGTCACGGCGGAAGGCGAAACGCTGGCGCCGCTGCGCGCCGTTGAACTGATGAACGGCCGCGAGGTCGACAATCTATCCGTGCTGGTGACCAGCGGGCTGGCCCGCAACATCGTCGCCGCGGAAGTGGTGCTGCCGGCGCGCGCGTCCGATTGGAACTCGCACGCGTCTGTCGCCACTTGGCGCACCGCTGATACCGAGGCGCTGGGGCCGGCGTGTTTTCGCGTTACCCTTGAACGCGACGGAACCGGCGAAATGCCCTGAAATCAGGAGAAGACATGGCGCTACAGATGCGCGGCGAATGCGAGCACTGCCACGCGCAGGTGACGCCTGACGGCGAAGCCTGGATTTGCGTATTCGAGTGCACCTTTTGCCCCCGCTGCGCCGACTCGATGCAGCACGTGTGTCCCAACTGCGGCGGCGAACTCGTGCACAGGCCGCGGCCGAACCCGGCACGTGCCGCCGGACAAGCGACTGCGTGAACGTCGGGCAGGATTTCATCGTCGCGATTCCCGCGCGCCACGGCTCGACCCGCTTGCCGGGCAAGCCGTTGCGACTGCTGGGCGGCGAGCCGTTGATCGTGCACGTGGCCCGGCGCGCGCGCGCCGCGGGCGCGGCGCGCGTGGTGGTCGCCACTGATGATGTGCGCATCGCGGAGGCGCTGGACGGCCGCGACATCGAGGTGTGCATGACGCGCGCCGACCATGCGAGCGGCAGCGATCGCCTCGCCGAATGCGCCGAAACGCTCGGCTGGCCGGACGACGCGCGGATCGTGAACCTGCAGGGCGACGAACCATTCGCCCCGGCCGCAGGCATCCGTGCGGTCGCCGAGGCGCTGCGCGAGGATGCGGCGCCGATGGCGACGCTCGCGACGCCGGTCGAGCTGGCCGAACAATGGTTCGACCCGAACACCGTCAAGGTCGTTTGCGATGCACGCGGCCATGCGCTGTATTTCTCGCGCGCCCCGGTGCCGTGGGCGCGCGACGCGCTGGCGCGTGACCGCACGCGTGTCCCCTTGGGCATGACCGTGCTGCGCCACATCGGCATCTACGGCTATCGCGCGAAGTTCCTGAAGGCTTTCGCGGCGCTGGCGCGCATGCCACTGGAACGCGCGGAATCGCTGGAGCAGTTGCGCGCGCTGGAACACGGTTTTGCGATCGCGGTACGCACGACGCCGGAACCCTTCCCGCCGGGCGTCGACACCGAAGAAGATCTGGCGCGCGCCGAGTACGCGTTGGCTGCCATGAAGGGGCGGCCATGATCCGGCCGCCCGCCGGCGTGTTGTTCGTCTGCCTCGGCAACATCTGCCGTTCGCCGACGGCCGAATACGTGGCGCGCACTGAATTCGAAAAGCTTGGCCTGCAGATTCCCGTGGCCTCGCGCGGGCTCGGCAACTGGCACGTCGGGCAGGGCGCCGATCCGCGCGCCGTCGCCGCGGCGCGCGCGCATGGATTCGACTTGTCACCGCATCGCGCGCGGCAATTCCACGAAGATGATTTCGGGCGCTTCGCGACGGTGCTGGCGGTGGATCGTGCCACGCTGGACGAATTGCGCAGGCGCGTGCCCGACGAGATGCCGGCGCCCGAGCGCTTTCTGGTCGCGGCGGGCCTGGCGCCGCGGTTTTCAACCGATGATGGCGACGTGCCCGATCCGTACACCGGCACGCCGGATGATTTCGACGCGGTGCTCGGCTTGATCCGGCGCGGCGTGGACGGACTCGGCGAACGCCTGCGCGCGGGCGAGGTGTCGCGGTGATCGTCGGCGACATTCCCTTCGATGCGACGCGCCCGGTTTCGCGTCCGGTGCTGCCCGAATTTCCCGATGCGCTGCGCTGGGTCAATCGCCGCGAGCGGTTGCGGTTGACCGATTGGCGTGGACAGATCGTGCTGGTGCTGTTCTGGAACGCAAGCAGCGTCAGCAGCGCCAACATGCTGGGGGAGTTGCGCCAGCTCGAAAAGAAAATGCCGGGCGCGTTCGTGCCGGTGTGTGTGCATACGCCCCGTTTCGTATCGCAGCAAACCGATGCCGCGGTGCTGAAGGCGGCCCATCGCAACCGCCTGCGCGCGCCTGTCGCGAATGACGGTGAGTGGCTGGCCTGGAAACGGTTTTCCATTCCAGCCTGGCCGACCACCTTGCTGGTCGACGCGAACGGCGGCCTCGCTGCGCGCCTGGTGGGCGAAGGCCGCACCCAGGAAATCGAAGACGCGATCATCCAGTTGCGCGACGAAATGCACGCGGAAAGTTCGGCGATGCCTCCACCGTTGCCGGCGCCGCTGCGCGACGTGCGCGCCGAACCGGCGAGCCCGCTCGCGTTTCCCGCGCACGCATTGGCCACGCGTACGCGCCTGTTCGTCAGCGACTCCGGGCATCACCGCATCCTCGAATGCAGCCATGATGGACGCGTGCTGCGGCAATTCGGCTCGGGCACGCCGGGCAATTGGGACGGCCAGTTGGCCGCGTGCGGATTCCAGCTCCCGCAAGGGCTGGCGATCGACAACGACACGCTTTACGTTGCCGACGCCGGCAACCATTGCGTGCGGCGGGTGCGGCTGGACCCGGGCGAGGTTGAAACGGTACTCGGGTCGGGGCGCCCGGCCTACAGCAACGTCGAGGAACAGGGCGGCGGCTTGCGCGTCACGATCAACGCGCCGAATGCCGTCGCGGTCGAGGGCGCGATGCTGTACGTGGCGGCGTCGGGCCAGCACCAGATCCTGCGCGCCGACCTCCACCACCAGCGCGTCGAAACCATTGCAGGTGATGGCCGCAGCGACGTGCGCGACGGCATCGGCGGGCAGTCATCATTGTCGCAGCCGCTGGCCCTCGCCTCGATGCCCGGACAATTGCTGATCGCCGATGCGGGTGGCAACGCGATCCGCCGCCTGCGTTTCGCGGACCTCGCACTCACCACCCTGGTCGGTTCCTCGCCGTGGGAGCCGGGACGGCACGACGGCGCGGGCCGCAAGGCGCGGCTTGCCTATCCATCGGGAATCGCCGTCGACGAAAATCGCGTGTATTTCGCCGACACCTGCAACGACCGCTTGTGTGTGCTCGATCCGTACAGCGGCGAAGTCGCGACGCTGCAAACGGATTATCCGCTGCACGAACCGCAGGGCATGTCGTTCGCGGCGGGTGCGCTGTGGGTGGCCGACCGCAACGATCACGCGATCCTGCGCATCGATCCCGCACGCGGTACCTGCGAGCGGGTCGCGGTGGACGAGTGACCTCGCGGCGACGTGTCGCATCGGCAATCCTGCCGACGCGGCCGGTGTGACCGGAGGTGCGCGGTCCATCCGCCGTAGGTTCGGCTGACCGGGTTTCATCCGGGAAGCCCAGCATCTTCAGTTGGGCTTCACTGCGTCAGCGCCAACCCACGAAGGGCGCCGTTTCCGTGCATCGGTGACGGCGCCAGGCGTTGCGACGGCGCGGCTACAATACCGCCATGCAGTCCGATGCAACGGCCTTCGACGGCAAGGCCTTCGTCCGCACCCTCACCACTTCGCCCGGCGTGTACCGCATGTTCGATGCGGGCGACGCGTTGCTGTACGTGGGCAAGGCGCGCAACCTCAAGAAGCGCGTCGGCAACTATTTCCTGAAGCCGAACCTGGAGCCGCGCATCGCGTCGATGGTGTCGCAGATCGCGCGGATCGAGGTGACGCTGACGCGCACCGAGGGCGAGGCGCTGCTGCTGGAAGCGCAACTGATCAAGTCCCTGAAGCCGCGCTACAACATCATGTTGCGCGACGACAAGAGCTATCCGTACATCTTCGTGTCGGACGATCCGTTCCCGCGCATCGTGTTCCACCGCGGCGCCAAGCGCGAGAAGGGCCGCTACTTCGGGCCATACCCGAGCGCCCATGCGGTGCGCGAAAGCCTGGCGCTGATGCAGAAGTTGTTCAAGGTCCGCACCTGCGAGAACAGTTATTTCCGCAACCGTTCGCGCCCGTGCCTGCTGTACCAGATCGGGCGTTGCAGCGCGCCATGTGTGGCCCTCATCGATCCGGAAGAATACGCCGAGGACGTGCGCCACGCGGTGATGTTCCTGGAAGGCCGCAGCGATGCGGTGCTGGGCGAGCTTGCGACCAGGATGGATGCCGCCAGCGCGAGCCAGGATTACGAGCGCGCCGCGCGCCTGCGTGACCAGATCGCGACCCTGCGCGGCCTGCAGGCGCAGCATTACGTGCATGGCGCCACCGCCGACATGGACGTGTTCGCGTGCCGCGTCGAGGATGGCGTCGCCTGCGTGTCGGTGCTGTTTTTCCGGAACGGCATCAGCCTGGGTTCGCGCGCGCACTTTCCGAAACTGGCGTTCGATTCCGCACCGGAAGACGTGCTCGGCCAGTTCCTCGCGCAGTACTACCTCGACCAGCCGGCACCCGCGGAAGTGGTGTGCGATCGGGAACCCGCGGATGCGCAGGCACTCTCGGAGATGCTGTCCGCGCAGCGCGAACACGAGATCGCGCTGAAATGGCGCGTGCGCGGCGAGCGCGCGCGCTTCGTGGAAATGGCCGCGCGCAATGCCGAAGCCGCGCTGCTGGCACGGCTGACGAGCCGCCAGACCCTGCACACCCGCTTCGAGGCGCTGCGCGATTTGCTGCAGCTCGGCGAAACGCCGCAACGTCTCGAGTGTTTCGACATCAGCCACACCATGGGCGAGGAAACCGTGGCGTCGTGCGTGGTGTTCGGCCCCGAAGGCCCGCAAAAGCAGCATTACCGGCGCTTCAATATCCGCGGCATCACCGGCGGCGACGATTACGCGGCGATGCGGCAGGCGCTGGAACGGCGGTTCAAGGCGTTGGCGCGCGGCGAGGGTGAAGCACCCGATGTGCTGCTGATCGATGGCGGCAAGGGTCAGGTGGCGCAGGCGCTTTCGGTGTTGCAAGATCTGGGGATCTTCGGCATAGAAGTCGTGGGCGTGGCCAAGGGCCCGTCGCGCCGCGAGGGCGAGGAAACCCTGGTGCTGGGCGACAGCGGACGCGAACTCGAACCCGGTCCCGATTCGCCGGC
>DAIUEL010000004.1:31447-42605 GCA_036845145.1 Rhodanobacteraceae bacterium | reverse complement strand
ACCTGGCTTCGAGAGACGAGCACATCAAGCCGCTGGAATCGCTTCTGCTGAGAATCGCGCTGCCGACCGGGAATCGCGTGCAGGGGCGCCTTGCGAATGCGATGGACCTGCGACGTGATCTATATCACGCGATGAAAGAGCTCGACAAGCAAAATCACGCTTCGCTGCTCGGTGGCAGCGTCGCGCGTCGTCTGGTGCGCAACGCCACGGCAAAAGGTCGGGGAACGCTGGTGTTGCAGGGACGTCTTGATCGTCGCAAATGCCTCTGTGCCACGTACAAGGGAAAGGAATACACAGCCACCCTGCGCAAGAGTGGCTACATCGCGTATGCGGGAAAGAAATACCCATCACCAACCGGGGCCGCGCGCGCCATCGTCGGACGCAATGTCAATGGCTGGCGCTTCTGGCACTACCGTGTGCCACGAAAGGGCTGGCGCCCGCTAGCCGAACTTCGCAAATGACACGATCGCGCAGCGCAATGCACGCGGCGATAGCTGTTAACCGTGGTTGACAGACTGCGTGTTGTGAACTACAGTTCACCATGATCATCCACCAGACCGAACGATTCGTCGCCTGGTTCGAGGGCTTGCGCGACCGACAGGTGGCGCGCCGCATACAAATGCGCATCGACCGCTTGGAGGCGGGCAATCCCGGCCAGCACCGCGTGCTGGCCGGCGGCGTGGTTGAAATGAAGATCGACCATGGCCCCGGTTACCGGGTTTATTTCACGCAGCGTGGAATCGAAATCATCGTGCTGCTGTGTGGCGGCGACAAGCGCACGCAACAGGCCGACATCAAGACAGCGCTGAGACTCGCCGCGCGACTTTGAGGATAGGTTCATGGACAAGCTCAAGCTGATCCCCTGGGATTCCGCCAAGTACCTCGACACCGAGGAGGAAATCGCGCTGTACATGGAAGCTGTGATGGAGGAGGCCGGCGACGATCCCGACTTTGTGGCCCACGCGCTCGGCATCGTGGCCCGCGCCCGCGGCATGAGCGAGCTGGCCCACAAGACCGGCCTGACCCGCGAGGGGCTGTACAAGGCCCTTTCGGGCCATGGCAATCCGAGTTTCGCCACCGTGACGAAGGTTGCCGGAGCGCTCGGCCTGCGCGTGAGTTTTCCGCCTGCGAAAGCGCGGCGCGCCAAGTCGAAGCGCGTGCCTTCCGCCAAACAGCGCCGATCCGCAAAGCCCGCCAAGGGCGGAAAGCGGGTTGCGAAGAAGCAGGTCAAGGCGGTTGGCAAGCCGAATGCCGCCAAACGGCGCAAGGCCGCCTGAAATCACGGCCGTCTTTACCCGTGTGGCCATAACGAGGTTACGTCCACGCGACGGTAGGCAAGTGAACCCGGCCCGCTCGCTTTCGCCGGGTCACTGCATCTGCGGCAGGTCGAACGCTCGCAATTCGGCGCCGGTACAGCGCTCCATGCGCACAAACCCTGTAAGCAGGACGGCGGAACAGTAACTTCCGCAACACCGATCTTTTGCGACGTCACTTCGTGCCGGCATCGCCTTGCGAGCCACTGCCCGCGCATTCGGTTCGTGCGGTATCCGCGCTCACCCCGACGCAGTGGACGAAGCCCGGCGGATGGTCGGTATCCACGAGCCGTTGCCCGACTGGCAGGCCGAATGCGTGGATCGGCTTGCGTGTGCATCCGGCGGTGGCGCGGCAGTTGTCGGCGTAGATGGCGTAGTGGCACACGCCGCTGGAGCTGGCGACGCAGCGGAAGGTGGCAATTCCGTGCACGATGTCCACTTCGCTGCGCAGGGTTTGCTGGCCGTTGGTGCTGGATTGCACGATGACCGTTTGGCCATGCGGATTGCAACCAAAAAGCGACAGGGCGAACCAGAACAATGCGGCAAGCTTGGTCATGGCGTTCTCCTTGCGCGGTGCGCAACGTCACAGGGGCCTGAACAGCGCCATGAACGGCGCGCTCACGGCCAGCGTTTCGTCGCGGCCCTTGAGGCGCAGGCTGCCGCGGCCGCTGTCGTCGCGCACGATCGAGGCGATGGCCTTGAGGTTGACGATGGTGGAGCGGTGGATCTGGCGGAAGGCCTGCGGGTCCAGCGCGGCCGTCAGCTCGCGCAGCGGTTTGCGCAGCACGGCTTCGCCATCGGCGGTGACGGCCACGCTGTATTTGTTGTCGGCGCGGAAGTACAGCACGTCGTCGACCATCACCAGGCGCGTTTCGCGTCCGCTGCTGGCGGTGATCCAGGTCAGTGGCGGGGTGTCCTGGCCATGGCGTCCGCGGGCGAGTTCGCGCACCAGTTCGGCGAGCGCGGCGGCATCGAAATGGTTTTGTGATGCGCGGGCCTTGAGACGTTGCACCGCCGCGGCGAGACGTTCCGGCTGGATCGGTTTCAGGAGGTAGTCGATCGCGCCGCGCTCGAAGGCGGCGATGGCGTACTGGTCGTAGGCGGTGGTGAACACGACCTGGGTTTCGGGGCTGCACTCCGCTGCGGCGGCCGCGACGTCGAGGCCGCTCAAGCCGGGCATGCGGATGTCGAGGAAGGCGGCGTCGGGGCGATGCTCGGCGATCGCTTCGATCGCGGTGGCGCCGTCCTGGCATTCGACGATCATTTCGAGTTCCGGCCACGCCGTGGCGAGCTGGCGGTTGAGCTCGCGCCGCAGCAGGTCTTCGTCTTCGGCGATCACAGCCTTGATCATGGCGTCACCGCCTCGGGTTCGACGGTCGTCGCAGCCGGCACCGCGGGCACGGTGATGGTGGCGGCCACGCCTTCCGGCGCATTGGCGACCACCGACAGCGTGGCGCGCTCGCCGTAGATCAGGCGCAGGCGTTCGCGCACGTTCTTCAGGCCGATGCCGGTGCCGCCGCCTGCCACGCCGAAGCCGAGTCCGTCATCGGCGACGGTGACGGCGACGCGATCATCGTCCCGGCGCGCGAGCAGCCACACCGTGCCGCCGCCGGGCTTGGGTTCCAGGCCATGCTTGATCGCGTTCTCGACCAGCGTCTGCAGCATCATCGACGGCATCTGGATCGCACGCAGCGCGTCCGGCACGTCCACTTCCAGCGCCAGCCGCGGTCCCATGCGAATGCGCAGGATCTCGAGGTAGGCGCGGGTCCTTTCAAGTTCGTCGCCGAGCGTGGACATTGCGCCGTCCGTGCTGGGCAGCGAATGCCGCAGATACTGGATCAAGTGTCCGAGTATGCGGTCGGCCTGTTGCGGTTCGCTGCGCGTCAGCACCTGCGCATTGGCCAGGGTGTTGTAGAGGAAGTGCGGCTCGATCTGCGCGTGCAGCAGGTTGAGGCGTGCGACCGAGAGTTCCTTTTCGGTCGCGGTCTGCTCGGCGGCGCGTTGTTCGTTGCGGCGGCGCTCGGCGATGCGCCGCGCGATCGCGCGGGTGATCGCCTCGGCATTTTCGAAGTTGGTGCCGTCATCGACGCGGAACCAGTCGGCCCACGCGCCGACTTCCGGCTCGCAGATCAGGGTGACGCTGCCGGTGCCGTCGCCGGGCGTGATGGTGGCGGTCACCTGGTTGCGCAGGTTGCCGAACCAGTTGGCCGGATTCAAGCGCGCCAGGCGACTGCGTCCATACACGTACGGCCGCCCGACCTTGGCGCGCAGTTGCAGGCTGTCGCGCGCGCTTTCGATTTCCTGACTGCGCGGAAGCTCGCGCACGGCCGCGTCGAGCATGTCGAAGGCTTCGCCGGCTTCGAACGGAATTTCGATCTGCCGCCGCTGGCGGCTGCGCAGCGTGCCCTCGTCGACGCGGCCCGCGATCAGGCGCACCCGGCGCACGTGCGACACCGCACCGGCGATGACCAGCGCGCCGAGGATGAACGCCGCCAGCACGAAAGGCCCGGAGTCGTCGGTGGCATCGATCGCGTTGAGAAGAATGATCAACAGCGCGATGAACAGCAACGTCCATGCGATGGCGATGCGCAGGACGAAGAAGGCACCTTTGAACATGGCGGGTCGCTCCCGAAGCGTCGAGCCGGAGCATAGCGGTCCGGAATTGCAACGGAAGCGGCATGCGACGAGGGTGCCGGCTGCCGGTGTGAACGCCGGGAATGGCGGAGCCAATGTCCGGGAGGCGCGGTGCTGCAGGTTGGGGTTGAGCCTGGTTCTGCGCGGGCGGTGCCCGACGTCGAGACGGAAACGTTGGGCTTCGCTGAAAGCGCTCAGCCCAACCGACGAGGTAGATCCCGGCCCGTGCGACTATGATGGTTTGGTCCTATGGAGCGAGGGCCGCGCACATGAGAACGGATGCCGATGCCTGCTGGCCTGCGCTGCCGTATGAGGCGTGGAAGGACACCTGCGCGACGTTGCACCTGTGGTCGCAGGTGGTCGGCAAGATTGCCTTGGCGCTTGCCGCCCCGCTGAATCACTCGTGGGCGGTGGCACTGCGCGTCACGCCGCGCGGGTTGTCAACCCGACCACTGCCGCACGGCGAGCGCACCTTCACGATCCAGTTCGATTTCATCGATCACCGGTTGCGGGTTCGCGCGTCGGATGGCGAGACGCGCGAACTGGCGCTCGAGCCACGCAGCGTCGCCGACTTCTATCGCGAATTGCTGGCGGCTTTGGATTCAATGCGCCTGCCCGTGAAGATCCATCCGACTTCGACGGAATTGCCAGAACCTGTTCGGCTGGACCGGGATACACAACATCACAGCTACGATCCCGAATATGCGAACCGGTTCTGGCGCATCCTGGTGCAGGTGGATCGCGTGTTCACCGATTCGCAATGCGCATTCATCGGCAAGTGCAGTCCGGTCAATTTTTTCTGGGGCAGTTTCGACCTGGCGGTGACGCGGTTTTCCGGGCGACGCGCACCGCCGCGCCAAGGCCCGGCGTTCGAACGCGACGCGTATTCCCACGAGGTGATCAGCCATGGTTTCTGGCCGGGCAGCGGACCAGTGTTGGAACCGGCATTTTACGCGTATGCCGTGCCGCAACCGGAAGGCCTGAAGGATGCGCACGTGCAACCGGACGCCGCGTATTACCACCAGGACCTCAACGAGTTCATCCTGCCGTACGAAGCGATCCGGCAGGCCGATTCGCCGGATGAGTTGATCCGCGCCTTCATCGACAGTACCTACGCGCGCGCCGCCGACCTCGCGCACTGGGATCGCAAGGCATTGGATCGCGTTGCGATGTAAGCGCTCGTAGGTTGGGTTGAGCCCGGCCGAAGCCCAAATGACGCGGGAACGTTGGGTTCGCGGAAAGCGCTCAGCCCAACCTATACAGGATGCCCGGTATTGCAGGTTGGGTTGAACCGGGCTTTGCCCGGTGAAGCCCAACCCGAGGTGAACATTGGGTTCGCGAAGCGCTCACCCAAACCTGCACGACACGGCACCGATCGGATGCAGCACTCGCTCTCGTCCGTCATACTTCGCCGATGCCGTCCATCCGCCCGCTTTCCCCCGAACTCGTCAACCAGATCGCCGCGGGCGAGGTGATCGAACGCCCCGCCTCGGTGGTGAAGGAATTGGCCGAGAACAGCCTCGATGCGGGCGCGCACCGCATCGACATCGAGGTCGAGCAGGGCGGCATGCGGCTGATCCGGGTGCGCGACGACGGCGCCGGCATCGCGCCGGACGAATTGCCGCTGGCGCTGGCGCCGCACGCGACCAGCAAGATCGCCACGTTCGATGATTTGACGCGCGTTGCCAGCATGGGTTTTCGCGGCGAGGCGCTGGCGTCGATTGCGTCGGTGTCGCGTATGAGCGTGACCTCGCGTCGCCCGAACGATGGCCACGGTACACGGGTCGATGCGTTCGGCGGCGCCGCGCCGCAACCCGCCGCGCATCCGGCGGGCACCACCATCGAGGTGCGCGATCTGTTCCACGCGGTGCCGGCGCGCCGGAAGTTCCTGCGTGCCGAGCGCACCGAGTTCGGGCACATCGACGAGCTGGTGCGCTCGCTCGCCTTGGCGCGGCCCAACGTGGAATTCCGGTTGATCCACAACGGCAAGCCGGTGCGGATGCTGAAGCCGGCAGCGGACGAATCGGCGCGACTGCAGCGCGCGGGCGAGTTGTTGGGCGATGCCTTCGCGCAGAATTGCTTGCGCATCGAACACGCGGCTGCGGGCTTGCGGCTGGCGGGATGGATTGGCTTGCCGACGGCCTCGCGCGCGCAGGCCGACCAGCAGTATTTCCACGTCAACGGGCGCTTGGTGCGCGATCGCAGCGTTGCGCACGCGGTGCGGCAGGCCTACGAGGACGTGCTGTACCACGGCCGGCACCCGGCGTTCGTGTTGTTCCTGGAACTCGATCCCGCCGCGGTGGACGTGAATGTGCATCCGGCCAAACGCGAGGTGCGCTTCCGCGACGCGCGCCTGGTGCACGATTTCCTGTTCCATGCGTTGCACGACGCGGTCGCGGAAACGCGCGCGGGCGAACAGGTTGCGGTGGCGGCGCCCGTGCAAGCCCATGCATTTGTGCCAGCGCGAAGCGGCGGTGCTTCGCTCGCGTACGCCTTGCCGCCGCGGCAATTCGGACTTGGCGTGCGTGAAGCGCATGCCGATCCCTACGCGGTATTGCTCGGCCAGCGCGAAACCGCGCCGTTTGCACACGCGCCGTTGCCGGTAACCGAAGCGGGCGAAGCGCCGCCGCTTGGCTATGCATTGGCCCAGCTTGCGGGCGTCTATATCCTCGCCGAGAACGCGCAGGGACTGGTGCTGGTGGACATGCACGCCGCGCACGAGCGGGTCACGTACGAAAAACTGAAAGTGTCGCGCGATGCCCGTCAAATGCGTGCGCAGCAACTGCTGGTGCCCGAGGCCATCGCGGTCAGCGAACGCGAAGCGGCAGCCGCGGAAGAACACGCGGACATGCTCGCGGCGTGCGGGTTGGAACTCGATCGCAGCGGTCCGCGCCAGGTTACCGCGCGCCGGATTCCCGCGCTGCTGGACGGCGCCGACGTGGCGCAACTCGCGCGCGACGTGCTGGGCGAACTGGCCGAACACGGCAGCTCGCGCCGGCTGGAAGAATTGCAGAACGAATTGCTGTCGACGATGGCCTGCCACGGTTCGGTGCGCGCGCATCGGCGCCTGACGATTCCCGAAATGAACGCGCTGCTGCGTGAGATGGAAGCCACGGAGCGTTCCGGGCAATGCAATCATGGTCGGCCGACCTGGACGCAACTCTCGATCGCGGAATTGGACAAATTGTTTTTGCGCGGGCGGTAGGGCCGATGTCTTGGACTGGCGTCATTCCCGCGAAAGCGGGAATGCGAAGGCAGGTTGTCCTGGCGAACATCGGCGCAGCCGATGGCCCGAGGGCGAGCCGCAGGATGCGGCGAGTAATCCGGTGTCTTTGTTGTATTGCATTGACGTTCAAAGTCGCTGGATCCGGCTTTCGCCGGGATGACGAGCGAAATAAAGTGCCGCTTGAGCCGCAATGATGGGTATCGACAACGCTTATCAGCAGGAAATCGAACGCTGGCACGCGCAGCGCATCGCGCGGCTGACCGCACCGGATGGCTGGTTGAGCCTGGTCGGCCTCGAATGGCTGAAGCCGGGCGCGAACCGGATCGGCAGCGCACGCGACAACGACATCGTGCTAGCCAAGGCGCCACCGCATCTGGGCACGATCGAATGGGCAGATGACAACGCACTGTCGATCGCGCTCGATGCGACCGATCGGGTGACCATTGATGGCGCCCGTGAAACGCATGCCGTCTTGAAGGACGACAGTCATGCCCATCCGACCACCGTCGCATTCGGCACGGTGAATTTCATCGCGGTGGATCGCGGCGGCCGCAAGGGGCTGCGGGTGCGCGACAGCGAGGCCGTGACGCGAACGCATTTTCAAGGCATCGAGCGTTTTCCGGTCGACCGCGACTGGCGCATCGTCGCGGACTGGATGCCGCTGGATCCGCCGTTCCAGCTTGCCACCGGCACCGTGATCGGCACGATCGAGAATTATCCGGCACCCGGAAAAGCGGTTTTCGAGCGCGAAGGGCGGCGATTCGAGTTGTATCCGGTGATTGAAGTGCCCGGTGACAAGGAACTGTTCCTGATCTTCGCCGATGCGACTTCGGGCAAGGAAAGCTACGGTGCGGCACGCTTCCTGTACGCCGAGATGCCGCGCGACGGCAGGATCGTGCTGGATTTCAACAAGGCCTACAATCCGCCGTGCGCATTCACGCCTTATGCGACGTGCCCGCTGGCGCCACCGGAAAACCGGCTTGACGTGCGGGTGACCGCGGGCGAACTCAAATACGCCAAAAAGCCTTAGTATTCGGGAACCTTTCAGGGTGGTGGCGACTCAAAGCTCCGGTCATCGAGAGCAGGCGTCGTAGAGACAGTGCGGCCAACGGCTGCGCGCAACGGACAGCGGATTCTGGTATCGCATGAACAGGGTCGTCATCGTGATGGTGCTGGTTGCAGGTGCGTTGTGGCCACTCGGCCGCGCGCACGCGCAATCACCGAAATCGTCGGCCGCGCCCGTGGCCAATCGCGCGGAACTTTCCTATGCGCTCGGTTACGAAGCGGGGCTCGATCTTGGCCGGCGCACTCTCGACGTGGATATCGCCACCGTGTTGCGGGGCGTGCAGGACGGCTACTCGCGCAAGCACCCCGAGTACTCGCCGCAGGTGATGCAGCAGGTCATCCTGGCCATGCAGCGCAAGATGGTGGCCGAGGCGCGCGCCGCGTACGAAAAACTCGCGACCACGAATCTGAAGAAGGCACGTGCATTCTTCGCCGACAATGGCAAGAAGCAGGGCGTGGTCACCTTGCCATCCGGCGTGCAGTACAAGGTGCTCGACGGCGGCAAGGGTGACAAGAGCCCCTCGCTCGACAGCGAAGTCACGCTGCAATACCGCGGCGAATTCCTGGACGGCACGGTGTTCGACAACACCGAGGATCGCGGCAAGCCGGTGGTGTTTCCGGTGAACCAGATGATCCCCGGATGGCGCGAAATCATCACCCGCATGCACGTCGGCGATCATTGGCAGGTGTTCATTCCCCCGGATCAGGCCTACGGTATCCGCGGCTCGCCGCCGCGCATCGGCCCGAACGAAGCCCTGGTGTTCGATATCCATCTTTTGGGCGCCACGCCGTAAAAATCTGCGCGGCGGCATCGCCGTTGAACCCTCTCGCCGGCTTTTTCATTGGGGGGAGAGCGGCCGAGGGCCGGGCACGCGTGTGAAGTGGAAGCTGCACGCGCGAATCGGCGTCGCATGGCGAGGTCCGGCCGTTACGCCTGATCATCGCGTCTGCGTTACGCTTGTCGGATGCCGAATCAATTTCCTGTGCGCGAAGCAACGACACCGACCACGCCCTGCGTGGGCATCTGCCGGATGGATGCGGACGGCTTGTGCGTCGGCTGCCGGCGCAGGCTGGGGGAAATCGCCGCCTGGAGCAGGATGACCGAGGATGAGCGGCAACGCTGGATGCGCGAGGTGCAGCCCTTGCGGTCGCCGGCGCGGCCATGATGGACTGGTTCGAGGCCGTCGCGCGTGCCTTGCATCCGCTGGAATCGCCGCCCCTGCCGCCGGCGTGGAACCACGATCACCTGCTCGATTTGATCGGCGAAGGCCCGCGCGCGGATGCCGCGGTGCTGATGGCTATTCGCGACGTGCCGGAGCCGCGGGTGGTGTTCACGTTGCGGCGCGACGACCTGGTGCGCCATGCGGGGCAGGTCAGTTTTCCCGGCGGGCGCACCGATCATGGCGATTCGGGTGCGATCGCGACGGCGCTGCGCGAAAGCCGCGAAGAAGTGGGGCTGGATTCGGTCGCCGCCGAACCGCTCGGTTTTCTCGATTGCCTTGAAACGATCAGTGGATTTTGCGTGACGCCAGTGGTGGCGCGGATGGCGGGCGACGCCGTGTTGACGCCGCAGCCGGAGGAAGTCGCGAAGATATTCGAAGTACCGCTCGCGTTCCTGCTCGACCCCGCCAATCTGCACGAGTTCGCGCTCCATGCGCGCGGCGAAGCGCGGCTGGTGTATGAGTATGTCGGGGTCGAGCCGCGCATCTGGGGCGCGACGGCGTCGATGCTGGTGAACCTGATGAGGCGCATGGAGATCATCAAATGAACGAACGCGAAGTGTTGATCGACGCCACGGCGCTGGCGGCGTTGCCGCCGCACGACGTGCTGATCGTGGATTGCCGGTTCGGCCTGGCGGATCCCGGCAAGGGCGAACGGGATTTTCTGGACGCGCATGTTCCGGGCGCGGTGTATGCGAGCCTCGATCGCGATCTTTCCGATCTGTCGAAGCAGGGCCTGGGTCGGCATCCGCTGCCGGATGTCGAGGCGTTCGCGCGAACGCTGTCGCGATGGGGCTGGCGCAAGCCGCAGCGCGTGGTCGCGTACGACGATGCCGGCGGGGCGCTGGCGGCCGCGCGGTTGTGGTGGATGCTCGACAACGTCGGCATCGCCGCCAGCGTACTGGATGGCGGCTGGAAAGCATGGACGACGGCCGGTTTGCCGCTCGAGCACGGCGCGGCCGTGCCGCGCCCGGCCACCTCCGTCGAACTGCATTTCGATCCCGCGCGCGTGGTGTACTACGAGGAACTTGAGGCGCTGCGCGAACAGCCGTCGACCTTGCTGCTGGACGCGCGGGCAGCACCGCGTTTTCGCGGCGAGTCGGAACCGATCGACCGCGCTGCGGGCCACGTGCCCGGCGCGCACAACCGGCCGTTTTCGGAAAACCTCGACGCGGAAGGACGTTTCAAATCGCTGCAAGCGTTGCGCGAGGATTTCGAAAAGGTGATCGCCGATCATCGCCCGAACGACGTCGTGCACATGTGCGGCTCGGGGGTCACCGCCTGCCACAATCTGCTGGCGATGGAAGCCGCCGGGTTGCGCGGCTCGCGCCTGTTCGCGCCGTCGTGGAGCGGGTGGGCCAGCGATCCGGCGCGACCCGTTGCAACGGGCGATTGAGCGCTTGTAGTTTTGTAGGGCGGGAGCAGCCGCGCAGCGGCGTATCCTGCCGGTACAGGGCGGAAATCGGCGGGATGCGCTGCGCTTCTCCGCCCTACGGTCTTGTTCGCGCCGTCGTGGAGTGGGTGGGCCACTGATCCATCACGCCCCGTCGCGACAGGCAACCAAGTTTTGTAGGACGGGAGCAGCCGCGCAGCGGCGTATCCCGCCGGTGCAGGGCGGAAATCGGCGGGATGCGCTGCGCTTCTCCCGCCCTACGGTCTTGTTCGCGCCGTCGTGGAGTGGGTGGGCCACTGATCCATCA
>DAIUEL010000004.1:0-31347 GCA_036845145.1 Rhodanobacteraceae bacterium | reverse complement strand
TCCCGCCGGTGCAGGGCGGAAATCGGCGGGATGCGCTGCGCTTCTCCCGCCCTACCATCGCAGTTCGCTAGAACTTGATCCCCGCGAGCAACATCGTCTCGCCGAGATTCCTGCCGCCGAAAAGGTGCGCGTTGGAGATGTGCCGCAGCATCACGACGAAATGGCCGCGTTGCCATCCGGCGCTGGTCATGAACTCGAAGCGGCTGGAAAGTGCGTCGGTGCGCGTGCTGGTCGCGGCGAGTTGCTCGCTGACGAACCAGTGCTGGTTGGCCGTCACCATGCGCACGCCGCCGCCGGCCAGGAACACCTGATGATTCAAATCGTCCGTGCGGGTATTGCGTGCGTCGACCCAGCCGAGCGTGCCGATCGGTTCGAAGTGGGCGTTTCCGTCCTTGGCCCTTTCGCCGAACGTGCTCGCGAAGACCGCGCTGGTGGTGCGCGCGGACGAGGTGATGCTGGGTCCCGCGGTCAGGTCGAATCCGGCCGCCCAGGCGGGTCCGCACGCAATCAGGCAGGCGAGGACGCCGAATCCGCAACGAAGGCCTTTCATGTCGTGCTTCCTGGTTGTTTGTTTTGTCCGGAAACGGGCGGCGCACCGGCATAATGCATGCTTGCCGTAGAAATGATTGCCTTGACAATTAAAGCCGAAACAGTATCATCCTCGGCATGAATCGCGCTGAAACTTCCTCCGACCGTTCCTTCCAGTTGTGCCGACTGATCGGCCGGCTGCGCGCGGAATTTGTCTATGCGGTCGAGCAGGAAATGGGGCACCAGGGTGTCGAACTCAACTTCACGCAGTTCGTTGCGCTCAAGCTGCTCGGGCACGAGGAACCGATGACGCCGGTCGAACTGGCGCGTGCACTGCATTACAACCCCGGCGCGCTCACGCGGTTGCTGGACAAGCTGGAGCAGCGCGGTTACCTGAAGCGGGTCCCCGACCCGGATGATCGCCGCGCGCTGCGGCTCGAGCTGACGACGCAAGGCAAGGCCCTGCGCAAGCGCGTGATCGGATACTGCGATGCCGTCGCCGCTCGCACTTTCGAGGGCACCACGACCCGCGAGCGCGAGCAGTTGCACGATGTGCTGAGCCGGGTGCTGGACGGAATACGCGCACGGCGCGAATGAACGCATCCGGCCAGGTCGCGTAAAAATCCGCGCCGTTCGAACGTCATCTTTTTGGAACGCCATGGTGTGGCGAAGCTGTACCGATCCAGGAGTATCCAGTCTCATCCATTCAGGTAATTCCGTATCTGCCACGCGCGACGCTTGAAACACGCGCGCTTGTCCCCAACCCACGAGCAATGCCCTTGAACATTCCGACACGTCGCGGCAATTCTGCCGCCGCGGTCTTCGCCACCGTGTTGCTGGCCGGCTGCGCCAGCACCGGCGGATTGCACCCGACCGCAACGCCAACGAATCCCGCTTCGCTCACCGCGCAGCGCTCTTTCTCGGGCGTGAAAGTGGACGCCGCCACGTGGCCGCAGCGCGGATGGTGGAAGGTGCTGGACGATGCGCAGCTCGACAAGCTGGTCGACGAGGCACTGGCCGACAATCCGGACATGACGCTGGTGGATGCACGCGTCCGCGCCGCGCTCGCCGCCGCGGGCGCTGCCGACGCCGCACGCAAGCCGACGCTGAACGGCGGCGCCAGCATCGCGGGAGCACGGGTTCCCCCGATCCTGCCGCCGCTGGCGTCCGGCCATTTCGGTGTGATTCGTTACGGTTACTTGAGTTTCAAGTGGGATCTGGATTTGTGGGGTGGCAAGCGCGCCGCGTGGCAGGCCGCCGTCGGCAATGCGCGCGCGGCGGAAGTGGACGCGCAGGCCGCGCGCCTGAAACTTTCCGCGGACGTGGTGCAGGCGTACTTTCAACTGGCGGGTGCCTCCGCACAGCGCGATCTCGCCAATGAAGAACTGCAACGCGCCAACGATTTCCTGAAGCTCACCCACAAGCGCGTCGCCAGCGGCATCGACAGCAAGTTCTCGCTGGCCCGCATCAAGGCCGAAAGCGCGAGCGATCGCGCGCACCTTGAAGCCGCCGACAACGCCGTGCACTCGGCCGGACTTGTATTGGCGGCATTGCTCGGCGCGGGTCCGGATCGAGCCTTGTCCATTGAACGCCCGGCGCTGCCGGCGATTCCCGCGCTCACGCTGCCCAGCGATTTGCCGGCCGACCTGCTCGGACGACGGCCCGACGTAGTGGCGGCGCGCTGGCGCGTGGAAGCGGCGGGCCACGACATCAAGGCCGCGAAGACCAGGTTCCTGCCGAACATCGGCATCAGTTCGCTGGCCGGCTTGCTCGCGCCCTCCTCGATGAACCTGTTCTCGCTGCAGAACCGCTTCTACACGATTTCGCCGGCGCTGAGCCTGCCGATCTTCGAGGGTGGCGCGTTGCGCGCCAATCTCGCCGGCAAGGACGCCGCACACGACATCGCGGTCGCGCAGTACAACCAGACGCTGGTGCACGCGATCAACCAGGTGGCGGGCCAGGTCGATGACCTGCAATCGCTGTCGGCGCAGGTGCAGGATGCCGAGGACGCGCGCGCAAGTGCCGATGATGCCTATGCGCTGGCGATGAAACGCTACCGCGCCGGCGTCGGCAATTACCTCGAAGCGTTGAGCGTGCGGCAGGAACTGATCGCCGCCGAACAGCAACTCGCCAGCCTGCAGACCCGTCGCGTCGGTGCGTGGGCCACGCTCAACGAGGCGCTTGGCGGTGGTTTCAAGCCGGCCACCGACGCACCGTCGCTGGCCACCGCGCCCCAACCGGAATCCGAAACCAAGGCACATCGATGACTTCTCCCATCAATCCCAACCCCGTCACCGAAGACGATGTCGCCGCGCAACTGAAGGCGAAGCGATTGCGCAAGCGGCGCTGGCTGCTGCGCGGTCTGGTCGGCGTGGTCGTGATCGTCGCGATCGTCTGGGGCCTGTACCACTTCCTCGTCGGGCGCTGGTACGAAGGCACCGACGATGCGTACGTCGATGGCAACGTGGTGCAGATCACCCCGCAGGTGCCGGGCACCGTGATCAGCATCGGCGCGGACGACAACGATTACGTGCGCGAGGGCCAGACGCTGGTGAAGCTCGATCCGTCCGACGCCGACGTCGCGTTGGCGCAGGCCGAGGCGGCGCTGGCGCAGGCAGTGCGCAAGGTGCGCGGTCTGTACAGCACCGTGCACACGTCGAAGGCCGATGTCGCTGCGCGCGAATCGGCGGTCCAGCAGGCGCAGGCCGACTACAAGCGCCGCAAGGGACTCGCGGACTCGGGTGCGATCTCGGCCGAGGAACTGGCGCACGCACGCGATGCGCTGACCACCGCGCAGAGCGCGCTTGCCGCTGCGCAGGCGCAACTCGCGACCACCAACGCGCTGGTGTCCGACACCGAAATCGCCACCCATCCGGACGTGAAGGCCGCGGCCGCCGCGGTGCGTGCGGCGTGGTTGAACGACCAGCGCACCACGCTGGTGGCACCGGTTTCCGGCTACGTCGCCAAGCGCACCGTGCAGGTCGGCCAGCGCGTGCAACCCGGCACGCCCTTGATGGCGGTGGTGCCGCTGCATCAGGTGTGGGTGGACGCGAATTTCAAGGAAACCCAATTGCAGGACATGCGCATCGGCCAGCCGGTGACGCTGACGTCGGATGTCTACGGCGGCGGCGTGACCTATCACGGCCGCGTGGCCGGGCTCGGCATCGGCACGGGCAGCGCGTTTTCGCTGCTGCCGGCGCAGAACGCGTCGGGCAACTGGATCAAGATCGTGCAGCGCCTGCCGGTGCGCATCGAGCTCGACGCCAAGGACCTGGACAAGTACCCATTGCGGATCGGCCTGTCGATGAACGTGGATGTCAACCTGCACAACCAGTCCGGTCCCATGCTGGCGAAGAATGCGCCGCAGCGTCCGGTGTTCAGCACCGATGTGTATGCGCAGGATCGCGCCGAAGCGAACGCGCTGATCGCCAGGATCATCCACGCCAACAGTGGTCCGATCGCCGACAGCGCCCAGGCGAAGGGCGCCTCGCTAGCGAGGCATTGACGCACTCGTCCATGAGCGCTGTGCGAATTTCTTGCGATCGTCCTTGATCGCTGCATCGTTCAAGTCTTTCGCCAGCTTCGCGATGGCTGCCAACCGAACTTCAGAACGGCCTTCCATGGCCTGATTTTTTCACAAGGCTTTTTCATGGCATCCAGTGCAGCTACGGCGACAGCCGGCAGTTTCGGCGAATTTCGTCCCGCCAGCTTGCCGCTGGCGACGATCGGATTGTCGCTGGCGACGTTCATGCAGGTGCTGGACATCACCATCGCCAACGTGTCGTTGCCGACCATCGCCGGCAATCTTGGCGCCAGCCTCACGCAATCGACGTGGGTGATCACCTCGTTCGCGGTGTCCAACGCGATCGCCTTGCCGCTCACGGGATTTCTTTCGCGGCGCTTCGGTGAAGTGAAGCTGTTCGTGTGGGCGACCGCGCTGTTCTCGATCTGCTCGCTGGCCTGCGGCTTCGCGACCAGCATGGGCGAACTGGTGCTGTTCCGCGCCTTGCAGGGCGCCGTGGCGGGGCCGATGTATCCGCTCACCCAAAGCCTGATGGTGTCGATCTATCCGCGCGAGAAACGCGGGATGGCGCTGGCGATCCTGGCGATGGTGACCGTGGTCGCGCCGATCGCGGGGCCGGTGCTGGGCGGCTGGATCACCGAAACCTATTCGTGGGAATGGATCTTCTTCATCAACGTGCCGATCGGTTTTTTCGCGAGCGCGGTGGTGGCGGGACAACTCGGCAAGCGCGTCGAGCAACTGCGGCAGGCACGCATCGACTGGGTGGGACTGGCCACACTGATCCTCGGCGTCGGCTCGTTGCAGGTATTGCTGGACAAGGGCAATGAACTCGACTGGTTCCATTCACCCACGATCATCGTGCTGGCGATCGTCTCGGCGATTTCGCTGGCGGTCTTCCTGATCTGGGAACTGACCGACGAGGAACCGATCGTCGACTTGCGGTTGTTCCGGCACCGCAACTTCGCGGCCGGCACGCTGGCGCTGGTGCTGGCCTACGCCGCGTTCTTCTCGATCGGCCTGCTGGTGCCCTTGTGGTTGCAGAACACGCTGGATTACACGTCCATCTGGGCGGGACTTGCGACGGCGCCGATCGGCATCATTCCGGTGCTGATGACGTTCTGGGTCGGCAAATACGCGCACAAGTTCGACCTGCGCTGGCTGGCCGCGTTCGCGTTCATCGTGATGGGCATCACCTGTTTCATGCGCGGGCGCTTCACCACCGAAGTCGATTTCTATCACGTCGCGCTCGCGCAGTTGCTGCAGGGCCTCGGCGTCGCGCTGTTCTTCATGCCGATCCTCACGATCCTGCTGTCGGATCTGGAAGGGTCGGAAATCGCTGAAGGTTCGGGCGTGGCGACGTTCCTGCGCGCGGTAGGCGGCAGCTTCGCGGCGTCGATCACCACCTACGTCTGGACCCGCGGCGGCGTGCTCAACCACGCCAACCTGACTGAACACATCAATGCCTATGACGCGCAAGTGCGGCAAAGCATTGGAGCGGTGGGTGGGCATCTGCAGGCGTACGCCGCGCAGGTGAATGGTGTGATCAGCCAGCAGGCGATGCAGATTTCCTTCAACCAGTTGTTCGACGCGCTGGGCTTCATTTTCCTGGGACTGGTGGCAGTGGTCTGGTTGGCCAAACCGCCGTTCGTCAAGAAAGCGGGTCCGGCGCCAACCGGAGGACATTGATTGTAGGTTCATCCGTGAACGCCGCTTCGCTGGAAGTCACCGCGATTTCCATGGTTCCAACTCAGCAAACGTCAGAACGTCCGCCCATGGACTGACTTTTTTCATGCGATCGTCCGCGATCGCTGCTTCGTTCAATTCATCGCAACATCCAAGGCTCCAGTTTTTCGAATTCCAGAGCGGCCATCCATGGCCTGATTGTTCACCCACAGCCGCTTCGATCCAATTCATCGCGAGTACTCATGGCCTCAAGCGCGAGCGCAGCAGCATCAAGGGTCGGCGAATTTCGTCCGTCCAGCCTTGCGCTTGCGACCATCGGCTTGTCGCTCGGCACCTTCATGCAGGTGCTGGACATGACGATCGCGAACGTGTCGTTGCCCACCATCGCGGGCAACCTCGGCGCGAGTCAGGACCAATCCACCTGGGTCATCACTTCCTTCACCGTCTGCCAGGCGATCACGCTGCCGATGACGGGTTTCCTGTCGCGCCGCTTCGGCGAGGTGAAGGTGTTCGTGTGGGCGGTGCTGCTGTTCTCGCTGTTTTCGCTGGCCTGCGGCTTCGCGACCAGCCTGTCGATGCTGGTGTTGTTCCGCGCGCTGCAAGGCGCGGTGTGCGGACCGATGTATCCGATCACGCAAAGCCTGATGGTATCGATCTACCCGCGCGAGAAACGCGGGATGGCGCTGGCGATCATCTCGATGATCACGGTGGTCGCGCCGATCGTCGGACCGGTGGCGGGCGGCTGGATCACCGATTCATATTCGTGGCGCTGGATCTTTTTCATCAACGTGCCGCTCGGGCTGTTCGCCGCCGGCGTGGTCGCGGCGCAGATGGCCGGTCGCGTCGAACAGTTGCGCAGGGTGCGGATCGACTGGGTGGGCGTCGCGACCTTGATCCTCGGCGTCGGTGCGTTGCAGATCTTGCTCGACAAGGGCAACGAGCTCGACTGGTTCCATTCCGGGATCATCGTGACGCTGGCGATCGTCGCTGCCATTTCGCTGACGGTCTGGGTGATCTGGGAATTGACTGACGATGAACCGCTGGTCGACCTGCGCCTGTTCCGGCATCGCAATTTCGCCGCCGGCACCCTGGCGCTGATACTGGGCTTCGCGCTGTTCTTTTCGATCGCCTTGATGTTGCCCTTGTGGCTGCAGAACACGCTGGGCTACACGGCGCTGTGGTCGGGATTGGCGGCGGCGCCGATCGGGGTGATCCCGGTGCTGGCGACCTTCTGGGTCGGCAAGTACGCGCACTTGGTCGACCTGAGGTGGCTGGCGGCATTCGCGTTCGCGGTGATGGGTTTCGTGTGTTTCCGGTTCGGGACTTTCACCACCGATGTCAGTTTCGCGGCGGTGGCGGTCACCGAGTTGATCATGGGCGCGGGCGTCGCGTTTTTCTTCATGCCAGTCCTGACGATCCTGCTGTCGGACCTCGAAGGGCCGGAAGTGGCGGAGGGCTCGGGTTCCGCAACCTTCCTGCGCACGGTGGGCGCGAGTTTCGCGGTGTCGATCGTCACCTACCTGTGGACGCGCGGCGGCGTGGCCAGCCACGCGAATCTCGTCGAACACATCAACCCCTTCAGCCCGGAAGTGCGCGACCACATCGAAGCGATGGGCGGGCAACTGCAGTATTACGCGGCGGGTATCAACCGCGTGATCACCCAGCAGGCGACCCAGATTTCGTTCAACCAGATCATGGATGGACTCGGCTTCGGGTTTATGATCCTGATTGCCGTGGTATGGCTGGCCAAGCCGCCGTTCATCGCCAGGTCGCGCGGTCCGGGCGCGGGACATTGACGGGCGGTCGGGTCGCCTTCGGGTTTTCTCCACCCTGCGGAGGAAGCAGCGATGAATACAGCGCCAGCGATTGCGTCGACGTCGATCCTGCAGCATCTCGATACGCTGCTGCCGGATCTTGAAACGTTCTACAAGGACGTGCATGCGCATCCCGAATTGTCGATGCAGGAAACGCGCACCGCGGGCCTGGCCGCGGATCGATTGCGTGCTGCCGACTTTGAAGTAACCACGGGCGTCGGCAACACCGGCGTTGTCGGACTGTTCCGCAACGGCAATGGTCCCACCGTGATGCTGCGTGCCGACATGGATGCATTGCCCGTCGAGGAAGCGACCGGCGTGCCGTATGCGAGCAAGGTGCAGGCCACCGATCCGGAAGGCAAGACGGTGCCGGTGATGCACGCCTGCGGGCACGACATGCACGTCACCTGGCTGGCTGGCGCCACCGCGCTGATGGCGCAGGCGCGCGATGCCTGGCACGGCACGTTGATGGCGGTGTTCCAGCCGGCCGAGGAAACCGCGGCGGGCGCGCAGGCGATGATCGACGACGGCCTGTTCAGGCGTTTTCCGAAACCGGACGTGGTGCTGGGCCAGCACGTGATGGTCGGGCCGGCCGGCGTGCTGGGTGGGCGCACCGGGGCCATCACCTCGGCCGCGGACAGCCTGCAGATCCGGCTGTTCGGGCGCGGCGCGCACGGCTCGATGCCGCAGGCGAGCATCGATCCGGTGGTGATGGCCGCGGCGGTGGTGCTGCGGCTGCAGACGATCGTGTCGCGCGAGGTTGCGGCCGCCGAATCCGCGGTGGTCACCGTCGGGGCGCTGCAGGCCGGCACCAAGGAAAACGTGATTCCGGACGAGGCGATCATCAAGCTCAACGTGCGTACCTTCGACGAGGGCGTTCGCAAACGCGTGCTCGCCGCGATCGAGCGCATCGTCAACGCCGAGGCCGCGGCGTCGGGTGCGCCCAAGGCGCCGGAGATCACGCCGCTCGATCGTTACCCGCGGGCCGTCAACGACGCCGCCGCGAGCAAGCGTGTCGCGGACGCCTTTCGTCAGCATTTCTCGCCGGAACGCGTGCACGAAACCGGGCCGGCATCGGCGAGCGAAGACTTCGGATCATTCGGCGCAGAATGGGGCGTGCCTTCGGTGTTCTGGTTCGTGGGCGGTACCGATCCGGACGTTTACGCGAAGGCCAAGGCCGCCAACCGCATCAACGAGCTCCCGACCAACCACAACCCGCGTTTCCTGCCCGTGATCCATCCGACGCTGGCAACCGGCGTCGAGGCACTGGTGGTGGCTTCGCAGGCGTGGCTGGCGGCTTGACACGATCGACCACCCGGCGCCTCGCTGCGTGGGCGTATAGTCCCACGTTGTCTGTACGGGACGCGGAAGCATGACCCTCATCCTGGTGACGGTGCTGGATCTCGGCGGCACGTTCGTGTTCGCGATCAGTGGCGCGGTGGCCGCGGTGAAATATCGCCTGGACATCTTCGGCGTGATGGTGCTGGCGTTCGCGGCCGGCAACGTCGGCGGCATTACGCGTGACCTGCTGATCGGCGCGGTCCCGCCCGCCGCCATTTCCAGTTTGAATTATGTCGGCGTGTCGATACTCGCCGGATTGATCGTGTTCTTCTGGGACCCGCTGGTGACGCGCCACAACAATACGGTGCTGTGGTTCGACGCGATCGGCCTCGCGTTTTTCGCGGTGGCGGGTGCGGAAAAGGCGCTGGTGCACGGATTGAACCCGGTGATGGCCGCGCTGCTCGGCATGCTGACCGGCATCGGCGGCGGCATGCTGCGCGATGTGTTGGTGATGCAGATCCCGGCCGTGCTGCGTTCCGATCTCTATGCATTGGCGGCGCTGGTGGGCGCGGCGATCGTGGTCGGTGGCCACGTGTTGAACGTCAACGCCGTGGCCACCACGCTGATCGGCGGATTGGCGTGTTTCGCGTTGCGTTACATGGCGATCCGCCATGGCTGGCATCTTCCCTCGGCCCGCGCGCCGGGAGAGCGAGAGTGACATCGTCCGTTTACCACTTATCGTCGCATGACCCGCAGCGCCGCGACCAGTCCCGGAAGGCGTTGCGCACACAGGAGCTTGCCCCATGACCGAACGCATGCCGGTGCTGTTCGCTGGACACGGAAATCCCATGAATGCCGTGCAGGATTCGGAGTGGTCGCGCGCATGGGCCGCCTGGGGGCGCCGCCTGCCGAAGCCCGGCGCGGTGCTCGCGGTGTCCGCGCACTGGTACCTTCCGGGAACTGCCGCCACCGCCATGGCGCAGCCTCGGACGATCCATGATTTCGGCGGCTTTCCGCGCGAGTTGTTCGAGGTGCAATATCCCGCGCCGGGCGATCCTGGGCTCGTCCGGCGGCTGCAGGAACTGCTTGCGCCCTTGCCGGTGCGCGCCGATCTTTCGTGGGGACTGGACCACGGCACGTGGTCGGTCTTGCGCCACATCTTTCCCGCCGCCGACGTGCCGGTGGTGCAGCTCAGCATCGACGAGACGCAGGCGCCCGCTTTTCACCACGACCTGGGGCAGCGGCTTGCGCCGCTGCGGGACGAGGGCATCCTGCTGCTCGGCAGCGGCAACATCGTGCACAACCTGCATACCTACGCGTGGGGTCGGCGTCCGGTGGAGCCGTTCGATTGGGCCGCGCGCTTCGAAGCGCTGGTGCGCGACCGGATCCTGCGCGGTGACACCGGGGAGCTGGTGGATTATGCCGCGCTTGGCCGGGACGCCGAACTGTCGGTGCCGACGCCGGAACATTACCTGCCCCTGCTTTACGTGCTTGGCGCACGCGGGGAACAGGACGCGGTGAGCTTTCCCGCCGAAGGCATGGACGGCGGTTCGATCTCCATGCTGTCGGTGCAATGGGGCTGAGTACTGCGCGCTCAGCCGGCGCCTTCATTCACCGGAATTTCTGCCACGCAGCCGTTCGACCAGCGCGTGCAGCGTCGCCTGCGCTTCGGGCGCGAACCACCCATCCAGAAATGCCTCGACCGGCAGCGATGCAGGGTCTTCGAACAATCGTGCCAGGTCGGCGCGGGCCATCGTGCGGGTGCCGAGCATCGCCTGACGGGGCAACTGCAACAAAGCTTCCAGCCATGCCAGCGTGCGCGTGATGACATGATCGACGTCGGTCAGTTCGTCGACCATTCCGGTGGCGAGTGCGTCGTCCGCATCCAGCATCGCCCCGGCGATCAGCAGGCGTTCGGCGCGATATGGGCCGACCAGTCGGCGCAGCGCTGCCTGGATGCAGTTGGGAACGGTCAACCCGACCTGCACTTCGTTGAGGCCGATCCGGTATTCGCCGCGCGCCATCACCCGGTAGTCGCAGAACAGCGCGAGCACGGCGCCGCCGGCCGGGCTGTGGCCGGTGACGGCCGCCGCGATCGGAATCGGCGAGCGCGCCAGCACCGCACACAGGCCGAAGAAGTCGTTCCAGAACGCGCGCATTGCGTCGCGGTCGAGTTGCAGCAGGGCGGGGATGTCGAGGCCGGCCGAGAACAGGCCCGGCGAACCCGAAAGAACCACTGCCGTCGCGCCGTCTGCGGGCGCCTGCACGATCGCGCGCCGCAGCGCCGCGACGAGGTCGGGGTTCAGCGCGTTGACGGGCGGCCGCGCAAGGCGGAGTTCAAGGATGCCGTGTTCGTGTTCGATGTGTTCGAGCATGTCGAGCTCCCGATTGCACACAGGATGAATTCCGGGTGCTGGCCTGCGGTCAGGCCCGGAACGACCAAGTTGTTGTTGCGCTCGTCCGGTTCCCGGTTCTCACAAATCCTGCGCTGACCAGGTGTACTTCACCGCGTAGGTGAGCGTGGCGTCGCCATCGGCCGGCACCGGCACCTGGAACTCCAGCAACTGGGGCGTCCGTTTCGAAGGCTTGATGCTGGACGACGACAGCGTCCACTCGCGCCAACGGTCGGGATGTTGGCGCACCGTGACCGTGCGCGCCGTGTCGCCGCCGTTCGTCAGCGTGACCTTGTACGACTCGGTCATGGTGTGCGCGTTCGCGTCGACATGGAACGCGGTGCGCTCGCGGCTGGCGCGCAGGTCGAAACTTTCGCCGAGCTGCACCGAAACGCGCTGGCCTTCGGGCGTGTCGGCGACGCCACCTTGCCCGAGCAACGCGGGCGCGCCGTCGCGATCATTGATCCACGCTCGCAAGGTACCGGCGGGCAATGCGTCGGGTGCGCTGAAGGCGAGCGTGCTGGTGATGGCGCGGTCCTGGTAATCCTGGGCGCCGTAATCATTGGTATTCGGCTTCGGGGGGAAGTAGGCGCCGCCATCCTCGATCACGTATTCGCGCTGGCAATCGAGTGTCTGCACCGGATACAGCGGCGTCAACGTCACCGTGCCGTTCGGCAGGCTGACCGCACCGGGAAGCGTGAAGCTGCGATAGTCGCCGAGCGACGCCTGTTCGGGCATGGCGGCGGCCATCGGCACAGGCGCCTTGGCCATGCTGTACATGCGCGTGCGGTTGCCGAGATTTGGCTGGCCGGCGACCAGCTTGATGGTCGCACTGTCGTAATCGCGGCCACTGCGGTTGGCGATGCTGGCTTCGGGCTTGAATTGCATCCGGCACGCGCTGCCGCTGGCAAGCGTCGCGTTGTAGGCGGCGCGCCAGCCGAGGCCGGAGGTGGTGTAGGTGAGGTGTGCGTCGCGATTGCCGGCGGATTTCGCATCGACGTCCAGCAGCAGCGCGCTGCCGCCGGAAACCGCGTCGCCTGGCAACTTCACCGAGGCGTAATCGTGCACCAGGTGCACCGTGCCGTCGCGGGTGCGGACCAGTACGCCATTTTCCGATGCGCCCAGCAGTTCGCCCGAGAAACTGCCGCCGCCCGATTGCACTTCGACCTGGCTGCCTATCGCACCATCGAGCGCACCGTTGGCACTGGCATTGGCCAGCACCACGCGCTGCCCGAGCACGCTGGCATTTGAGCCGAGCGCAACCGCGACGGCTTCGGGATCGAGCGTCGCGGGTAGGCCGCCAATGCGGATTTGATGATTGCCGGCTTGCAGGTCGAGTGTGCGCCGTTCGTGGACCAGCGCGTGGCCCGCATCCAGCGTGCCTTGCGTGTTGCCGGAAAACAACGCGTCATTGTCGGCGTGGTAGACCGTCAGGCTGGCGGGGTCGCCAGCGAAGGCCGCCGGCGTGGTCAGCAGCGCAGCCAATGCGGCGCAAAGCAGTCGGCGTGACATGGCGTGTCTCCCTGATGGCAATGTGCCCCGATGATAAAGGCATCGGCTGAATCCAGCCGCCGCGCTGGTGCTTCAGGCCGCGCGTTGCACACCGGCGACGAGCGCCGCGATTTCGTCGCTGTCCCGCGCGCGCAGCAGGCACGGTGCCAGCGCCCGCAAAGCCTTGCGGTCGCAGTGCGCCAGCGCGTCACGCTGCGCGAGGATGCGGTCGGGAAGCATGCTGAATTCTTCAAGGCCCAACGCCACCAGCACCGGTGCGAACGCGGGATCGCCCGCGATTTCGCCACACAGGCACACGCACTTGCCGGCGCGGCGCGCGCGCGCGATCACGTGCGCGAGCAGGCGCAATACCGCGGGATGCGCGGGTTCGTACAATTTGCCGAGCTGGTCGTTGTTGCGGTCGGCGGCCAGCACATATTGCGTCAGATCGTTGCTGCCGATCGCGAGGAAGTCGGCGACTTCCAGCAGCGCGTGCACGTTGAGCGCGGCGGCCGGCACTTCCACCATCGCGCCGAGTTCGAATTGGTCCGGGATTTCGTGGCCGGCGGTGCGCAGGTCGCGCGCACATTCCTCCAGCAATCGCCGCACCTCGACGAGGTCCGACGCGTTGGTGATCATCGGCACCAGGATGCGCGCCGGTCCGTAGCAGCTTGCGCGAAGGATCGCGCGCAGTTGCGTGACGAAGACGTCCGGGTGTCGCAACGACAGGCGCACGCCGCGGACGCCCAGTGCGGGATTCGGTTCCGTCGCCATCACCAGGCCCGCGGCGTCGGCCTTGTCGGCGCCCAGATCGAGCGTGCGGATCGTGACCGGCAGGCCGCCGGCGCCGAGCACCAGATCCCGATACGCGGCGAATTGTTCGTCCTCGGTCGGCAGGCCGCTTTGCGCGAGGAACAGGAATTCGGTGCGGTACAGGCCGATGCCGGCGACGCCGAGGTTGCGCGCGCGTTCGATGTCTTCCGGACGTTCGGCGTTCGCGAAGATTTGCAGTTTGTGGCCGTCGCGGGTGCGCGTTTCCGAGCCGGCGAGTTGCGCCAGCCGTTGTCCTTCCCGCAGCGCCTCGCGCTGCCAGTTGCGAAATTGCGCGAGGTCCTGCGCGGTCGGGTGCACCACCACTTCGCCGCGCACGCCATCGACCAGTGCGAGGTCGCCGTCGCGCAAATCTTCCAGCACGCCGTCGGCGTTTACCAGCATCGGCAGGTGCAGGCTGCGGGCGAGGATCGCACTGTGCGAATACGGACTGCCCGACCCCGCGACCACCGCGAGGATGCCGTGGCTGGCCATGTGCGCGAGTTCGCCGGGCGCGATGCTTTCGGTGACGAGGATTTCGCCGACGCGCGTCGCGAGTTTCTTTTCCTCGCTGCTGGCCTGGCGCGCGAGCGCACTCTGCACGCGCGCGATCACGTGGTCGACGTCTTCGCCGCGACTGCGAAGGTAGGGATCGTCCATCGCATCGAACACCGCGACCAGCCGGTCGCGCTGCGCCTTCAGCGCCGCCGTCGCGCGGTAATGGCCCTTGCGGATCATCGCGCGCAGGCCTTCGATCAGTTCCGGATCGTCCAGCAGCAACGCGTGGGCGTCGATGAATTCGCCGACCTCGCGCGCCAGTGCGCCGTGCAGTTTGCGGCGCAGCGTGGACAGATCCTCGCGCGCCACGGCAAAGGCGCGCTCGAGCCGCGCGACCTCGGCCTCGACCTCGGCATCCGGCAGCGGCGTGTTGTCGATGCTGAAACGCGCCGGCCGTTCCAGTCGCACGCGTCCCAGCGCCATGCCGGGCGATGCGGGATTGCCCGAGAAAACGCGCCTCATGCGCCCTCGTCGAACTTGCGCTCGAACAATGCAGCCACGGCGTCGAGCGCCTGGGCTTCGTCGGGACCTTCGGCACGCAGCTTCAACGGCGTGCCGATGCCGGCGGCCAGCATCATCACGCCCATGATGCTTTTCGCGTTGACTTCGCGGCCTTCACCGATCAGCCAGATCGTGGATTTGAAGCCCTGCACCAGTTGCACGAGCTTCGCCGATGCGCGTGCGTGCAGGCCGAGTTTGTTGCTGACCACGATTTCCTTTTCGAGCATCGGACGTTCCGCGGCTTTGGCATCCCGCTACGTTACCAAAAAGCCGGGAATCTGGAATCCGGAATCGGCCAGCCCGCGCTTTTCCGATTCCCCGCACCCCATTCGCCATTTCCGGCCTTTTCTCACATCTTGTCGATGCAAATTCCGCCCCGCCCCCCGCAGGCGGCGACTTCGGCCAATTCGTCCAGGGGCTTGTCGGGATAGTTGAGCACGCGCAACAGCATCGGCAGGTTGAGGCCGGACACGCAGCGCGCATGGACACCGAGGCTCGCCAGCTTGTTGGCGATGTTGCAAGGTGTGGAACCGTACAGGTCCGACAGCACCAGCACGCCACCGCCGCGATCGAGCGCGCGCGCGGCACGCGCGGCGGCCGGCAGCACCATATTCGGGTCGTCGTTGGCACCTACCTCCAACGCGTCGAGCTGGCACGGCAGGCGCGGCATCACATGCTGGGCCGCGGCGATCAGCGCGCGGCCGATCTCCTCGTGGGTCAGCAGCAGGATGCCCGCGGCGGGGGCGGGGGCATCTTGGCGGAGGACGGAAGCCGTGGTCATGGGCGGAAAAGGAGGATCACCGGGGGCAGGCGCTGCAAGATTCGGTCCAACCGGTGGCGAGGCGGTCACTCGAGCTCGCGATGGAAGGTGAGTACCTGGTCGCGGCTGGCCCGGTAGTGCTCGGCCAGCCGCTCGGCCAGGTACACCGAGCGATGCCGGCCACCGGTGCAGCCGATGGCGACGGTCAGGTAGCCCTTGTCTTCACTCTCGAAGCGCGGCAGCCACGCGTCCAGGAAACCTCGAATGTCAGCCAGGTATTGTACTACCGATTGCTGCCCGTCCAGATACTCGCGGACCGGCGCGTCCTGCCCCGAAAACGGGCGCAAACGCGGGTCCCAGTGCGGGTTGGGCAGGCAGCGTGCGTCGAACACGAAGTCCGAATCGGCCGGGATGCCGCGTTTGTAGGCAAACGATTCGAACAACAGCGTGAGCCCAGGTGACACCGCGCTGTATTCGGTGGTGATCAGGCGGCGCAACTGGTGGACATTGGTGTCGCTGGTGTCGATGGAACGGTTGGCGATGGCCTGCAGCGGTCGCAGGCGACGGCGCTCCTCGGCCAGCGCGTCGATCAGCGAAAGACCGTCGTCCGACAGGGGATGACGGCGCCGGGTGAATGCGTAGCGCTTCAGCAGCACCGCGTCGCTCGAATCGAGAAACACCAGTTCGACGTCGGCGCCCGCGGTCGCCAGCTTGGAAAGCGCCTCGGGCATGCGGTCGAGATCGCCCTGGTTGCGTACGTCCACGCCCACCGCGATGCCCGAAAGGGTGCCGCGACCGCCATCGCTCAGGGCCCGGTACAGCGAAGGCAGCAGCCCGGTCGGCAGGTTGTCCACGCAATAAAAGCCGAGGTCCTCGAAGGCGCGCAACGCCACGGTCTTGCCGGCGCCGGAAAGACCGGTGAGCACCACCATGCGGATGGGCGTGTCGTGCGGATTGTCGGGCGTGTTTGGCATCGGCATCAACCGGGTTGGCGTTGCAGGCGGGCAGCCTGGCGGTCCATGAAAATGCGGGCCTGATCGATGCCCTGCGACTTCAGCATGTGGCTGCGCACCGCAGCTTCGACCAGCACCGCGAGATTGCGCCCGGGGGCGACCGGAATCGTGATCTGCGGAACCTTCACGTCCAGCACTTCGTGCACGCCGACGTCGCCGGTCAGGCGCACCATCGCGTCCTCGGGTTCGTTGCCGGCCGGGCGCAGGTGCACGATCAGGCGCAGGTATTTCGAGCGCTTGACCGCGGTGTGCCCGAACATCTCGCGCACGTTCAGGACACCCAGCCCGCGCACTTCCAGCAGGTCGCGCAGGATGTCGGGGCAGGCGCCGTCGATCACGTCCGGTGCGATCAGGGTGAATTCGGGCGCGTCGTCGGCGACCAGGCGATGACCGCGGGTGATCAGTTCCAGCGCCAGTTCGCTCTTGCCGCTGCCGGGCGTACCGGTGATCAGCACGCCGATCGAATGCACTTCCATGAACACGCCATGCAGGGTGATCTGCGGTGCCAGCGCGCGCGCGAGCTTGTACTGCAGGAACGTCAGCACGTCGTGGCCGCGGCGGGCACTGACCCACAACGGCGTGCCCGTTTCCTCGGCGCCGTCGCGCAGGTCCGCCGGGACCGCCTGATCCTTGGTAACGACCAGCGCGACCGGCTGCTGCGCGAAGATCTTCTGCACGGTTTCCCAGCGCTGGCGCGAATCGAGGCCGTCGAGGTAATTCAGCTCCTCGCTGCCAACGATCTGCAGCTTGTTGGGGTAGATGATGTTGAGGTAGCCGATTTCCGACGGCCGGCGCTGGCCTGCACCGCCGGACTGCAGGGCGCGTTCGGCGCCATCGCGACCGGCGACCCACCGCAGGGCCATGCGTTCCTTGACGTCTTCGAACAGGTCGCGTGCGCTGAGTCGGTTCACCGTGTTCCCCGCCCGTCATGGCGACGGGTGGGGATCATTGTGCCAGCGTTGCCGCGCGACTGCTTTTGAAATAGCAATCGCGGCATTCCGGACGAAGCGGCTTTTGGTGAAAAGTCAGGGCAGGAAACCCGTTCTGGTGCCCGCGGGCGAGCGAACTTGGTCGAGATCGCGACTTCCATCGAAGCCGCGATCATGGACAATCGCAAAAACTACGCCAAATCCCTGATGTCATCCCGCCCATGTGTACGCCGCTTGTCCTTGTGCCGGCGCACCTGCGCATCCAGTTTGTCGAACAGCGCGTCGATCGCGGCGTACATGTCGGCATCCACGGCGTTCGCGTGCAGCACCGCACCGGCGGCCGACAGCGTGCCCTCGGCACGATTGGCCTGCGGATTCTTTTCCACTTCCAGCACCACGTTCAATGAAGTCAGGTGATCGAAACGTCGCGCGAGGCGCTCGCGCCGGGAATCGACGTAATCGCGCAGGGCCGGAGTGATTTCGATCTGGTGACCGCTGACCTGAATTTGCATGATTGGCTCCTCAAGCATCAGGGGTGGTGGAAGCCCGGTTTTTCGCCGGGTTTGGCGCCGGCAGCGGCGCCGGTTGTGAGCGTTTCCGCCTCTACTCCTTTGTGATCGTGGGTGGCCGCGAAAGTTGCATGAACGTGCTTTCGTGAAAGTCCGGCGTGGGTGCCAGGTTTGCTTTGCGGTCGGGGATGACTGCTGAAACGCGCGTTGTGTCAAGCGTGCCTGAAGCGCCGTGAACTTTCTGTTGCGCGCGTCACTGTGCGCGCAGGCGTTCGCCCGAGCTCGGGATGCGCAGTTGCTCGCGGTATTTGGCGACGGTGCGGCGCGCGACCCGGATGCCGCGCTGGTTCAGCTCCGCGGTGAGGGTCTGGTCCGACAGCGGCTTGCGGGAGTCTTCCTCGTCCACGAGCTTCCGGATCATCGCCTGGATCGCGGTGGCCGAGGCGCTGCCACCGTCCTCGGTGGCGACGCTGGACGAGAAGAAATGCTTGAATTCGAAGGTGCCGCGTGGCGTGTGCAGGTACTTGCGCGTGGTAACGCGCGAGATGGTCGATTCGTGCATGCCGAGTTCCTCGGCCAGTTCGCGCATCACCAGCGGCTTCATCGCTTCCGGACCGAAATCCAGGAACGCGCTCTGGGTGCGCACGATCGCGCTCGCAACCTTGAACAAGGTATCGGCGCGCGCTTCGAGACTTTTCATCAGCCAACGCGCTTCCTGCAATTGGCCGCGCAGCCAGGTGGCGTCGCTGCGCTGGGCACGCGCGATCAGGCTGCAATAGTGCTGGTTGATCGCGAGCCGCGGCTGGCAATCGGGCGACAACGACACCCGCCAGCGGCCGGCGGCCTTGATCGCGTAGGCATCGGGCGCGACATATTCCGCAGGCGTCGGATCGAATGCCGAACCGGGCCGCGGATCGAGCGCGCGAATCAGGGTGGCCGCGGTGATGGCGGCCTCTTCGCTCACGCTGAGTTTCTTCGCCAGCTTGCCGAAGTCCCGCTTGGCGAGCAGATCGAGTTCGCTGGCTACGATGCGCCGCGCCAGCTCGCGCCCTTCGACACGTGGATCGAGTTGTTCCAGTTGCACGGCCAGGCAATCGCCGAGATCGAGACTGGCGACGCCGGTTGGATCGAAGCGCTGCACGCGCAACCGCACGGCTTCCGCTTCGTCCTTGCTGGCGGCCGGCTCCAGCGTGCGCAACGCGGCAAGCACGGGCTCGAGGCCTTCGCGCAGGTAGCCATCGTCGTCCAGCGCGTCGATGATTGCCATCGCGATTGCGTGTTCGCGTGCGGAGAATCCGCTCAGGTTCGCCTGCCATTGCAGGTGCTCGCGCAAGCCTTCGGGCGCGGCATCCTGCGGCTCGGGCGTGTCGTCGTCGTAACCGCGGCTGGATTGTGCCCAGTCCGCGACTTGCGGTGCCTGCTCGTCCCAGTATTCGCCTTCGCCGAGTTCCGGGATGGATTCTTCGCTGGGCGTGTCGGTGCTGCTTTCCGATGCGTCGGAGGGCGGAGCATCGTCGCCGTCCATGCCGTCGATGTCGATCAGGGGATTGGCTTCCGCCAGTTCGCGCAGCTCGGCCTGCAATTCGATCTGCGACAACTGCAAAAGGCGGATCGCCTGCTGCAACTGCGGCGTCAGGGAGAGTTGTTGCGATTGGCGAAGCTGGATGCCTGGTTTCATGGTGACTTCGCGGGGCAGTGGCTTGCATCCTAGCTCACGGCAGCCGGCGTGGGTAGTACGTGGGCACGATTTTTGCTAATGCGCGTCCCCCACTGCTGCGAAATGCATCAAGGTTTCAAGGGAATCTCCGCAGCGTTGCGCTGAAAACCCTGCAACGGAGCGTCGAAACCCTTCGCAAGGGGGGGTTGAACCCCCCGCCGTGCGCTCCCGCCAGGTGCGACGCACGAAAATTCCCGCGAAGCGGCTGCTGGTGGGAAGTCAGGCCCGGGATGGCCGTTCCAGTCTGCCATGGCCGAGAAGCGGTCAAGCGGCGGCAACGCTCCATCGATGCCGCGATCATGGATGCTCGCACTACATGTGAAATTCGTGGCCCAGATAGACCTCGCGCACTTCCTTGTGGGCCAGGATTTCCGCCGGCGTACCGCGCGCCAACACCTTGCCTTCGTTCAGGATGTAGGCGTGCTCGCAGATGCCCAGCGCCTCGCGCACGTTGTGGTCGGTGATCAGGACGCCGATGCCGCGGTCGCGCAGGTGCCGGACGATGCGCTGGATTTCGCCCACCGAGATCGGATCGACCCCGGCGAAGGGTTCGTCCAGCAGCATGAAGCGGGGACTGGCCGCCAGTGCGCGCGCTATTTCCACGCGGCGCCGTTCACCGCCGGACAGGCTGATGCCTTTCTGGTCGGCGATGTGGCCGATCTTCAATTCGTCCAGCAGCGCTTCCAGTTCGCCCCGACGTTGGCCGGCCGGCAGGTCCGCGCGCAATTCCAGTACCGCGAGGATGTTGTCCGCGACGGTGAGACGGCGGAACACCGAGGCTTCCTGGGGCAGGTAACCGATCCCCTTGCGCGCGCGCTGGTGCATCGGCAGGCCGGTGATGTCTTCGCCGTCCAGGGTGATGCGCCCGCCATCGGGTTCGATCAGGCCGACCACCATGTAGAAGCACGTCGTCTTGCCCGCGCCGTTGGGGCCGAGCAGACCGACCACTTCGCCCTGGCGGATTTCGAAACCGAAATCCTGCACCACCTGGCGGGTGCGGAAACTCTTCTGCAGCCCTTGCGCGACCAGCATGGGTCAATGCGTTCCGGAGGTCGATGCGGGCGTGGGCGCCGACGTGGTCGCGGGTGCGGGTGTCGATGTCGCGGCCGAAGCGGGTGCGCTGGCCGCTGCCGCGGGTTTGGCCTCCGCCGGCTTGCTGCGCGGCTGGAGGGTGATGTGGACGCGGCCGCCCGCGGCGGGCGTGCCCCGGATTTCGCCGCTGTCGGTGTTGTAGGTCAGCCGGTTGCCGTGGAATTCTCCGCGGCCCTGCTGCACCACACTGGCATCGCCGGTCAGGATCACGGTGTTTTCGGAAACCTTGTAGTCGATGGTTGCGGCTTGTCCGTGCACCAGGGTGCCGTTGTCCTGGGTCTGCCGGAAATGCGCCGGATTGCCGGTCAGCACCACGCGTTGCCATTGACTGGTGTCATCCGGATCGGTGTAGCCCGTGGCTTTCGCGCCATCGGCGTGGAAGCTGCCCTGATCCATCGTGACGCTGCCGGTGAAGGTGATCTTGCCGCTGTCCTGACTGCCGGCAAACGCACTGGCATTGATGTTGATCGGCTGGTTCTTGTCGGTTTGCTTCGCCTGGGCGACGCCGCATGCGAGCAACGCAGCGATGAGCAGAACCGGCAGATCAATGCGTGCGCGAATGCGGCGCGAGCGTGGCGTGGACATCGGAGAGCAACTCCAGTGAACGAGTATCGAAGTCGGCCTTCATGCCGACGCCGCGCAGTATAGAGCCCGGCTCCTGAATTACACTGGGCGCGGCGGTGGCCATGCGCTTGTCCTGGGTCCACACCGTCGCATCCGCGGTGTGGATTTCGGCTTCCGAAATTTTTGGTGTTGGCGGCCGACGCATGTCCACCTCGCCGATCAACTTGACGGTGTTGTTGTCGGCGCTGACCCACGCGTATTGCGAGCTGCCGTTCCACTCGGAGCCGTCGCTCGCGACAAAGTAATACTGCGGCGCGTTGACGTACAGCGAATCGTTGCCCTCGCGGCGCGCGAGGTGCGGCGCCGTCATCGTGAAGGCCAGCTTGCCGTCCTGCCCGAAGGCATGCAGCGTGAAGTGGTCGAGTTCGTAGCTGGAACGCGGCGGTCCCACGATCGCGACCGGCTTGGGCGGCGGCTTCAGCCACCACACCAGTAACTGGGTGATCGCGGCCGCGATCACCAGTACCACCAGCCAGAAAACGGTGCGGCGGTCCCTCATCCGGCCTGCGCCGCCAGGATCAGGTCGCACACCTCGCGCGCGGCGCCGCGGCCGCCGTGGGCACGGGTGCGCCAGTGCGCCGCGCGCAGCACTTCAGGTTGTGCATCGGCCACCGCGATTGCAAGCCCGCAGATCGACATCGGCGCGAGATCGGGTTCGTCGTCGCCCACGTAGCAGGCCTGATCGTTGTTCAAACCGGAGGCGTGCAGGATGTCCTGGAGGCAACCCAGCTTGTCGGACTTGCCTTGGTAGACATGGTCGATGCCGAGTTGCTCCGCGCGCAGTTCCACGGCGTGGCTGACGCGCGCACTGATCAGCGCCACGTCGATGCCGTGGGCGCGCAGCCGCTTGATGCCGAGCCCGTCGTGCACGTGGAAAGACTTGATCTCGCGGCCGTCCTCGGTGAACCACAGGCGCCCGTCGGTCAACGTGCCGTCGACGTCGAACGCGACCAGCTTGATCTTCGCGGCGCGGGCGCGGATGTCGGCGGGGATGTCGGTGTGGGTGGCCATGGCGTTCGGTGGATGCGAGACGCGGAGCATAACAAGCTTCGCCATCCGAACGCCGCGCAGCGGTTCAATCGCCGGTGAAGCCGGCAATCGTCCCGGAACGACGTTTGGATTGTGCGTCCGGACTCCCGAGCCCGAAGCCCGGGCGCTCAAACCACCCGCGCGCGCAGCAGGTCGTGGATGTTCAACGCCCCGACCACGCGTCGCGCATCATCGACCACCAGCAGCGCATGGATCTTGTAGGTTTCCATCAACTGCGCGGCTTCGGCGGCCAGCTTGTCCGGACCGATCACCTTGGGATTGTGGCTCATGGCGTCGCCGACCGGCGTGGTGCGCAGATCGACGCCATGGTCGTCCAGCATGCGGCGCAGGTCGCCGTCGGTGAACACGCCCAGCAGGTGCGCATCGCCTTCGACGATCGCGGTCATGCCGAGGCCTTTGCGCGACATTTCGATCAGCGCCTCGGTGAGTGTTGCGTCGGTGCGCACCATCGGGATCGCGGCGCCGGTATGCATCACGTCCGAAATCTTGAGCAGGCGGCGGCCGAGCGCGCCGGCGGGGTGCGAGCGTGCAAAATCGTCGGCGGTGAAGCCGCGCGCTTCCAGCAGCGCGATGGCCAGCGCATCACCCAACACCAGCGCGGCGGTGGTGCTGGCGGTCGGCGCGAGGCCAAGCGGACAGGCTTCGTTGGTGACGCTGGCATCGAGGTGCGCGTCGGCGTCGCGCGCCAGCGAGGAACGCGGATTGCCGGTCATCGCGATCAACGCGTTGCCTTGCCGTTTCAGGAACGGCACGATGGTCAGGACTTCTTCGGTCTCGCCGGAGTTGGAAAGCAGCAGCACCACGTCGTGCCGGGTAATCATGCCGATATCGCCGTGGCTGGCTTCGCCGGGATGCACGAAGAACGAAGGCGTGCCGGTGGAGGCGAGCGTGGCGGCGATCTTGCGCGCGATGTGGCCGGACTTGCCCATGCCCGATACCACCACGCGCCCGGAACTGGCCAGGATCAGGCGGCAGGCCTTGCTGAAATCACCGTCGATGCGCGCTTCGATGTCGGCAATGGCCCCGGTTTCGATCCGAATGACCTTGCGTGCGCTCTCGACCAGCGCGGCAAGCTGGTCGTCGTGGAAAGGCTTGGGCGGAGCTTCAACGGTACGCGCGTTCATGCGGGTGTGCTCCTGAGCCGAAAGACGATTTCCAGTAACATCGCCGTTTCGCATTGTACAGGCGGCAGCCGTGTCTTCCATGCACCCGGCAGCGGATGCGCGGCGGCGGGCCGGCCCCTGTGTTCGAGTACGGTTCATGCAATCCAACGAATTGAAATCCCTGCTGGAAGCGGCGTTCCCCGGTGCCCGGGTGCAGGTCGCCAGCCCCGACGACGTGCATTTCCAGGCGCAGATCGTGGCCGAAGCCTTCGTCGGCAAGCCCACGCTTGCGCGCCATCGCATGGTGTACGCGGTGCTGGGCGAGCGCATGGGCGGCGAGGTCCACGCGCTGTCGCTGCGCACCTTGACACCCCAGGAAGCCGAGGCGAATTGATGGCGCGCATCGTCATTTCCGGTGGCAAACCGCTCAACGGCGATGTGTGGATTTCCGGCGCCAAGAACGCGGTGCTGCCGATCCTCGCCGCCTGCCTTTTGGCCGACGAGCCGGTGACGATCGGCAACGTGCCGCACCTGCACGACGTCACCACCACCATGGAACTGCTGGGCCAGATGGGCGCCGAACTGGCGGTGGACGAGCACATGCGCATCCGCATCGATCCACGTTCGACCGACCGCTTCTCCGCGCCGTACGAACTGGTCAAGACCATGCGTGCGGCGATCGTGGTACTGGGCCCGCTGATCGCGAAATACGGGCAGGCCGACGTGTCGCTGCCGGGTGGCTGCGCGATCGGTTCGCGTCCCGTGGACCAGCACATCAAGGGTCTGCGCGCACTGGGGGCGGACATCTCCGTCGAGAACGGCTACATCAAGGCGCGCGCGAAGCGTTTGAAGGGCGCGCGCGTCACGATGGACATGGTCACCGTCACCGGGACTGAGAACATCATGATGGCGGCGGCGCTGGCCGAAGGCACCACCGTGATCGAGAACGCCGCCGAGGAGCCCGAAGTTTCCGATCTCGCGTACTGCCTCAACGCGATGGGCGCGAAGATCGGCGGCATCGGCACCACCACGCTGGTGATCGATGGGGTCGAGCGCCTGCACGGCGCCCATTACGCAGTGCTGCCCGACCGCATCGAAACCGGCACGTTCCTGGTGGCCGGCGCGATCACCGGCGGCAAGGTGCGCGCCAAACGCACCCGCCCCGACATCCTGAAATCGGTGCTGTCGAAACTGGAAGATGCCGGCGCGCACATCAATTGCGACGACGATTCCATCGAAATCGACATGCGCGGCAATCGCCCGCGCGCGGTCGACGTTACCACTGCGCCATATCCCGCGTTCCCGACCGACATGCAGGCGCAGTTCACCGCGCTCAATTGCGTGGCCGAGGGCACCGGCATCATCACCGAAACCGTGTTCGAGAACCGCTTCATGCACGTGCAGGAACTGCACCGCCTCGGCGCCGACATCAAGGTCGAAGGCAACACCGCGATCGTGCGCGGCGTGCCGCAGATGTCCGGCGCACAACTGATGGCGACCGATCTGCGCGCATCCGCCTCGCTGGTCCTGGCAGGCCTGGTGGCCGAAGGCGAGACCACCGTCGATCGCATCTACCACATCGATCGCGGCTACGAAAACATCGAGGAAAAACTCGGGGGGCTGGGCGCACACATCCGGCGGTTGCCGAACTGACGCGTGCTTCCCGAATCCGTCGATCGGCGGAGCGGCGCTCTTGTTCCCCGGCGGCTTCCGATTGACGCGCGCGGCATGGGTTTTGCTCGTCATCCCGGCGCAGGCCGGAATCCATTTTTCCCTTCGCCAGAACGCGAGCTACCGTTTCCGTCGATTCGCATGCGGGAAACACCCGATCAATCGTCATTCCCGCAAGAGTGGGCTCCGTGAGCAGAGCGCCACGAAAGGCGGGTTGGCACCCGCCCTGCCCGCGCAGGCCATGATGGCAGCGCCATGTAGGGCGGGAGCAGCAAAGCGCATCCCGCCGCTTCTGATCAACGCGCCGACCAGCGTTCCAGTTCCAGCGAAAAATCATTCTTGCCGCGCTGATTGATCTTGACCGGAACCGGCAGCTTTCCGGGCGCGAACCACGCCTCGAATCCTTCACCTTCATCGCTGCGACTGACGCGGGTGGCGTCGAAGGTGCCGGCGGGCACGCTCACGTTCTGCTTGCCTTGCGCGGTGAAGTGCTGGGTTTCAATACGGTCGCGCACCGCCACCGGCAACGTGAATGTGGTTTTACCGGCGGCCAAGCCAGCCGCGAGCGCCAGCGGCACCGTGTGGCGTTCGACCGTGCCCGGTTGGGTCGCGAAATTGAACGTGCCGTTGTCGTTCACTTCGATGGTGTGGCGGGACCAGTCGAAGCGCACGCTGCGATGTTTCTGTTTCAACGCGGACTTCATCGTGTAGTCGTAGCTGATGCCTTGCGGCGCATCGCCGACCCATTTGAACGTGGAGACTTCGCGGGTGCCGGCGGCGAGCAGGGAAGCCAGGCCCGCGGTGCCCTCGCTTTGCGTGGTGAAGTTCCAGCTGTCGTCGGCGCCCGGCGCCAGTGTGAGCGTCGCCTCGCCGATGGGCGAGTCGTTTTGGAGCACGCGGTAGTGCGCGGTGAACGCAGGCAGCGGTGGCGCCGCGGCAATCGCGGAGCCCAATACCACCGTGAGCACGACGGCGAAGAACAACCTGAAAAGATGGTGGCGGCGCATGGTGTTCGACATGACGAAAAGCAATTGCCGCGCAGCCTGACGCGCCACGCCTGAACGCACGCTCACGCGGCGGTCAGGTGTCCCGAGGCATCCAGCCGCAGTGGCGTCGACAGGGGTGTCTCATCGAACAGCACGCTGCCTTCACGTTCGCGCACCTTGCCGCGCGCGATGGCCTCCACGCAGGCGACGAGCAAGCGATGCTCCTGCGACAGCAGCCGTTCGGCGAGCGCGTCTTCGGTATCGCCGGGCCGAATATCGATGCGCGCCTGTGCGATCACCGGGCCGCCGTCAAGCTCCGCGCTGACGAAGTGCACGCTGGCGCCGTGTTCGAGGTCGCCGGCCTTCAGCGCGCGCCGGTGGGTGTGCAGGCCGCGGTATTTCGGCAGCAGCGACGGATGGATGTTGATCATCCGGCCCGGCCATTGCGCGGTGACGCCGGCATCGATGATGCGCATGTAGCCGGCAAGCACCACCAGTTGCGCGCCGCTGGCCGCGACGTTCGCGAACAGCGCCTCGTCGAATTCGCGGCGCGATGCAAATGATTTCGGATCGAGCGCGAGCGTGGGAATTGCGTGCGCTTCCGCGTTGCGCAACGCCGGTGCATCGGCCTTGTCGCCAGCAACCAGCACGATGTCGATCGGCAACCTGCCGGTTTCGCGTGCGTCGATCAGCGCCGCGAGGTTGCTGCCGCGGCCGGAGGCGAGTACAGCGATGGGAAAGCTCATGCGATGTGGACGCGCGAGTCGCCGGTTGCCGCAACCACTTCGCCGATGGTCCAGCTTTGCAGGCCGCATTGCGCCAGCGCCGCTTGCACGCCGGCCACGTCGCCGGGCGCGAGGATCAGCGTGAAACCGATCCCGCAGTTGAAGGTGCGCCACATTTCCTCGCGCGCGACCTTGCCTTCGCGCTGCAGCCACTCGAACACCGGGGGCATCTTCCATGCCGACGAGTAGATCGCGAGCCCGAGTCCGTCCGGCACCACGCGGATGATGTTTTCCTGCAGGCCGCCGCCGGTGACGTGCGCCATGCCGTGGATCGTGCCGCGTCGTGCGCGCAGCAATGCGAGGATCGGCTTCACGTAGATGGTGGTGGGCGCCATCAAGGCATCGGCCAGCGTGCCCTCGCCGAGCTTCTGGTCGAAGGGATTGCCCGCACGTTCGACGATCTTGCGGATCAACGAGTAACCGTTGGAGTGCGGCCCGCTCGATGCGACGCCCAGGATCACGTCGCCCGCGCGGATCGCGCTGCCGTCGATGATTTCCGATTTCTCCACCGCGCCGACGTTGAAGCCGGCGAGATCGTATTCGCCCGGCGGATACATGTCGGGCATCTCGGCCGTTTCGCCGCCGATCAGCGCGCAGCCGGCGAGTTCGCAGCCCTTGGCAATGCCGCCCACCACCGCGACGGTGGTGTCGACGTCAAGCTTGCCGGTCGCGAAGTAATCGAGGAAGAACAGCGGCTCGGCGCCCTGCACCAGCACGTCGTTCACGCACATGCCGACGAGGTCGATGCCGATGGTGTCGTGGCGGTTCAACTGCTGCGCCAGTTTCAGCTTGGTGCCGACGCCGTCGGTGCCCGACACCAGCACCGGCTCGCGATACCTGTTCGACAAATCGAACAGCGCGCCGAAACCGCCGAGGCCGCCCATCACCTCGGGACGGAAGGTTTTCCCGACCAGCGGCTTGATGCGTTCAACCACCGCGTTGCCGGCATCGATGTCCACGCCCGCGGCGCGGTAGGAGAGGGCTTCGTTGTCGGAAGTCACGGCAGTCGGGCGTTTCGTTGGCTGGCCGGAATGGCTGAATGCGCAATGATAGACGTTGGCGCCATGATTGGGCAGACTTGCATCCAATCCGTCCGAGGTGCGTGGCCATGTTGCGAATTTCCCTGTCCCTGCTGCTGGCGCTGGGCATGGTCGCGGCCGCCTTCGCGCAAACGCCGCCGCCCGCAACCGAAGTGCCGCAGCCGGCCGCGCCCGCCAATCCTTATTCGGCGACCGTGCCGGTGGCCGGTACCAGCGATGCCCAACGCAATGCCGCGATCGCCACCGCCCTGACCGAGGTGCTGCAGCAGGTATCGCCCGGGTTCGCGGCGAGTCCCGATGCGCTGGCGCAGGCGTCGGGCTACGTGCGCGATTTTCGTTACAGCCGCGCGGCCTCCGGCAATGGCTTGCAGTTGCAGGTGGATTTCGATCCGGGTGCGGTCGGCCGTCTGATCGCCGCCAATCCCGGCGGTGCTGCCGTCGCGGGCGCAGGACCGGCAAGTGGCTCCTCGGCCGCGGCAGCCGCGCAGGGCGGCAGCGGCACGCTGTGGGTGGACGGCATCGACAACAGCCACGCGTTTGCGAGTCTCCTGTCCACGCTGCGCGCCGATACCGCCTTGCATGACGTCATACCGGTAGCCGCAGAGGGCGACGGTGTGTTGCTGCAGCTTGGCTTCGACCAGCCGCTGGCGACGGTGCTGGCGGGTCTCACGGCTCCGAACGGCCATCTTGCGATGGAACAGCAGCCGCACCCGGGCGCCGACGCTTCACTGCGCTGGATGCCGTGAACGCGCCGGCGTCGTGAGCGGACGATCGCCAGCGGCCGGCGCTGCAAGTGAACATCCGTTGCGGCACCTCCCGAATCTGATTTCCTGCTTGCGGATCGCACTGGTGGTGCCATTGATCGTGATGATTTTGGCGGGCCGTTACGAATTCGCATTGGTGGTCGCGGGCATCGCGGGGGTCTCCGACGGCGTGGACGGTTGGCTGGCGCGGCGGTTCCATTGGCAAAGCCGGCTGGGTTCGATCCTCGATCCGGTCGCGGACAAGGTGATGCTGGTCGGCTGCCTGGTGGCGCTCGGCTGGTTGCATGAGGCGCCGCGCTGGATGGTGGCACTGGTGGTGGTGCGTGATGCGGTGATCACGCTGGGTGCGCTGGCGTGGTATCGGTTGCTGCGCAATTTCCAGGCGCGCCCGAGCTGGTTGTCGAAGGCCACCACGGTGGCGCAGATCGGGTTCGTATTGCTGGTGCTGGCCGCGCAGGCATTCGGCTGGCAGGTGCCGATGGGTGTTCCGGTGTGGATCGTCGCGATCCTCACCATCGCGAGCGGTGTCGATTACGTGGTGCGCTGGAGCCTGCTGGCCCGGCGCGAGCTGAAGGGCAGGGGCACATCAACATGAGCAACGCGCAACGCTGGCAGTGGTTGCTGATCGTGGCGGTGATCGGCTGGCTGGTCTGGCTGCTGTCGCCGATCCTGATGCCGTTCATGCTGGCAGGAGTGTTCGCCTACCTTGGCGATCCGCTGGTCGACCGGCTGGAACGGTTGCGGCTCGGACGCGGGCTGGCAGCCGCCATCGTGTTCCTGGTGATGTTGCTGGTCGTGGCGCTGGCATTGGTGTTGCTGGTGCCCCTGGTCCAGCGGCAGATCGCGCGTTTCATCGCGGCGCTACCCGCGTACGCGGCGTGGTTCACGCACGAAGCCGTGCCTTGGCTGGAGCAAAAGCTCAACCTGCCGGCCAGCGAGTTCGATCCTTCCACCTTGATCGTGCGCGTACGCGAACACCTCGGCACGGTCGGCGGCATCGCTGCGGCCGCGCTGGGTTACGCAACGCGTTCCGGGCTGGCGCTGATCGGCTTCGGCGTCGCGGTGGTGCTGGTGCCGGTGGTGACGTTTTATCTGTTGCGCGATTGGGACAAGCTGGTCGCGCATGTCGATGCCTTGCTGCCGCGCGAGGCGCAACCGACGATCCGCCAGCTCGCACGCGAAACCGACAGCGTGCTCGGCGCGTTCGTGCGCGGCCAGTTGCTGGTGATGCTCGGCCTTGCGATCTACTACGCGATCACGTTGAAGCTGGTCGGGCTGGACGTCGGGCCGCTGATCGGCATGATCGCGGGACTGGTGAGTTTCGTGCCGTATCTCGGGTTCATCATCGGCATCGTCGCCAGCCTCATCGCGGTGCTGGTGCAATTCCACGACGCGTACCACCTGATCCTGGTGCTGGTGGTGTTCGGCGTCGGCAACCTGCTGGAAAGTTACGTGCTGGTGCCGAAGCTGGTCGGCGACCGCATCGGGCTGCATCCGGTGGCGGTGATCTTCGCGGTGCTGGCGTTCGGCGAGCTGTTCGGGTTTATCGGCGTGTTGCTGGCGTTGCCGATGGCTTCGATCGCAATGGTATTGCTGCGCTTCCTGCGTGACCGTTACGAGGCAAGCACGCTGTTCGCCGGACGCGAGCCGCCGAAGATCGTATCGGCGTCGGGCACGCCCGCGCAGGATGCGAAGGCGCCGCCGTCCGTGCCTCCGGAAGAGCCGCCACCCGCATGATCCGGCAGTTTCCGCTCGACCTGCGCTGGCCGCCCCACCAGCGGCTCGACGCGTTCTGGCCCGGCGCCAACGTGTCCGCGCTGCAGGGCGTCACCGCCGTCGCGAACGGCGGTGATGCGTGGCTGTACCTGCATGGTCCCGCCGGCACCGGCAAGAGCCATTTGCTGATCGGCGCGTGCCGCGCCGTGATCGACGCGAACCGTCCGGCGCGTTATGTATCGCTGACGCAGTTGCCGGTACCGCGCGCCGACGCGATCGCGGCCATCGACGCGGAAGGATTGCTCGCGATCGATGACGTGCAGGCGATCGCCGGCGAGCGCGGGGCCGAACGCGCGCTGTTCGATCTCTACAACCGCGCGAATGCCGCGGACGGGCGGATGCTGTTTGCGGCCAGTGCCTCGCCCGCGGAACTTGGCGTCACGCTTCCCGACCTCGTTTCGCGTCTCGCGATGTGCACGCAATGCGCGCTGCGGCCCCTGGACGACGCCGGTCGCCGTGCGATGCTGCGCGTGCTGGCCGGCCGCCTCGGCTTGCGCCTGGATGACGAGGTGCTGGACTGGTGGTTTGCGCGCCAGCCACGCGATCCCGCTTCGCTGGTCGCGCTGCTGCAGCGCGCGGATCGCGCATCGCTGGCGGCACAGCGGCGAATCACGATCCCGTTTTTGCGGGATTTGTTGGGCCAATGAGAAGTCCGCGACGTGGGAGCCGCGCATGCGCCGATTGCGGCGGCGCACCATCGCTTCAGGTCCAGTCCGGTACCCTTGTACACTTGCTGGCCACGAATCCGCGGATCATCAGGACATGAACGTCGCCCGCCTGCACACCCACCTCGATCGACTCGAAGCCGATTCCATGCGCATCCTGCGCGAGACGGTGGCGGAATGCAGGAAACCGGTGCTGCTGTATTCGATCGGCAAGGATTCCTCGGTCCTGCTGCACCTGCTGCTGAAGGCGTTCTATCCGGCCAGGCCGCCGCTGCCGATGC
>DAIUEL010000003.1:23901-43694 GCA_036845145.1 Rhodanobacteraceae bacterium | reverse complement strand
GTGGCGGTGGCGCTTTTCGCCACCCACAGCGCGGGGTCGGCCAGCGCGGGCGTGCTGGCGATCAGTGCGAACGCGACGGCGAAGCAGAAGCGGCGAAGCGTTTTCATCAGGCACAGGACGCCAAAAGAATCCACGCATTGTGTCATGCGGTGTGATCGGCGGACGCGTTGCCGCGTCGGGATGACGTCGTGTTCCGGTGTCGCTTCCGGAGCAGCCGATTCAAGGTACTTCCTGTGCGTGCGCGGTCAGCGCTTGCGCCGCTTCGATCATGATCCGCCGTGCACGTGCCGAGCGTTGTGGGGACAACAGGATCTGGTGCCAGGCGGTCCTGGCTTCGGAGGTTTTTCCCAGACGCTCCGCCAGATGCGCCCGCAGCATCTGCGCACGCAGGAAATCTGGTGTTGCAGTGGTGGCGTATTCCGTTGCCTGCAACGCGGCGCGGATGTCGTTCCCGAGCATCAAGGCGTGCGCGCGTGCCAGCCAGCTCTCGCGGCTTTGTGACCAGGCATCGGCACTGCCCAGTACGCGCAACGCCGCCTCCGGCCGCTGATCGGCGATCAGCAGCGATGCCAAGGCGACGCCGCTTTCGTGGTCCCACGGCGCGCGCGCCAGCGCGGTTCCGTAAAGTCGTTCGGCCGCGCCCGTTGGCCCGGTCACCGCCAGCGCGGCGGCGGCCGCCGCTTGCCGGTTTTCGCCCAGCAGCGCAAATGCGCGGTGGCCGGCCCATCCCACGATCGCAAATGTCGCGCAGACCGCGGCGCCGCTGACGGCGCGCTGCCAGACACGAGGATAGTCATGCGCCTGGCGTGATCGGGCAGGCCGCGTCTGTTGCACCAAGCCCGCGATGCAGCCGAGCACCAGCCAGAACAGCAGCGCAGTCGCAGGCGTATGCAGCGGTGCCGAGGCCAAGGCCAGCACACAAAGCACCGCGAACGAAGCGGTGAGCGCGGGGACGGCCGTCGCAACGTGGGTGCGGGTCGGCGCGGCCGGTTCGTCCGATGATTTCATGGCCGCGGATGGCGAACTCGAATCGAGCGCGCGTCGTGCCGCGAGCAGTCCCAGTGCGAACAACGCAAGCAGCAACAACGCGCCCGGCATGCCCGTTTCCACTGCCATTTCGAGGAAGTCGTTGTGCGCGTGGGCGGTCAGCAAGTCGGGCATCCGGCTGCGCGCGACCGCGTCCAGCGGCGCTGCGACGGCACGAAGCCCGTCGGGCAGCGCCAGGGCAAAGTGATCGAGGCCGTAGCCGTGGATCGGCCGCGCGGCGATCAGGTGCAGCGACGCCCGCCACAACTGCAAACGGCCGAGCAACGAATGGAGGTCGTTCCACCGCAGCAACGTCGCCGCATAGCCATCGCCGTGCAAAAGCAACGCCGGCGTTCCAAGCGCGACCAGGCCGGCGAAGCAAATGCTCGTCCGGTTTCGCGGGGTGCGGTTTTCGCGTGGGTTGCGCCGACGCACCCATGTGTGGACCGCTGCGCCGACGAACAACCCCGCCAAGCCTAGCCGCGAGCCGGTGGGCAGGATGGCGGCAATGAACAGCAGCCAGAGCCACGCAGCGCCGCGCGTGAAACGAGATGCCCACCACACGGTTATCGGTGCAGCTGCCGCGAGAAACTCCGCGGTCCAGTCAGGATTGCCGGTGGTCGTGAATATCCGCCAGCGCCCCGATTCCCGTACGGGCTGGCCGGCGATCCACGCGAGCGGATCCATGTTCGCGGCCTGCAGGCACGCATGGCAGGCCATCCACAAGGCCGCGACCGCGATGGCGCCGAGCAGGAGCTCGAAATTCCCCGGCGAGTTCGCGTTGTGCGCTTGTCGCGCGTACCGCAGCGCCGCCAAAAACACGATCAAGTGTGCAGACAAGCACGCCCAGCCGAAGCCAAGGTGCAGCGCCGGATTGAGCGCTCGCGAAGCGACGATCAACGACCAGACCCACAGCGCAAACACGGTGCCGGTCAGCCACGCGCCCGACCGCGAATTCGTTCGTTGCTGCGCGTGCGCAGCGTTTGCTCTCCACACCTTTTTGGTGCACTGCACGGTCGCGACCAGTGCAAACAGCGCGCTGCCGAAGAGCAGGACCGCCTGCTTGACGGGCAGGAATGCTTGCAGCCCGAATGGGTCAATGGTCAATGGCACGCAAAACACCACGGCCGCGACCAGAACGCCGGAAGGGTTCAACGCGGCAAGCGCAGCGCCTGTTGGACGCACCGATGTTGCGGGAATGATCCGGATCGATTCACCCGGCATGCCCGCTTGCACCCAGCATCTGCTGCAGGAACTGCCCGAGCGGGATCGGTTTTTGCGGAGACAGCCGCTTTGGGTCAGGTGATTGCGGCGGTGGCGAATTCTCCGGCGGTTGCGGCGGCTGTCCCGGCGGGAACGGGCGCAGGTAGGGCGTGCCCTGCGCCAATTGCAGATGCTCCGGATTCAGCGGTTTCTTGCAATCGGTCAATGCCGCATCGGCAGCATTGCGTTGGTCGATCGCGTCGCTGCCTGCTTTCACGGCCTGCCATGCGTTGTAGAGCTGGGTACCGCCTTCCAGCACGGAAAGCGCGGGGCCGAGTTTGTTGAACACCTCCGAGAGGCGGGTGCCTTCCGCCAAGTCTTTGGCGATATCGACTGCGGAGCCCTTGGCGGCGCCGAGTGCCTCGTCGCCAGGTGCCGAGACCATCGCGCTCTCCGCACTCGGCACGCCGCCGAATATCTCGGAAATGCCGGACAGGGCCTTCGCGGCTTCGTTCCGGTGTTTTTCTTCTTCGGCCCATTTGTAAATGTCGCCGCTGTTGCCCTTCGTCGGGTGCTTCATCGCTTCGCACCGGCGATAGGCCTGCCAGTTCAGGGATTGGAGCTCCTGCAATTCCTCGGCGATCTGCTGCTTGAGCGATTGCCGCAACGCGGGGTCCTTGGCAAGCGCGGCCATCTCGGTGAGGAAGTTGAGTTTGTAGACGGCGTCCGCGGTGTCTTGTGGTATTTGACTTGACGTTTGCGCAAGCGCCGGTTGCATCGCCAGCAAAGCGATGCACGTGCCAGCGAGCGTCCATTTGCGCAGACCGGAGGAGGCACTGGAGTACGCGTGTCGTGTGCGTTCAGAGTGATCCACAGCGCGCTACCCCCCTTTGCAGCTTGTCGAGTTCGGCGTTGGCGACCGTGACCTGTTTGCCGTTGCCCTGTTCGTCGCGCCGGATGGTCGCGGCCGTCATCGCCGCGCCGACGATCGTCTGCGGCACGACTTGTCCCGCCGGCGCCCGGATCGCATTCGCGGTCATCGCGGCGATGTCATGGTCGGTCCAGCCGCTCCGCTTGAGCATCGCCACGGTGCGTGGCGGCAGGCCATCCTGCTTGAGCTTTTGCTGCCAGGTGACGAAGGCTTGCTGCATCGCCACGGGATCATCGACGTTGAACAGGGGCGACGGATTCTTCTGCAGCAGTGGCGCGACCGTGAGGCGCAACAGCCTGGCTTCGGCAAGCCGGCTGGCCTTGCCGGCAGCGGCCATGCGCGGCAGCAATTTCGAGAGGTGTTCGACATGCTTGCCGGCGTGGTCCATGTCGCCCCAGACGATCGCTGCGCGCAACCCGGACATGGTCGCCTCGACGGCATCGGCGATGGCCGCGGCTTCCACATTCCTGGCCCACATCGTGTCGAACGCCGCCTGCATCGGGGTCGCCCGTGGCGGCGTGGGCATCGCGACGGCTGGCACGGTGGGCAATGCCAGGCCGGGTTCGGTGTTCAACTGCTCCGACGGGATGTCGTCGACATCGCCGAAGTAATCCTGGGGCAGGCCCGCGCAAGTCGCGAACGCAACGAGGCGTGCAGGGTCCGCGTGTTTGGACGCCCCCAAGGAACCTTCCGATGGCACGCCGCCGCTGCCCGCATTCCGGCCCGCGGCCGCTTGCGCAGCCTGCAGTGACATCTGCTGCAGCATTTGCAGTGCCGCCGGCAAATCATTCTTGTCCAGCGTGATCTTCTTCCTGGTGGTCTGGCCGGGCTTTATTTCGACGTCGAGCACCTGCATCGGCAGCGAGTCGGCGTAACCATCGCCCTGGTAGGTGACGAGGACCTTGTACTTGCCGGGCGCAAGCGTGGCTTCGAGGCCGTCGGAGCTGCTCTCCAGGTCGCCGACATAGTTGCCGTGCGAATCGGCGATCATGCCGCCGCTGTCGCTCGTCACGTCGCGGCCATCCAGCGAGGCGGTAATGTCGAGCGTGACCTTTGTCGCGCTGTCGCCGGGACCATTGTCGCTGGCGCCGCTCGCGTGGTTGCCGGAACACGCCGCCATCCCCAACGTCGCCAGCACGATGGCCGCGAGGATCACGCAGCCGATCGCACGCTGTCGGAAATCTCTCATGAACCCACTCCCCAGTTCCGCATCGCCAGTTGCATGGATCGTTTGGCGTTGTCGTCCTGTTCTCGATCCATCGCGGCCTTGAACGCCGCGACGACCGTGGTTTTCATCGACAAGAAGTCGCCCGATTGGCCCAAGCTGCCGAGCGCGTCGGCAACGTCGCCGCGCACGTCCCCGCGCGGGTCGGACAGGCCTTCGATCAGCGCGGCCACCGCTGCGTCCTTGTAGTCGCCGAGTTGGTGGTTCCCGGCCAGGGTCGCGAGACCGGCCGCGGCGCGGCCGCGAATGCCGATGTTGTTTTGGTCGGCGGAGGATGCACCCGTGCGAACCGCTTCGATCAGGAGCGGTGCGCCCATGCTGCCCATTGCCGCCAGCGCGTCGGCGGCATCGCGCGCATTGCCGCTTTCCGGTGCGAGCAACGCCGTTTTCAATGCGCCGAGGGCAGGCGCGGCTTGCGGGCCCATCTTGCCGAGGGCCTCCGCCGCAATGCCGGCGACGGCGCCACGGGAATCGCCAAGATGGGCGCCGAGTGCCCTGGCCATCTGCGCAACCAGTGGGGGAGGCAAGACGTCCACGGGTTTGGGTACAGGTTTGCCGGCGCCGGATGCCGCCATTGCGCGATCGTGGCTGCCGAACGCGCCGCCCAGCCCGTCATCCAGTGCGTTGACGGCGGCTTCGCGCACGTTCGCGTCGGGATCCTCCAGCGCGCCGAGCAGTGCGGGCAACGCTCGGGTGTCGTACTCCGCCAAATACCCGAGCGACGCTGTGGCGGCCCGGCGAACGCCGGCGTCATCATCGCTGAGCGCGGCGGCCAGCGCGGGAATCGCCGCGATCGCTTCGTCGCCTTTTTCTCCCAGTACGTCGGCTGCGAGCATGCGCTGCTGGGCCGGGCCGCGTTGCAGGGCCGCGATCAACGGTCCGGTCATCGGTACCCGGAGTTTCAGCAAGGCCGCCTTCGCGTCGATCGCCGCACGACGCGAGGACCTTGGCCCCCGGTAACCCAGCGTCGCGATGAGCGTGGGCACGGCCGGCGCGCCGATCGCGGCCATCGCGTTGACCACTTGGTTCGCCGTGTACAACGGCAGCGGATCGAGAACGGCACGCGTCAACGCCGGTAACGCCGGTTCGGCGGCCGGACCCGATGCCGCGATGGCGAGGGCGATCGCCCCGCGCACCCACGGGTCGGGCTCGATGTCGAGGCGCGCAGCAAGCGCATGGATGACGGAGGGGTCGGTCGGCTTGATCTCCGCGAGCCCACCTGCGGCGCCATAGCGGACCAGGCGCGAGTCATCGCCGAGATCGGTGACGAGCAGGGACAACACGTGCTCGTCGACAGCGTGCCGGGTCTTGGCGACGGTGGCCACGCCCATGGCGCAAGCTGCGCGTACCCGCTCGTCGCGGTCGCTTGCGCACTTGCCGAACGCGGGGAGCACGCCCGCATTCTCGGGAAGCGTCATCAGCGCGTATGCCGCGTTGGCGCGAACGCGCCATGCCGGGTCGCTTGCGAGCGCACCCAGCAGCGCAGGGGCGGCCGATTGCAGGGCATCGCTGTGGAAACGGCGCAGCAGGTAGGCCGTGTCGGCGCGCAGCTCGGCATCGTCGCTTCTGAGGAACGGCAGCAGCGCGGCCACCACCGCTGGCGTATTGTTGCCGTAGCTCAGGCTGCCGGCGAGCTTGGCACGCTCCGTCGGTGTCGCAGCCTTGAACTCCGCGGCCAGTCCGGTTTCGTGATTGCCCGCGACCGCGAAGGCGCTGCACGACCACAGTGCCAGCACGGCATTCAAGATCAGAACCCCCTTGCTTCTCACTGGTGCTCCCCCTTCAAGATGCCGGGTCGCAACGTGACGACACGGTGGCAGAACGGTTTCGCTTTTGTTTGATCAGTCGATGGCGCTGGCCGGCAGTGGCGTAACCCATGGCAACTCCAGCGGGTGACCGGTCGCGTCCAGCGCGGTCACGGGCGTCATCCCCATTGCTGCCAGCAGTTCCAGCGGTTCGCTGCCGGTATTGGCGAGTTGATGCACCGCGTCGGACTGCACGATCAGCGTCGCGTCCGGCCCGAAGGTTTCGACGCGGCCTGGCATCCGGCACTCGCCATGGCCGGCAAGGATCACGATGACTTCCTCGCAGGCATGCCGGTGCCATGGCGTCACCGCGCCGGGGGCGAGGATTTGTCGCCACACTTCCATCGTGTAGGTGCCGCAGGTCAGGCTGGCCAGCGTCTGGTGGATCAGGCCGGGCAACCGGAAGGTTTCGATGTCGGCTTGCGGAAGAACGGTCATGGGCGTCCTTGGGCGTATTTCGGTCGGAATCGAGTGCGCATCGAGCGGCATCCCGCAAGAAGATGTCGCGCCGCCGACACGGATGGCGGCCCGGTCCCGATGAAATCCCCTCGGCGAGATCCCTTCGCCCATCGGACGGCGCGACATGGCTGCCATTCCACCCGGTGCTGTCGCCACGAGCTTGAGGAAGCGATCAGGCGCGACTGACGATGTCGTTACGAAAGCTCACGCCCTTTGCGCATCAATGGCCTGCATTTGAAATTTGCGGCAATGGATGGAGCACGCGGCTACCCGATCGGCAAGCCGGGCAGCGATGCCGACCGTTGCCGCCCGCAAGGCTTCGAAATGGCAGTGACAACGGTGCCCAATCGTCAATGCACCAATGCCTCGAAGGCCGGAGTCTTGCGGATGGGGTCCCACGTGGGATTGGTGCGCAGCAAGGCCCGGGAGACGGTCCCGCCTGACGATGCCCCCAGCAATTCCCGGAGCACCTTTACGGCCCGGCGGGAATCGCCCGCGGCGCAATAAATCTGTGCCAATGCCAGAGCGTGCACCGTGCCGTAAAAAGCATCCTTTGAAAGCGGCAGAAGTTGCACCGCACGCTGGCCCGCACGGATCGCGGCGGCATCGTCGTGCAGCCCCGATTGTGCGAGTCCCAGTGCGCCCCACAGCGTCGGAGAGTCGGGCTGCTTCGCGAGTGCTTCCTGGAGCTCGTCGCGCGCGTGCGCGAAATCGCGGCGTGCGGTCTGCTCGTCGCCGGCGCCGCTCGATGCCCGCCCCCGCAGCAGTTCGACCGGAACCGTGTACTGGAACCGGGCGTCCATCACCCACGACGGGGCGCCATCGAGCGCGGCGAGTGCGGCGCGCGGGTCGTGCGCCAGCCATGCGGATTCGAAGCGCAGCGCGCTGACCGCGCCGAGCGGATCCACACCGGCGGGGATGTTCGCCAGCGCCTCGCGCGCGGCAGCCGGTTTGTCCGCGATCAGCAGCATGCGCACCCGGTAGGCCATTGCGGTGTAGTCGTGCGGTTCCAGGGCGAGGGTCTGGGCCAATTGCCGGTCGGCTTCGTCGTAGCGACGCATTTCCGTCAGAGTCACCGCGACTTCGAAATGCCGGCGCGGATGCTGGTTGTCGAGTTCCATCGCGCGACGCAGTCCCGCCAGGGCCGCCGGCCACTGGCCCTGGCGACGTTCGATGTAGGCGAGCGCGGCGATGGCGTCGACGTTGCCGGGAGACTGCCCGAGCGCGTACTCGAAATGGCCGCGGGCCGTGGCGTAATCGTGGTGGAAATAATATTTGGCGTAGCCGAGTGCCATGTGTGACGCGGCCAGTTTCGGGTCCAGTTCGTAGGCACGCCGCGCGTCGGCTTCCGCAGCGGCCTTGTGCCGGGGCGAAGCATCGATATCGAACCACCACAGCCGGCTCTCGAACATCGAAAGCCGCGCCCATGCCAGCGCAAAGTCGGGATCACGCGCCACTGCCGCGTGGTAGTGTGCAATCGCCCGCTCGGCTTGCCCGGCGGGATCCGCGACGTTGCCCAGGTCGTGCACGCGGTCGGCAAGGTGATTGGCCTTGAGGAAGGCCAGGTAGGCATCGGGATTGCGGGTGGGAGGCGCCGCCAGGTCCGTGGCTTCGTGGTGGCTCAAGCGCGTGTCCAGCGTCCGCGCGATTTCAGTCGCGACTTCGCCCTCGACATCGAAGATATTGTCGAGCTTACGGTTGTAGCTGTGCGCCCAGATGTGGGCGCGGCTGGCGGCATCGATCAACTGCACGTTGATGTGGACCTCGTCGCCGGCCCGCTGCACGCTGCCCTCCAGCAGCGTCGCCACGCCAAGCCGGCGGCCGATGGCCCGAAGGTCGTCGGGGCGGCTTGCGTATCTTTCGGTCGAGGTGCGCGCGATGACTTTGAGGCCCTTGATTTTCGCGAGTTCGGTCAGGATTTCGTCCTGGATGCCGGCGGCGAAATAAGCGTTGGACTCGTCGGCGGAGAGGTTTTGGAATGGCAACACGGCGATGCTGGGTGGGCTGCCGCCCGGCTGCACGTCGCGTAATGCGACCACCGACCACCATGCCATCGCCGCAATGGCCACGACCGCCGCGAGGCTTGCAGCCGGCAGCAACCAGCGCCGCGTGCGCACGGGCGGGCGAGCGACTGCGGGTTGCGGGTTCGACGCTGCGGGATGCGTCGGTGCCGCAACCATCGGCGATGGTCCGGAATCCGCATGCGCGCCGGCTTCGGCCGCGATGCAATGCACCGGCGGGACCCATTGCAGCCCGCGCCCGTAGATGGTGCGGATCACCGTCTGTCGCTCGCCGTCGTCGCCGCACGCGCGCCGCGCCTTGTAGATCAATTGGCTGAGCGCCGCGTCGGTGATCGGGCGCCGGCCCCACAGTTTCTCGATCAGTTCCTGTTTGCCCAGCGCGCGTGCATGGTCGTGCACCAGCAACAGGATCAGGTCGAACACCTTGGCTTCCAGCTCGACTTCAGCGCCTTCGCGCAACAACCGCCGGGTGGCCGGCAGGATCACGCAATCGCCGCTGTGGTACTCCCTTGCTGGCGCATCGTCTTGCATGCAGGCCCCCCCGAACGGCCTCGCAATGATCCCCGGAACGGACTGTGTATCACAAACAGGCAGGACTGTCTCGGTCATCGGGATGTAATCGCCCGCGCGATTTTCCCGAGCTCGACAGTGACGCGGTACCCGTTGCGCTTCCCCGGCCTGGAGCCACGAACGTGCCAACCGTCAACGATGAATTCAATCGGACCTGCTTGCGTCCAGACCGGCAATCCGGGTACTCGGGGATCTTCACGCCGGACGAAGTGACGTTGCAGTTCCGCGAGGATGACCTGCGCGCGTTCAGTCAATGCGCGGAACGCATCGCGCCGGGCACGCCCGCGCTGGACGCCCGACAGATTGCCGCAGCGGCGTGGAGGCTTGCGCGCGCGATTGGTCAAGACAACGAATCGCGCTTCATCCAGATCCGGATGCTCCGTGCCGGCGAGGGATGAATACGCCGATTTCTGCCGCTACCGCGCGGCCGAGGCGCAACGGCTCGGGTTCCTGTCGCGGCGGTCGAAATCGATCGCGAACGCTGGACGGTCGAGCGTAGCGAAGAACTGCGCCTGGAACGCCTCGTTCGCCGCAGCGCCACCCGCTACGCACGTGAGAACTGCGTTGAGGTACTTCGGATAAGTTGAGGAATTTTATCCGTTCACATCCTGCCATTCTCGCACGTAGCGACTCGTCACGCGTGGCCGGGCGATCCGCCGCGATTCAGTGGGCCGCCCTGTTTTTCGGCTGTCAGACATGCGTTGCAGCGGGCTGCTTTCATGCATAATACCGGCCGCAACAGGCGCGCGCGGCGCGCCCGCCGGTTCTTGAGGCGCGGCTTATGGGCCGATTCGAGACCACGCGTTGGAGCGTGGTGTTGCGCGCCCGCGGCGAGGCCGGCGACGCGCGCGTGGCCCTTGAGCAGTTGTGCCGCACCTATCGCCCACCCGTGCTCGCGTTCGTGCGGCTTCGCGGATATAAGCCCGATGCCGCGGAAGACCTGACCCAGGCTTTTTTCACGCGCTTCATCGAGCGCGCGTGGTACTCGTCCGCCGACCCGGAACGCGGGCGCTTCCGCTCGTTCCTGCTGACCGCGCTGAAGCGCTTCCTGATCGATTCCGACGCGGAAGCCGCGACCTTGAAACGCGGCGGCGGCATCCGCTTCGAACTGCTGGACGACGATGCCGGATGTGCGGGCGCGGCGGGGGAAACCCCGGAAGCCGCGTTCGAACGCGAGTGGGCGCACGTGGTGTTGAGGGCCGCGCTCGCGCGTCTGCGCGACGAAGCGGAACAGGCCGGAAAACTCGAGTTGTTCAGGCGCCTCAGTGAATTCCTGATCGAGCGGCCAGACGAGGCCGAGTACGCACGTGCGGCAGAGGATCTGCATTTGCGCCGCAACACCCTCGCCGTAGCGGTCCACCGGATGCGTCATCGACTGCGTGATCTGGTGCGCGAGGAACTGATGGAGACCGCGTCGGACCGAGCCGAGCTGGAGGAAGAATTGCGTACGTTGCGCGGCTCGATGCTCGAACTCCCGCAGTGACGGTTGCGTAATCGTTGGCGCCCTTTCCCGAATAGTGCATCGATCCGCCGAGTGACTTCAGGACCATGAGCCCCGCCGAAGACCCTTCCTTTGCGGATTTCACCCGTACCCGCTGGTCGATGGTGCGCCAGCTGCAGGGCACGGACGCGGACGCGCGCAACGCGCTCACCGAACTTGCGGTGCGCTACTGGTATCCGGTGTATGCCTGCGTGCGCCGCTGCGGTCATCCGCAGGAGATTGCCCAGGACATCACGCAACTCTTCCTGCAACAGGTCGCCGCGGATTTGCGCAGCAGCCGCAGCGCGCCGCTCGGCCGTTTTCGCGAATGGCTGCTGGCGCGCCTGAACGCATTCCTCGCGGGTGAATGGCGTGAACTGACGGTGGCCGAGTGCTTGCCCGAAGCCCCGCCGGTCGCCGAGCTGGAAGCGCGCAGCCGCTGTGAACTTGGCCTGGATGATTCGCCGGAGCAGGCATTCCGGCGCAGCTTCGCGCTGGAGGTGTTGTCGCGTGGTTTGAAACGCCTGCGTGCCGAAGCTCGCCAGACCGGCCACGCCGACATGTGCGAGGCGCTGGAACCGTTCCTCACGCACGAACCGTTGCCGGGCCAATACGACGAACTCGGGCGCGAGCTGGCGGTTCGCCCGTTGACGCTGGTGGTGGCGCTGAAGCGGCTGCGCCAGCGTTTTCGCGAGCTGGTGCGCGACGAACTTGCGGACACCGTGGCGTCGGCGGATGAATTGACCGCCGAACGGCAGGCACTGTTGGCCGCGCTGGACCCGGGGCATTGATCGATGGCGATGCATCCGTACGCGTGTGACGAATCGTTGCTGGGCGCGTCGCCATTCGATCGCATGCATGGTCTTGCCGAACTCGCGTTCGGAAGTTTCACGCAAACCGCCGACCTGACGCAGGCGCGTCACCTGGCGCTGCTGCCCGCTGAATCGCTCCAACTGGATTTGGATGATCCGGCCCAGCGCCGGTTCGGCGACTACGAGTTGCTGGAACTGCTGGGCGAGGGCGGCATGGGCGTGGTGTATCGCGCGCGGCAGGCTTCCCTTGACCGCGAAGTCGCGGTGAAACTGCTGTCGGCGGGACCGTGGGCATCGCGCGAATTCATTGCGCGTTTCGAACGCGAGGCGCAGAACGCCGCGCGCATGCAGCACCCCGCGATCGTCACGATCTATGAAGTCGGCAGCTTCGAAGGCATGCAATTCTTCAGCATGCGGCTGGTGCGCGGCGAAAGCCTGTCATCACGTTTGCGGCGGGGCGAAAAATTCACGCCGCGCGAAGCCGCCGCATTGATGCGCACGGTTGCCGAGGCGGTCGGCTACGCGCACAGCCTGGGCGTGCTGCACCTCGACCTGAAGCCCGCGAACGTGCTGCTCGATGAAACCGGGCAACCGTATGTCGCGGATTTCGGTCTGGCGCGTCGGCTGGAAAACGCGCTGGCGGTGGACAACGACGAAGTCTCCGGCACGCCCGCGTACATGGCGCCGGAACAGGCGCAGGTGCGCGCGAACAAGCTGACCGCGGCAACCGACATCTGGGGTCTTGGCGCAATCCTCTATCAATTGCTCACGGGGCAGCCGCCATTCCGCGCCGAGACCGCGCAGGAAACCGTGAAGCTGGTGCTGGAAGGGCGGGTGCGCACACCACGGCGGTGGGTTTCAACATTGCCGCTGGACGTGCAAGCCATCGTGATGCGCTGTCTCAGCCGCAATCCGGCGGAGCGGTACCCGACTGCACGCGCGCTGGCCGACGACCTGGCGCGTTTCATCGAGGGCCGCCCGGTGCAGGCGCGACCGTTGAATGCGATGCAGCGATTGGCACGCTGGGCTCGCCGCGATCCGAGGCTCGCGGCGACCATCGCGTGCGCGATCTGCGCGCTGGTCATCGGCCTGATCGCCACCACATGGCAATGGCGACGCGCCGGCGCGAACGCCGATGCCGCGCGCGCCAGTCTGTGGGAGACGCGCGCACAGACGGCACAACAGGCGCTCGCGTCGGGCGACGGTTTTCGCGGCCTGCGCCAACTGCTCGCCAACCTGGTCGAGATGGTAGCGTCCGGTCACACCGGCGAAGCCGCAATCGAGCGCCAGCGCATCGGGACGATTCTCGCCAACGCGCCGCAACTCGTACATCTGCTCGCGTTACCCCGTGGTGAGACGGCTTCTTCGATCGCGATTTCGCCCGATGGGCGCCGTTTCGCGGTCGCCACGTACGAAAACGTCGACGGCCTAGTGCGGCGCGTGCGGCAATACGACCTGGCAACCTTGCGCGAAACCTGGGCGGTGTCCACCGAAAACCGTACGTTCCTTGCCGGCGGGGGCGACTTCGGCGCGCCATGCGGCAATCTTCGCTACACCCGCGGCGGCCGATTCCTGCTCCTTTCGACCCAGGAACAGCCCGTGGTGCCGGCGCCGCGGACTTCGGACATGATCGCGATCGATGCGCGGGATGGCCGCATCCTGTGGCCGGACAAATTGCCGGAACGCCAAGCAGACATCGTTTACGAAGATACGCTGACGCTCGCGTTGGTGCGCTTCCGCTCGAACCGCTCGTTGCGCTGGCCTGATTCGGCGCAATTCTACGAAGTGAATGGTTGGCGGCCGGTCGGGCCACGGCACACCGCCGCGAAGACGCTCGCCGCCGATTTCTGGCTGCCGGCACCTGGTGGACACGCCTGGCTGGGCTCGCGCGACAGCACGAAGCTGGCCATGTACACGGTGCCGGCGCTGAAACCGCTTTGGAGTCTGCAATTGCCGCAGGCCAGTCTGATACGCGCCTGGAGCTTCAGCCACGGTGGCCGCCGCATCGCGCTCGGCAGCGTAGACGGTGCGGTTCGCCTCGTCGACGCAGGGAGCGGTCAAGCGCAGGAATTCAAAACGGTGCCGGGCGGACGCGTGCAGTGGCTCGAATTCAGCCCCGACGATCGAACCCTCGCCGCGCTCGACGAGAACGGCCAGCTCTGGACCTGGGACGTCGATACGGGCGCGCCGCGCAGCGCGCCGCTGCACTTGTTGCACAACGACATCATCGTGGCGCGCATCCGGTACGACGGCGACACGCTGTTCGGCGAAGGCCTAGGCCTGACGGATGGCGAACTCGGCTACGTGACACTGGCCCCGCGCGCGGTGTTCAACAACGAAGCAGTGCCGGGGGTGGCGCGCCTGCACGACATTTCCGGGCTAGGCACCGCTTTCGATGTTTCGATCAAGGCGCAGCGACTGATCACGGGCAACAACGGCAACCTGATCGAGATCTGGCGCCTGCCGCCCTCGCCGTTGCGCGAGGCACGCGCCGCACCGATGCAACCGCTGGTGCAAACGTTCGACGGTGAGCGTTTGGTAACGGTCAAAGGCAGCACGGTGCGCGTGATCGATGCCGTGACCGGCGCACCTGTCTCGCCGCCGCTGCGGTATCCGGAGCCGGTGGGGTTCGCCGAACTCGCCCCCGACGGCCGTTCGCTGGTAACTATTGCCGGCCGCACGGTACGGGTGATCGATCCGGCCACCTGGAAGCTGCGCGGCGCACCGATCGTGTTGTCGCAGACACCGGAACGCATGGCCTTGGCGCAGGCTGCGCCGGTGCTTGTCGCAACTATGCCGACCTACGAAGGCGCCGAACGGCGCACCGTGATCCAACGTATCGATCTCTCGCGCGCCACCCCGCTCGGCAAACCGGTGCGCATCGAAGGACTGCAGTATTTCACGATCGACGTGACAGGCCGCCATGCACTCATTGCGACGTTGAGCCGGACGCGCCCGGCGGCGATCAAGTGGATCCTGCTTTCAGACGGGGCGGCGACATGCACGCCAAAACTCGGGGACGTCCGGAACATCGCGCTTGCCGCCGACGGACGCCTCGCCTGGTTCGCCGTTGCGGTGCCAAATACCCCGGCCGCAAAACTTCAGCACTGGGACCTGGAGGCGTGCCGCGAATTACCCGTTGCCGAACAGACACAACTGCAACCGAACGCGGTGGTGATGGCACGAGGCGCGGGTTTGATCGTGCATCACGGCGGTAACGAGGAGTTGATGCAGGTCGACGCCGGTGGTCGGGGGACTGCCGCGGTGGGAGAAGCCATCCCAGGTGCGATGTACGAATTCGCACTCAGCGCCGATAGCGAACGCGCGGCGATCGCCACGCGCAATGCCGTGCATCTGCTCGATGCTCACACCGGCCGCGATCTGTCCGCGCCGCTGGCCGCGCCGATCGCCGGCGACGACGCCATCGCCAAGCTCGCGTTCTCGCCCGATGGCACGCGCCTGATCGCGCGCACGATCGATCATCGCTGGCTTTTCTGGAACTTGCCTCGGACTACCGCGAGCTCCGCGGAGCTCGCTCGCCTGACGCGTGCGTTGGACCCGCATCCGGGTGAGCTGTCGTCGGATACCGACATCAAGGCACTGAACGCGCAATTGCGCGCGGCGGCCACCTCGCGATCGCCAGCGGAGGCATCCGACGTTCCAATTGTGTTCGCGCCGGCAACCGGTGCCGGTATCGATCCGCGTTTCGTGCCGCTCGATCTCGCGCCCGCGATAAACGAGCCGCTGGTCGGCAAGACCTGGTCGGAGCCTTTGGCAGGCGGCGACTTGGCGACGCTGGCGCGGGGCCTGCAGCGGTTTCTCGGCGTCGACTACCGCGTAGATGGCGGCGTGCAACTCAGCGGCGGCGGCACCGCGACGGCGCTGGGACCGGAGCTGCTTCGCAGCAAGACGATCGCCGTGCCGGGTATCACCGCGCACCGCGTGCACGTGCTGGCGTTCATGCATATCCCGATGAACAGCGGCGTTCCGCAGCGCGCTTTCGCTTACGTGGTGCTGCTCGGCGCGGACGGACGCGAAACCCGCCTGGAAATCCGCACCGTGCGCGACGTGGTCACGCACGACGCCAACCCGAAGACGGCCGCACCCACCGCGCGCATCGCCCGGGTCGGGATGAACAGCGAGAGCGTGCGCAGTGGCGGCGACCCGGCGCAACCGTGGTCGGCCGTGTATGCGGTGGCACTGGACGTGCCGCCGGGTACGGGCCCGATCCGCGCCCTGCGCTTCGATGTCGCCGACGGGCCGATGGAGGCGCCGCTGTTCTTCGCCGCGACGTTGGAGCGTGCAGATACTGCCGGCATCCGACTTCATGCATCGCGTGGTGGCCACCAATGAGGGGGAGTGTGCGATGGCACTCTGCAAGTGCATCATCGGTTGCTTGCCCCTGCTGACGTTGTGCGGCGGTGCGGCTGCGCTCGCGGCCGACCCGCCGCCCGACGGCAACAACAAACCGCAACAACAAACTCCGAACCCGGCCGTTGCGACGCAAACCCTCGGCACGATCTACGTCACCGGCACGCATATCCGCAGCGTGGAGGTCGAAACGGCCAATCCGGTCAAGGTGCTGGATCACGACGCGATCCTGCGCTCGGGATTGACCGGTGTCGCCGACGTGGTGCAATCGCTGATCGTCGCCAACGGGCAGACCTTGAATCGCAACATCAACAACGGCGGCACCGGCGAATTGCGCGTCAACCTTCGCAGCCTGGGCGCCAACCGCACGCTGGTGCTGGTCAACGGTCATCGCTGGGCCTCCGCGGTGGATGGCGCGGTGGATCTGTCCGCCATTCCGCTGGCGCTGGTGCAGCGGATCGAGGTGCTGAAGGACGGCGCTTCGGCGATCTACGGATCGGATGCGATCGGCGGCGTGATCAACATCATCACGCGGCGCGATTATTCGGGCGCGGAATTGAACTTGTATGCGGGTGGAACCGATCACGGCGACGGCCGCAGCCGGCACGCCGATTTCAGCTTCGGGCGCAGCGGCGAGAAATGGAACGCGGCATTCGCCGTGGAGTGGGGTGATGACGATCCGATCATGGCGGAAGATCGCACGATTTCCTCCGTCGGTGCGCCGGGATTGCCGCCGGACGCGACGGGTTCTTCCGCAACTCAATACGGGTATTACACCCATCCGGGAGGCCGGGGCCGTTTCGTGTTGATTGCCGGGCGGCCGGGGACATCGCCGGACGATTTTCGCCCTTACGATCCCGCCGTCGATCGCAATTACAACTATGTGCCGTACAACTATCTGCAGACACCGCAGCAGCGCCGCGCGGCGTTCGGGCAATTCCGCCGGGAATTTTCGCCCACCTTGGCCTTCTCCGCCGACGCGTTGTTCAACCAGCGCCGCTCGGCGCAGCAACTGGCGCCGCCAGTGGTGGGCTTTTCGTCCGCCAACAATGCCGGGACACCTGACGGGTTCGATGTCTCCCCGCAAAACGTTTACAACCCCTTCGGAGGCCCCATTTCGGTGTTCACGCGCTGGCCGGACAGCACGCCACGCCGCTTCGAGCAAAGCGTCGACACCACGCGCTTCCATCTCGGACTGGATGGATTGTTGCATTTCTTCGGCCGCGACTGGAGCTGGAACGCAGATGCCACGAGCACACACGCCCTGCAGAGCGAATTCACCAACCCTTATGCCGATGACTCGAAGCTCCAGCTCGCGGTCGGTCCTTCGTTCTACGACGCGAACGGCGTTGCCCGCTGCGGCACGCCGGGCAACGTGATCGAAGGCTGCGTACCACTGGACCTGTTCACGGGACCGGGTCGTTTCACGCAGGCGATGCTCGATTACGTCGATGCGGGCGTCCACAACCACAAACGCGCGCGTTCCGATTCGCTGGACTTCAACCTCAGCGCCACGCTGGTTGACCTGCCGAGTGGACCGCTGGCCTTCGCCGCGGGTCTCGAGCGCCGCCTCGAACGCGGCAGCGACGAGCCCGATGCATTGATCGCTTCGGGCCGCGCCAACGGCACCGGCGTCACCTACGGATCGACCGGAGGGGCTTACGCGGTCAACGAGGCCTATGTGGAATTCAATATTCCGTTGCTGACGGACAAGCCTCTTGCACGGCAGCTCGACATCGATGTGGCCACGCGCTATTCGGATTACTCGCTGTTCGGCGGCACCGACAATTCGCGCGTGGGTCTGCGCTGGAAACCCGTCGACGATCTGCTGCTCCGCTCGACCTGGGCGCAGGGTTTCCGCGCGCCCAGCATCTTCGAGGCCTTCGGCGGCGCCATCACCGGACCCGGCGGTGTCATGGACCCCTGCGCGATAGAGGGCGAGTATGCGCCGCCGCCGCAGATCGCCGCCAACTGTCTGGCGGATGGCGTGCCCGCGGATGTTCCTTCGGGCGACGGAACAACGGTCGTCAACGGCAGTAATCCCGGGCTGCAACCAGAGACCGCACGTTCCCTCACCGCCGGATTCGTGTTCAGCCCGCGAGGGTTGCCGGGCCTCGATGCGAGTCTGGACTGGTACCGGATCGAAATCCGCAACGCGATCGCCGACCCCGGCGCCCAGTATTTCGCCAACGCCTGCTATCGGGATAACGATCCCGCCGCTTGCACGCACATCACGCGTGCCGCTGATGGAGAAATCACCAAGGTGGTGGCGGTCAAGGAAAACCTGCCCGGCGGAATCGAAACCGAAGGCTTGGATGTCGCGCTGGCCTGGAAGTGCAAGACCGCAATCGGCGATTTCGACCTGCGGTGGGACAACGCCTACGTCAACTACTGGGGTGCGATCGGCCAACCCGCACGCGGCGCAATCCTGCCGGATGGTTCGCTGGCGCCGGGAAACGTCGCCGGGAAAAACGATTCGCTGTACGGCGTGATCTGGCGGCTGCGTTCGATCGCCACGGTGGCGTGGCAGCGCAATGCGTCTGGTGCGTCCATCAGCGCGCGCTACTTCTCGCCGATCATCGAGGATTGCAGCGTCGTCACCGACACCGCGGAGACCGTGGGCGATCCTTCCCTGGACGCACTCTGTTCGGATCCCTACCGCATGGAGAACGGCAATCCCGCGCCGCGCAACCGTGTGGGTGCGGTGACTTACGTGGACCTGGAGGCGAGCTGGGACGCGCCCTGGAAAGCACGCCTCGCCTTCGGCATCCGCAATGCGCTCGACCGCGAACCGCCGCACGCCTGGTCGTACAGCAGCGCCAACTCCTTCATCCCCGATTACGACATCCCCGGCCGCTTCTACTACGCCAGTTACCGGCAGAAGTTCTGAACTGGAGTCATTGGTCAAGCGAAAACCCTACTTGCAGGTGATGACAGCAGGGAGGCAAGTGCCATGTCGCTTTGCAAACGCACCATCGATTTCTTGCCGCTACTGGCGTTGTGTGGGGGCACGAATGCGTTCGCGGCCGATCCGCCGCCGGACCAAAGCAATCCGCCCCAGCAACAGACTTCGAGCACGACCGACACGACGCAAACGCTCGGCACGATCTACGTCACCGGCACGCATATCCGCAGCGTGGATCTGGAAACCCAGCACCCGCTGCTGGTGTTGAAACGCGAAGACCTGTTGCGAACCGGCCTGACCGACATCGCGCAGATCGTGCAGAACATCGTGGTCAATGGACAGACGCAGAACCGCAACGTCAACAACGGCAACGACGGCCGCGAACTCGTGGATTTGCGCAGCCTGGGCCCCAACCGAACGTTGGTGCTGGTGAACGGGCAACGCTGGGTCAGCGCGCTGGATGGCGCGGTGGACCTCTCCGCGATACCGATGGCACTGGTGGAACGCGTCGAGGTACTGAAGGACGGCGCGTCCGCGATCTACGGTTCGGATGCCATCGCCGGTGTAGTCAACATCATCACCCGCAGGGATTTCAAGGGCGCCGAGCTGGGCGCCTATTACGGCGAAACCGACCACGGTGACGGGATCCGTCGCGATGTCGATTTCAGCTACGGTCGCAGCGGCGAACGCTGGACCGCATCGTTCGGGGTCGAGTACGCGAAGGACGATCCGGTTTTCGCTGACGCTCGGCAGATTTCATCGCTGCCCGTTGCGGGCTTGCCGCTCGCGGCGACCGGCAGTCCTTTCATGCAATTTCGCCGTTTGGACCCCCAAACCCTCAATTACAGCCGCTACACCCTGATCGCCGGACGTTCCGGTACATCGCCGGACGATTTCCGGCCCTTCGATTTCGCAACCGACCCGAATATCAATTACACCCCGTACTTCTACCTGCAGACGCCGCTGGAACGGAAGGCGATCTTCG
>DAIUEL010000003.1:0-23801 GCA_036845145.1 Rhodanobacteraceae bacterium | reverse complement strand
TCAACCGCCGCCGATCCGCGCAGCGATTGCCGCCGCCAGGGATCATCTTCGGAACATTCTGTTGCAAGGACCTTCCTCCGTCAGCCTTCGACGTCTCGCCGGATAACGTCTACAACCCTTTCGGTGTGGCCATTACTGCTTTTTTCCGGTTGTTTCTCGAGAACCCTCCGGTCGGCTTCGAGCAGACCGTGGGCACCACACGCGAACACCTGGGCCTCGATGGTTTGTTCGATCTCGCCGGCCACTCGATTTCCTGGGGTACGGATGTCTCGCATATGCGCGCGGACCAACGCGAATCCGTCGGTCCCTTCGAAGACAACGCGAAACTGCAGCTCGCGGTCGGTCCTTCGTTCTTCGATGCCGATGGCGTGGCGCGCTGCGGTACGCCCGGCGATGTGATCGAAGGCTGCGTACCGCTCGACCTGTTCGGGTCACCGGGTTCGATCACGCCCGCAATGCTCGATTACGTGAATGCGCAGGCTGGCAACCGCGTGCGCAGCGAGACCTGGGATTACAACCTGCATGCCACCACCGTACTGTTCGAACTGCCGGCCGGTCCGTTGAATGCCGCTGCCGGCGCGGAATATCGCTACGAGAGCGGCAGCGACGATCCCGATGAACTGCTGGCCAGCGGACGGGCGAATGGCGGATTCGTCAACTACCGGCCCACGACGGGCGCGTATTCCGTCAAGGAAGCTTTCGCGGAATTCGAAATTCCGCTGCTGGCGGGGCGTCCCTTTGTGCGTCGACTGGACCTGGATGTGGCGACGCGCTGGTCGGACTACTCGCGCTTCGGCAGCACCACCAATTCGCAAGCGGGTTTGCGCTGGAAACCGGTGGACGATCTGCTGGTGCGCGCGAGCTGGATCCAGGGCTTTCGTGCGCCGAGCGTGCTGGATCTGTTCCAGGGCGCGGTCTCGACAGGCGAACTCACCGAGGACCCGTGTGCTTCGACAAGTCATCCGACTACGGCGACCCTCGCGCGTTGCGCCGCGCTGGGCGTGCCGGCAGACGTCCGTGAATTTGGCGGCGCGGATGTCACCCTGGGCGGCAATCCGTCGCTGCGTCCCGAAACCGCGCGCACCCGTACCGTTGGTTTTGTCTACGATCCCTCGTGGCTGCCCGGACTCACCGCAAGCCTCGACTGGTACCGCATCCAGATCCGGAATGCAATCGGCGAGCGTTCGGCGCAGGCCATACTCGATGCCTGCTACAAGCTCGGCGACCCGAACGCGTGCGTGCTGATCACGCGAGATCCGGACTATGGTTTCCTGTCGAATGTGGATGCCACCCAGCAGAACATTCCTGGCGGCCTGGAAACCGTGGGCTACGATTTCTCGCTGGGCTGGCAGCGGCAGACGCAGTTGGGCCGGTTGCAATTGCGCTGGGACAACGCCTATGTCAGCTATTACGGTGAACTGGGCAAGCCCAGCCCCGGCGGCAGCCTGCCCGATGGCTCGCTCGCGCAAGGCAACGTGGCCGGAATCAACGACGCGACGCTCGGTTATTACGGCGTGGTCTGGCGCCTGCGTTCGATCATGAGTCTGTCCTGGCAACGCGGCGTCTGGAGCGCATCCATCGACGCGCGCTATTTCTCGCCGATCACGGAAAGCTGCCAGGTGGTAATCGGCGTGGCGGCCACGGTGGGCGATCCGGCGTTGAGGAACCTTTGCTCGGATCCCGATCACGTAGAAGGTGCGCAGCCCATGCCGCTCAATCGCGTCGGCGCAGTGACCTATGTGGATCTGCAGATGGGCTGGATCGCGCCGTGGAAGGGGCGCTTCACGCTGGGCGCACGCAACGCCTTCGACCGCGGTCCGCCGGTGTCGTATTCGGCGGCCGCCAATTCGTTCTTTCCGGATTACGACATTCCCGGTCGCTTCTTCTATGCCAGCTATCGCCAACGCTTCTGAGCCGGGTGGTGGCGCGGTACCACGTTCGGCGTCCACCGAGTCGTCGATGTAATCGCCGCAGCCGGAATCCGGAAGTAGTAAGTGAGGGATGAACCCTCGCCGCCCACCGGATGCAGGCGAACCCACCATCCATGCACGCCCGTCAAGGAAGACCTGCTGCAGGTTTCAAGAGGTGAATGTCATGAAACTCAGCGCAATCTCCATCGCCATCGTGTTCGCCGGCGTCGTCGGTGTTGGATCCGCAGCCGGTCAAGATCGGTCCATGCCGACGATCGTGGTTTCGGGCGCGCCCGCTTCCGAATGCGCGCCGCCCAACGACACCACCGGCCACAGGTGCGATGCGTTCAACCAGATGATCCGCGCCAACTTCACGCCGCGTGAAATCGGGATGCTGTTCGGCGCGAGTACCGCGTATCCCGAATATCGGACCGGCGGCATCGATCGCCTGCAACGTCGCTACCAGGCCGTGGTACAGGAATACCTGGCTGCGCAGCAGGCGGCCGGCAAGGCGAGCATCGCGGTCAAGTAGCCCGGCCCAGCCACCCTTCAATCGGTGTCCGCTTGCACGCCCCGCGTCGCGGGGCGTGATTTTGTGGTCAGCGCAGTCAAAGTCCGGCTCGCCGAGTGATGAAGGGACGAGTTTCTGGCACCGGTCGCCGCGACGATGGAAGCCGTATTCCGGCCGGCAACAGTTCTGATATGGGCACATCAGCGTCCGTCCCCGTAATCGCACCGGAATGATGCGGAAGTAGTTGATGGGGCTTTCCCCTCAACGCCAACCGGATGCCGGCGAACCCACCACCCATGCACGCCCGTCACGGAAGATCTGCTGCGAGCCTTCGGAGAATCATCATGAAACTGCATGCAATTCTGATCGCACTCTCTCTCGCCGGCTTCGCCGGCGCCGCGGCCGCGGGCGGAGCGCACACAATCATGCAACGCGCGGAGACCGTCGAGCTGCTGTCGCAGGCCACCGGCCTGACGGTGCATGAGGTCGAAATGGCGCTGGGCCCGTCCGCAAACTATGAACATCCCAACGAGTATGCGTCCGTCACCCGGCGCTTTCGGCAGGCCGTGGGACGCACGATGTATGAACGGATCATGGGCGAAGGCGAACTCAGCGCAAGGCAGGTGCAGGACTTGGGCGCCATGGCCCGTGCACGTCAAGCCGAGCTGGCGGCGGGGAAGTGATCGGGATCCCTCGCTGGCCGATCGCGACAAACTTGTACCCGTAATCGCCCATGGACACGTCCCGGGTTGTTCGGGGACGTGTCCTGCCGGCCGCCTTCAACGCGGGACGCGATAGCCGCCCGGGACACCCTGCGGCGACAGCGTGAGCTGCCAAAGCTGGTCGCGGCGGGTACGGAAGGTGGCGGCCGAACTGGAGAGGTAATAACGCCACATGCGCCGGAAGCGTTCGTCGTAGCGCGGATTGTTCGCGGACAATTCGGCCCACGCGGCATCGAAGTTGGCCAGCCATGCCATCAGCGTCCTGTCGTAGTCGGTGCCGAAGTTGTGCCAGTCCTCGACCACGAACAGGTTTTCCAGTGCCGGCGTAACCTGCGAGGCGCCCGGAATCATCGAATTGGGGAAAATGTATTTCTCGATCCACGGGTCCGGGCGGCTGGGCGAACCGTTGGTGCCGATGCAATGCAGCACTGAAAGTCCGTCGTCCTTCAGGCAGCGTCGGCAGACCTCGAAATAGGTGCGGTAATTCTTCCAGCCGACGTGCTCGAACATCCCGATCGAATACACCGCGTCGAACTTTTCCTGGACGTCGCGGTAATCCTGCAGCCGGATTTCGATGGGCAGGCCCTTGCACAGCTCGCGCGCGAATTGCGCCTGCTGTTCGGACACCGTGACGCCGACGCCCGACACGCCGTATCTTTCCGCGGCGTATTTCAGTGCCTCGCCCCAGCCGCAGCCGATATCGAGGATCTTCATGCCGGGTTTCAGTTGCAGCTTGCGGCACACGAGGTCGAGCTTGGCCTCCTCGGCGTCGTCGAGATTGTCCGCGCTGGCCCAATACCCGCAGGAATACACCAGTCGTTTGCCGAGCATCTTCGCGAACAAATCGTTGCCGATGTCGTAATGCGCCTTGCCGATCTTGAACGCCTTGCGGCCGCGCTGCATGTTCAAGAAACGCGCGCGCAGGTGAGCGCGCAGTGCGTCGAAATCGCGCAGGTGCTCGTCGAGGTGCGCACCCAGCACGTGGTAAAAAAACTGGTCCAGCGACGGCGTATCCCACCAGCCATCCATGTAGGCCTCGCCGAGACCGAGGGAGCCATGCGCGAACGCGCGGGCGAAGACGCGCTCATCGTGGACGCGCAAATCCCAGGGCCGGTCGCCGTCGATATGGACGTCCGCGTGGTCCAGCAGCTTCTGAGCTTTCTCGCGCAGCGCAAGATCGTGGCGTGACAGATGCGCAAGGTCGGTGTTCGCCGTCATGTCGTTCATCGTGCACTCCTTTTGCGAGGACGAAGGCTCCACAAGAGCGGGCAGGCCGCGAGCTGCAACACCAGTGCGGCGATCACCGTGTAGAGCGGGTTGACATCGTACAGCACGCCGAGCAGCACGCTGCCGGCGAACCACGCGGTGCCATAAATTGCATTGAATACGCCCATCACGGTGGCCCGTCGCTCGCGCGGGATGCGTTGCGCCACGGCCGCGCGAAACAGCGAGTCGTGCGCGCCGAAGCCGATGCCCCACAACGCCATCCCGGCCAGCGCGGCCCACGGCCCGCCGAGGAACACCAGCGGCGCGTAGAGCGCGGGGATCAGCGTGGCCCACAACAGTACCGACAAGCCTTGCCTGTCGAACAGTTTGCCGAGCGCCAATGCGGTGAGTCCGCCCGCGAGGCTCGCGAGCGCATACAGGGTCGGCACCACGTCGCTCGCGACGATGTGGTCGCGCGCGAAATGGAACGCGATCAACGCGAAGTCGGAAAAGCCCGCGGCGATCAAGGCGGTGGCGATCAGGAAAACCTTCAAGTCACGCAGGGCGCGCGCGTCGCCGAGTTCCGGTGCTGGGCGGGCATCGAGATCCTGCGGTTGTGGAAATTTCGCGCGCGCGATCGCGAGCGTCGCCAGCGCAGCCAGCGCCGGCAGCAGCAGCCACGCGAATGCGTGTCGGTAGCCACCGTGGAGGAACAGCACCAGCGCCGCAATCAACGGACCCAGCACCGCACCGATCGAGTCCAGCGCTTCGTGCAGGCCGAATGCCCAGCCCGCGCCGCCCATGTCCTTCGCGGCGTAGGAAAGCATCGCGTCGCGTGCCGGCGTGCGCAGCGCCTTGCCGCTGCGCTCCAGGATCACCAGCCCCGCCGCCACCGGCCAGTTGCCCGCCAGCGCAAGGGTAGGCACGGCCAGAAGATTGATGGCGTAGCCGACGATGGTGATCGTCCAGTAGCGCCGCGTCTTGTCGGCCAACACGCCGGTGAACAGGCGCAACAGATAGCCGAGCAACTCGCCGCCACCCGCAACCAGTCCGACGATCGCGCCGGTCGCGCCCAGCGTGCCGAGGAACGGTCCCCAGATCGAGCGCGAGCCTTCGTAAGTCATGTCGGCAAACAGGCTGACCACGCCGATCAACACGACGAACGTCAGCGCGCGCTTCGCTGCGGCGCGTGGCGTGTGTTGTTTCGCCGTAATCATCAACGGTAGGCCGATTCGACGCAGCTGTTGTGAAAAACCAGGCCAGGGAAGGCCGTCCTGGAGCTCACGAGCCAAGACAGCCGGAAAATTGCATCGGTGTCCGGACATGCAGCGGTCATGGACGATCGCACCCAAGAACCCCGAACTCCGCCGGCAGGATCGCGTAGAACATCTGCAGGTTTTCCTCGCGTACGCGCGCGAGCATCTCGCCGGCGGCCTCGCGCGTCACCACGAAATCCACGCGCACGGTTTCCTGTCCGGCCAGTTCCAGGAAATGCGCTTCGTGGGTGACGCCGTGGCGGCCGTAGCCTGCGATCGAACGGAACGCGGTACCGCCGGGAAGACCAAGTTTCTTCGCCTCCGCCAGCAGCCAGTCGTACAGCAGCATGCCGCCGTGGCGGCGGTTTTCGTGCACGAAGAAGCGCAGGTACACGCCTTCGGTGGGTGCGGTGTCGATCATGCGAAGTGCCTCAGCAAGCCCTGCATCAGCGCGAAGCCCAAGAGTGTCATCCCGAGTGTGCCGATCACGTGTACGCCGATGATCGCGAAGGTCCAGCCGTATTGGCCGCGCAGCAGCAGGGTCACGGTTTCGCCGGAAAAGGTCGAAAAGGTGGTCAGGCCACCCAGGAAACCGGTGGTGACGAACACTCGCGTTTCGGGCGACAGCGACTGGAACTGCGCGAACGCACCAAGGATCAATCCCATCAACAGGCCGCCAAGAAGGTTGGCGGCGAGCGTGCCCAGCGGCACGGTCGGAAAAACGGGATTGAACCAGACGCCGAACAGGTAGCGCAGGCACGCGCCGAGGAAGGCACCGCATCCGGTGGCGAGCAGGGCTTGGATCAGCATGGCGAGTATCCGACTCCGTGGGAAGGTGGTCGGGGACCGCGCGCTGCGCTTCAGGACGCAACACCCACGCGCCGGGACCCGGTGGCGTAGGCATCATCAGCCGGCGTACCGGCGGTTCGGGGAGGCATGCCATCTCCCTTGCGTGGCGCCGTATGGTAGCCGGGCTTTGCAGTCCCTGGTCAAGCACCCAAGCGCGTGACTACAGAGCCCGTTCGTCCTGAGCGCAGCGCCAAAAGCACGAAGTCGAAGGATCGTGCGCTTCGACTTCATTTGCTGCGCTCATTACGCCCAGCGCGAACGGCTCAATTCATACTTGTGGCAGGCGGCAGAAGCCCGCGCGCTTCCAGGAACGCGCGGGCATCCTCGGCGTCTTGCTCGAACCACGCACGCGCGGAACCGAGCCGGAACGAATAGCCCCACGCGTCCATGTCGGCCAGCGCGCGTTCGCGGCCGAAGCCGGGCAGGGCATCGGCCAGCACGATCTGCAGGTAGCAGGTCGCGTCTTCTTCTTCGAGCGAATCGCTGGCGTCGGTGTGGATCGACGCGCGCCGCGCCGGGTCCGCGGTCAGGAGATGACAGGCCTCGTGCAACAGCGAATGCACCGGCGTGTCGGCGCGCGCGTACACCTTCGACGCGATCACGCCGGCTTCGGGTTCGCCCCAGTAGCTGCCTGGGATCGGCGCATGGTCGTCGACACGCACCAATTCGAGATCGTGGCGCGCGAGCAGGGCCGCCGGCGCATCGAAGCCGATGTCGGCGAGACGCAAGACATCGATGGATGCCGTCTCCGTCATGCTGTGCCTGGCTTGGACTTCCATGGCGTGATTCCCGCGGAAGCGGGAATTCATTTTCCTGTCGAGCCGGTAGCGGGATCTGTTCGCTTCGGCATCCATGCCTCCACAGTCCGGGTTCTGTTCGCGATGAAACTGCGAACAGCTCCGGCATGACGACGTGAATTGGTTGCGTTACTTCCCAGTCCCGAGTTCCCGGGCGTCAGCCACTCGTACCGGTGGCCTGGCCGGCCTCCGGCAATGCCACCGACAGTTCCAGCACTTCACCTTCGCTGCTGCGTTCCACGTTGATCTGCACCGCGTCGGTGCCGACGTGCACGTACTTGCGGATCACTTCCAGCAATTCGTTGCGCAGCAGCGGCAGGTAATCGGGGCCGCCGCGGGTGGCGCGTTCCTGCGCCACGATGATGCGCAGGCGTTCGCGCGCGATGTTGGCGGTGTTTTTCGGGCGTGGCCGCAAAAAATCGAGCAGGCTCATCGCATCACTCCTCAGGTTCCGAACATGCGCTTGAAGAAGCCCTTCTTCGGCGCGTCAAGGAATCGCATCGCCACGTCCTCGCCGACGAGGCGGGCCACCGCGTCGGCGTACGCCTGGCCCGCGATCGAGCCGGCGTCGTGGATCACCGGCACGCCGGAGTTGGAGGCGGCCAGCACCTGTTCGGATTCGGGGATCACGCCCAGCACCGGGATGCCGAGGATTTCCTCGACGTCGCCAACGCTCATCATCTCGCCGGCTTCGACCCGCACCGGGTTGTAGCGTGTCAGCAACAGGTGCTGGGGACCGGGACCTTCGCCCTGTTCGGCGCGGCGCGTTTTCGATGACAGCAGGCCGAGGATGCGATCGGAATCGCGCACGCTGGAAACTTCCGGGTTCACCACCACCACCGCGCGATCGGCGAAATACATCGCAAGGTGCGCGCCTTTTTCGATGCCGGCCGGTGAATCGCACACGATGTATTCGAAACCGTCCTGCTTCAATTCATCCAGCACGCGGCCGACGCCTTCCTGGGTCAGGGCATCCTTGTCGCGGGTCTGCGACGCGGCCAGCACGTAAAGATTTTCGTGGCGCTTGTCGCGGATCAGCGCCTGCTTCAGCGTGGCCTCGCCCTGGATCACGTTGACGAAGTCATACACCACGCGCCGTTCGCAGCCCATGATGAGATCGAGATTGCGCAGGCCGACGTCGAAATCGATGACGGCGGTCTTGTGGCCACGCTGGGCGAGTCCGGTGGCGAGCGAGGCGGACGTGGTGGTCTTGCCGACGCCGCCCTTGCCGGACGTGATGACGATGGTTTCGGTCAAGGGATTCTCCGATGATCTTCGGGTTGCAGTGGAGGGTGGCGCAAAGGCGCCATTATTCGGGTCGAGAATGAATGCGCGATGTCACAACGTCGCGATCTGCAGTTTGCCCGGTTTTGAATCTTCATGTGCGAGCCAGATCTGCACGGCGCGACCGGCGAACTCCTTCGGCAGTTCCTCGAACACGCGGTAGTGGCCCGCGATGGACACGATCTCGGCGCGAAATTCCGAGCAGAAGATGCGTGTGTCGGTGTCGCCCAGCGCGCCCGCGAAAGCGCGCCCGCGCAAGCTTCCGTAGATGTGGATGTTGCCGTCGGCCAGCACTTCGGCGCCGTTGGCGACCGTGCCGGTGACCACAAGGTCGGAACCTTGCGCATACACCTGCTGGCCGGTGCGCACCGGCTGTCGGTGCTGCAGCGCGACGGTCGGTGCCGCGCTGGATGAAGCGGCCGGGACCCCGGGTTCGGGGGCGGCGGGTGCACTCGCCCTTTTGCCGGCGGGGGCTTCGCGCGGGTCCTGCCGCTCGTAGGCGGCGCGGAATTTCGCGATCAGTGGCAGTCCGAGGCGCCGCGACAGTTCGTCGGTGGCGCTGTCGCCGTAGGCGAGGCCCACCGGCATCATGCCGGCGGTGCGCACGGCATCGAGCAGCGCCGCGACTTCGGCATCGGCCGGTTGCGCGGACAGAAAGGAAAGATCCACCACCACCGGCGCGCGTTCGAACAGGGACGGGGCTTCGTGCACCCGCACTTCCAGCGATGCGCGCAGCGCCTCCGGATCGGCATTGCGCACGCGGACGTTGGCGATGCCGACCTGGCCGAAACGCAGGTCGGCAGCTTCCAGGATTTCGGCGGATGCCGCCACGGGCCTTGCGCTCATGCCTGGCCCGCCGCGCGCAGCTGCGCTTCGCCGGCCGGCAGCGTGCGCTGCGCCAGCCACGGCACGTCGGGCAGGCCGTCGGCGTAGCTTTCGCGCACGAACGGGTAGCAGTCGAGTTTCTTCAGCAGCAGGCTGACGCGACGGCCGGATTCCGGCATCACCTGCTGGCCGGCTTCGCTGAAGCCGAATACGCCATGGAACAACAGCGACACGTCGTCGCGCGGCTCCAGGAACACTTCGCACGCGAGGTGGGGCGAGCGCACTTCGGCGAAGCTTTGCACGTCGCTGTAGAACAGGCGCCCCAAGCCATGGCCGCGATGCAGGTCGCCGATCACCACGCGGTCGATGTACACGAACTCTTCGCAGTGCTTGCGAAACCACTGGAAGTTCGAGCTGACGTGCGGGGTCGAATCGCGCAGCGCGACCAGGAACCCGGCGAGATGGCCGTCCACCTCCGCCACGCGAAAGTAGTCGGCATTGCGGTAAAGGCGATCGAGTTGTGCGCCGTCCATGGGCAGGATGGAGGCGCCCGCGGTGTTGTTGAGCCCCATCACGGCGGCGAGATCGCTCGCACGCACATCGCGAAGGGTCAGGTGGGGCGTGGACGTCATCGTTCGGGAATTTCCGGGGTGCGGATCGGGACCGGTCACGGCTGGGGCTCCGCTCATTATCGCATGCCCGCCGTGCGTGGTCGCAGGTTGCCGCCCAAGACGTGTCATGGCGGGGCGCCGCGACCCCGGCTCGGTTATGATCGGCGCGATGCGGCGCTCGTCCTTCAGCCCCATTTCCCTGCTGCGGTATGCAGGCCTGATCACGTACGCCAGCGCGGGCGTGCCGCTGGTTCGCCGCAACTGGATCGAAACCGGCGCCGAGCGCACCGCGATCCACGCCACCCGCGCCCTGCATGCGGAAAGTCACGATGTCCTGCTGATGTGGGCGGCCAGCTACGTCGTATTCGGCGTGGTGTACTGGCTGCTGACGCGCAATCTGGCGTCGCGCCGGCACTGGAGCATGAAGCTGGTCGGCTTGCTGGTGCTGACCGCCACAGCCATCGCCATCAACTGGTTCAGCGTGAGTGGACTGGGCGCGTTGCTGCTGGCGGTGGCCACGCTGGTGCTGCCGTGGCTGTTGCCGTTGCCGGTGGCGATCGTGTGGCTGGTGCTGCAATACGCGGCGATCATTCCCGTCTATGCGATGTTTCCGCACGTCACGCTGGGTTTTGCGGTGATCCAGTCGGGACTCTACCTTGGGTCGTCGGTGATCGTGTTCATTGCGTCCGAGGTGGCGCGGCAGCAGGTGGACGCGCGCGAGGAACAGCGCCGGCTCAACTCGGAGCTGCGTGCAACCCGTGCGCTGCTGGCCGAATCCAGCCGCATATCCGAACGCATGCGCATCGCGCGGGAACTGCACGACCTGGTCGGCCATCACCTCACCGCGCTCAGCCTGAACCTGGAAGTCGCCGGGCATCTCGTGGTGAACGAGGACGCTTCCGCCCACGTCGCGCGCGCGCGTTCGACCGCCAAGCAATTGCTGGCCGACGTCCGCGAAGTGGTGAGCGAATTGCGCGACGACGAAGGCATCCAGCTCACCGACGCATTGCGCGACCTGACCGAAGGCGTGCCGGGCCTCACCGTGCACCTGGAATTGCCGCCGCGCTTCGCGGTGGGCGATTCGCGCCGTGCGCAGGTGTTGCTGCGTTGCACGCAGGAGATCATCACCAATGCGGTGCGGCACGCGCGGGCGCGCCATCTTTGGCTGCGCTTCGAGGAAGGCGCAGGCGGTATGCTGGTGCTGAAGGCGCACGACGACGGCCGCGGTGCGGGTGAAGTGATCCCGGGCAACGGCCTCACGGGCATGCGCGAGCGGCTGGCCGAAGTGGGCGGGCAATTGGCAATCCGGACCGATCGCGAACGGGGCTTCGCGCTGGAAGCGTCGTTGCCCATGGAGCGGGTCGTGTGAAAACATCGGGCAGCCATCTGCCTTCGGCGCGCGGGCGTTTCGGTGTTTTTGTTGTCGGATTTTGGCAAGTCGAGCTTTGGGGAGGGGATTGAATGATTTCCGTGTGTCTCGTGGACGACCAGACGCTGGTCCGGCAGGGCATCCGTTCGCTGCTGGAGCTTTCGCCGGAAATCCAGGTGGTGGCCGAGTGCCAGGACGGCGCCTCGGCGCTGGAAGTGATTCCGAAAACCAACCCGGACGTCGTGTTGCTGGACATGCGCATGCCCGGCAAGAGCGGGCTCGATGTATTGAACACCTTCGCGGCGCAGGGCAAGGTGCCGCCGACGATCATCCTCACCACTTTCGACGACGACCAGCTGGTGCTGGCGGGCCTGAAGGCCGGCGCGCGCGGCTATCTGTTGAAGGACGTGTCGCTGGAACAACTGGTTGATGCGGTGAAGACCGTCGCCAGCGGGGGTTCGCTGATCGCGCCGGTGGTGACGCAACGCCTGTTGGCGGGCGTGGGCCGCATGCACAACCAGTTCACCAGCCTCGGGCAGCCCGATCCGTTGACCGATCGCGAGACGGAAATCCTGCGCCTGATGTCGGGCGGCTACAGCAACAAGGAGATCGCCAACTCGCTGCGCGTGGCCGAAGGCACTGTCAAAAACCATGTCTCCAACATCCTTTCCAAGCTGGGGGTCCGCGATCGCACGCGGGCGGTACTCAAGGCGCTGGAGCTTGGGATTGTCTAGGCGGCGGCTGTTGTCCAAAACCCAGCCATGGAAGACCGTTCTGGCGTCCGCCGGCAACGGATCGCAGGACCGTTGCATTGCACGCCAACGAAACGGCCGTAGGGACGATCGCACAAACATACGATGGCGCAGCCGCCGCGAAGCCGCTACCATCCGCCTTTCCGCCGTTGCAACGCGGCGCGCGATTGAAGCCGAGCCGGCCGTCGCGTGCCGGCCATGTGAACAAGCCGTCCGGAGATTCCTGGCATGACCCGTGTGCTCGAATTCGTTGTTGCCCTGATCATCGTTTTCGTCCTGGCCGTGATCGTGGGCCTGTTCCTGCCCAGCCACGCGCACATCGAGCGCTCGATCGAAATCAGCCACAACCCGCAACACATCTATGACGTCCTGAACAACTTCAGGCGCTTCGGCGATTACGGCGGCGGCGCGCTGCAGGCGCTGGACCCGCAGGTGAAGTACACGATGTCCGGCGCGGCCTATGGTCCGGGCGCCACCCTGACGTGGCAGGGCAACGACACCATCGGCGATGGCAAGCTGGTCAACAAATCCGGCAACATCGACCTGGCCGGCAACAGCACGGTCACGTGGGATCTCACCAACGACTGGCACGGCGAGAACAAGACCTTCACCTTCACCGTCACGCCGAGCCACGGCCAGCGCGTCAGCACCGTCACCTGGGGCTACGACGTCGACTATGGCTGGAACCTGATCGACCGCTACTCGCGGTTGTGGATCCACGGCGATCCGGCCACGATGATCCAGTACGGCCTCGACTCGCTGCAGAACATGCTGGCCGGCATCCCGAACGTGGACTACGGCAAGCTCGAGCCGGGCCTGTATCGCACCAATGCGACGCCCATGCTGCTGGTCTCGACCAAGGCCACCCGCACGCTGGACGACATCGACACCGCCAAGACCGCGGCGTTGAAGCAGATCGAGGCCGCGATGGCCAAGCTGGGCGTCAAGGCGGCCGGCCCGACCACCACCATCACCACCGAGTGGGGCGACACCACTTACACGTTCGATCTGGCGGTGCCGATCGACAGCACCACGCTGACCATCGACGGCAAGCCGTACGACTTGACCAAGTTGCCGCCGCCGCCGACGGCAGGCCAGCAGGCGGCGCCGGCGTCGACCAGCGCGGCATCCGCCGGCAGTGCCGCGGGCACGTCCAGCGCAGCGGATGCATCGAGCGCGGGTGCGCCGGCTTCGGGTTCGTCCGCCGGCAATGAAGAGAACGGTCCGGCGCCGGGCAGCCTCGACAAGAAGAACCAGTTGATCGTCAACGCCAACGTGCGCGCGGTGATGTTCCCGGCGCGCGAAGTACTGCAGGCCACCTGGACGGGCGAGGCCGGCATTCCGCTGGTGCGGATGGCGCTGAAGGCGTACGCCGGCACGCACGGCTACCAGTACGACGAAAACGCCAACCGTTTGTACGACCAGTTGACCTCGCCAGCCGCCGTGCCGGATTCCGATCAGGTCTACCGCGTGTTCCTGCCGGTGATGAATGCACCCGCGCAGACGCCGGAGCAGATCAGCGGTCGCGCCAAGCCGCTGGAGGCGCTGGACCCGGCCATCTGGTCGGGCGAGGCCAAGGGCGCGGACAACGCCGACAAGTCCGCAAACGAGAAGAAGCCCGAGGCGCGCAAACGTTCGGCGCCAGCGAAGAAGCGCCACCGTCGTTGATGGATGTCGCCTGTCGATCAAAGGCCCGCCGCGTGCGGGCCTTTTGATTTGGACTTGCGTAAAAACCTGTTCGATGCTCTCGAAGAGGCCTTGAAGATTCGTTGGCAGGATGCGGTAACACGCACCGCTGATCATTGATGGCATCTACAGGCGGCTTGAGTAGGCTCTCGGTGACGAGTGTCAGCTTTGGTTTTCCTGCCTGGCGCATCGGCGAAAAACCGGCGGTTGATCTGCCGTGATGTCGTAACGTGATGACTTGATCGCGGTCCGCCCGCATCGCACGGAACCTTGCCCTCATCCTGCTAAAGTTCGCGCTCGACGAATGATTCCGGCGAGCGATGATCGAAACCGAACACCTCGGCAAGCGCTACGGCAGGATCGACGCGGTGGCCGACCTGAACCTGAAGGTGTCGCCGGGTCAGGTGCTGGCGCTGCTGGGTCCGAACGGCGCGGGCAAGACCACCACGATGCGCATGATCGCGGGTTTCCTGATGCCGGGTTCGGGCAGGGCACGGGTATGCGGACATGACGTGGTGGCGGAGCCGATCAAGGCACGCCGCGCGCTGGGTTACCTGCCCGAGGGCGCGCCGAGCTATGGCGAACTTTCGGTTTCGGAATTCCTGGCGTTCGCGTCGCGCGTGCGCGGTCTTTCGGGCATTCCCGGACGCCGGCGGCTGGACGAGATGATCGAGCGCTTGCAGTTGCAGACGGTGCTTTCGCAAACCATCGAAACGCTTTCCAAGGGTTACCGTCGGCGCGTGTGCCTTGCACAGGCGCTGCTGCACGATCCGCCCGCGCTGATCCTGGACGAACCCACCGACGGACTCGATCCCAACCAGCAGCGCGAAGTGCACGCGCTGATCCGCGGCATGGCCCGCGAGCGCGCGATCATCGTGTCGACCCACACGCTGGGCGAAGTGCGCGCCGCGTGCAATCGAGTTGCAATCCTGGCGGGCGGTCGCCTGCGCGTGGAAGGCACGCCCGCGGAACTGGAACGCCGGTCGCGCTATCACCACGCGGTCAGTTTCCGCGCGCCCGCCAGCGCGCTCGCACGCGAACTGCTGGGTCGGCTACCCGAAGTGGATGCAGTGGAAGTCGATCCCGTGGATGGCCGCATCACGGTGTTCCCGCGCGACGGCCAGGAAATTTTCCACGCGGTGGTGCAGCTGCTCGACGAACAGCGTGTGCGCGTGGACGAGCTGCAGCTCGAACGCGGGCGGCTCGAAGACGTGTTCCGGCAGGTGACGTCGGACACGGCCGCCGACATGGCGGCGGCAGCGTGAACGCGCGCGCCGAGCTCGCCAGCGAACCGCGCGGGATGGCGTTCCGCGGCATGTTCCTGCGCGAGCTCCGCGGTTACCTGATCACGCCGGTGGCGTGGCTGTTCAGCGTGATCTTCCTGTTGTTCGCGGGCGCTTTCACGTTCTACCTCGGCGCGTTCTTCGAGCGCGGACAGGCCGATCTCGATCCGTTCTTCCAGTTCCATCCGTGGTTGTACCTGGTGCTGGTGCCGGCGCTGGCGATGCGGCTGTGGGCCGAGGAACGCCGCAGCGGCACGCTGGAATTGCTGATGACGCTGCCGATCCGGTCCTGGGAAGCGGTGGTCGCGAAATTCCTCGCCGCGTGGATGTACCTCGGCTGTGCGCTCATCCTGACGTTTCCGATGTGGCTGACCGTCAACTATCTTGGCCAGCCCGACAATGGAGTGATCCTGGCCAGCTACATCGGCAGCTTCTTGATGGCGGGCGCGTTCCTTGCGATCAGCGAGTGCCTGTCGGTGCTGACGCGCAGCCAGGTGATCGCGTTCATCGCCGCGCTGGCGGTGTGTTTCCTGTTCCTGCTGGCGGGTGATCCGCTGGTTCAACACCCGTTGCTGGCGCTGGGTTCCGGCCGGATCGCCGATGGCCTGGCCGACTTGAGCCTGCTGGCGCACTTCCAGGCGATCGCGCGCGGCGTGCTCGACCTGGGTGACGTCGGCTATTTCGTGCTGACCATTTTGTTCTGGCTGGTGGCGAACGTGCTGATCCTCGATGCGAGGCGCGGCGGATGAGCTTGCGCGGGGTGGTGCGTCGAAGCTTGTGGTTGACGCTGCCGGTGTTGGCGGCGGTGTACGTGCTGCTGGTGCTGGGCGCATCGCGCTGGCTCGGCACCATGCGCGTCGATCTGACCCAGGATCATCTCTACACGCTGTCGCCCGGCACGCGCGACATCCTGGGACATCTCGAACAACCACTCGACCTCACGCTGTATTTTTCCGATCGCGCCAGCCACAGCCTTCCGCAATTGCGCGCCTACCACCAGCGCGTGGTGAACATGCTGCAGGAGGTCGTGCGGCAATCGCACGGGCGCGTGCACTTATCGCAGATCGATCCGCTGCCGTTCTCGGAAGAGGAAGATCGCGCGACCGCCGCGGGACTGACCTCGGCCCGCGCGGAAGGCACCAGCCAACCGATCTTTTTCGGATTGGCCGGGCACGCTGCCAACGGCGGCCGCACTTCGGTGATTCCGTTCTTCATGCTGGCGAAGGAACGCTTTCTCGAATACGACATCGCGAAGTTGGTGTACGAGTTGAGCACCGCGCACAAGCCGCGCGTCGCGATCTACAGCGGCCTGCCGATCTGGGGCGACGCCGACGCAGAGGGCAACAGCACGCCGCCGTGGACGGCGTTGCAGCAAGTGCAACAGTTGTTCGACGTGCAGCGGCTGGAGGCGGCTTCGCTGGCGAATGTCGGCGCCGACGTGGGCGTGCTGGTGCTGATCCAGCCGATCGGTTTGTCGGAAGCCGACGTGATGGCGATCGACCGTTACGTGCAGCATGGCGGGCGCCTGCTCGCGTTCGTCGATCCCGATTCGGAAGTGGGCGGTGACGAGCCGTCCGACCTGGCAAAGCTGTTCCGCGCCTGGGGCGTGGCGTTCGATCCGGGTCGCGTGTTGCTGGATCGTTCGCGCGCGTTGAGCGTGCAATCGCCGGTTACCGGCGCGCCGGTCCGGCATCCGGCCGTGCTCGGCTTGACCGGCGACGATTTCAACCGGCGCGATCCGGTGACCCGCGTGCTCAACGTGATCGATGTGTCGTCGACCGGTTTCTTCCAGTTGTTGCCGCAGGCGGCGGTGCGGCTCGATCCATTGATCCAGAGCACCACAGACGCGATGGCCGTGCCCGCGAGCCGCGTGCGCGAGGCGCTCGATCCCTCGACGCTGTACGAGGGCTACCAGCCGCACGGCGAACACTATGCGATCGCGGTGCGGCTGCGCGGCGATCTCGCGCCTGCATTCATGGCTGACGCGTCCATCGGCGCGCGCAAGCCCGAAGTGATCCTGGTGGGCGATACCGATCTCCTGTCCGACCGGCTTTGGGTGCAGCAAAGCCCGTCGCAGGGGCAGATGCTGGTGAGCCCGTTCGCCAACAACGGCGACTTCTTCGTCAATGCGGTCGACGACCTCGCCGGGCCCTCCGACCTGATCGCGATCCGCGGCCGCGCCGTCGACGTGCGCAAGTTCACCCGCGTCGACGCGCTGCGCCGGCAGGCCGACGAGAAATTCAAGGCCAAGCAGCTTCAGTTGCAGGCCGAGTTGAACGACACCGAGCAACAGCTGGCGGATTTGAAGCAGGCCTCACGCGGCCGCAACCGCACCGCGGCGCAAAAGACCGCGGTCGAGCAGTTCATGCAGCGCAAGTTGGCCATCCGCACCGAATTGCGCGCGGTGCAGCGCAGCCTCGACGCCGACATCGAACGCTTGTCGATGCTGCTGAAGTTCATCGATATCCTGCTGATGCCGATCGTGGTGACGCTGGCGGGGCTGCTGTACGGGCTGCTGCGGATTCGCCGGCGGCGAAGCGAAGGAGCCTGGCATTGAATTCGACTGCACCAAAAGTTCCGCAGCGCCTGCACTGGCCGGCCGTGATGGCCGCCGCCGCCGGCGCGAGCGCGGTGCTGCTGGGTGCATTGGGCGCACACGTTTTGCACCGGTTCGTTGCCGCGCCGATGCTCAACGTCTGGCAGACGGCCGTGCATTTCCAGTTCTGGCATGCGCTGGCCCTGGCGATCTGCGCGCTGTCGGCGAGGCGTTCGCATGCCGCACACCTCGCCGCGATCCTGTGCGCGCTGGGCATCGTGTTGTTTTGCGGAAGCCTGTATGCGCTCGCGCTGGGTGCTCCGCGCATGGTGGGCGCCATCACGCCGCTGGGTGGATTGGCATTCGTGGCGGGATGGGTCGCGCTGGGCGTCGCGCTGTATCGGCAGCAGGAATGACTCCTCTTGCTAGTCATTCCCGCGAAAGCGGGACTGCGTAGGCAGGATGCCGAAGCAAACATCGGCGAGGCCGATGGCCCGAAGGGCGCGCCGCAGGAGCGGCGCGTAATCCAGTGTCTTTCGTCGCACCAGCGGGAAACATGTGATCACTTCGTTGAGCAAATTCCAATGACACAAAAGACAATCGCACGCGGCTTCGACGTGCAGGCGGCGGCCGCGCACCTCGAAAAGCGCGACCGCAAACTCGCCACGTGGATGCGCCGGATCGGGCCGATCGAGCGCGATTTTTCCGTGCGGTTCGATCCAGTCGATGCGCTGGCGCATTCGATTCTTTACCAGCAACTTTCCGGCAAGGCCGCGGCGACGATCGCGGGCAGGGTGGAAGCGCTAATGCCGCGCGGCGGTCGCATCACCGCACGTGGACTCGACGCGGTGGACGACACGGCATTGCGCGCAGCGGGCGTGTCGCGCAACAAGATCGCGGCGCTGCGCGACCTTGCGGAAAAATCGCACGCTGGCGTCGTGCCGACGCCGGCCAGACTCGCGCGCATGCCCGACCAGGACTTGATCGATCACCTGATCCAGGTGCGCGGCATCGGCCGCTGGACGGTGGAAATGCTGCTGATGTTCCGGCTCGGCCGGCCCGACGTACTGCCCATCCACGACCTCGGCATCCGCAAGGGCGCACAGATCGTGCACCGGTTCGCGGAATTGCCCGCGCCGCTGGCACTGCAGGAGTTCGGCGAGCGCTGGGGGCCGTATCGCACGCTGGCCAGCTTTTATCTGTGGAAGATCGTGGAGGCCGCCAATCCACCCAAGCCCAATGCGAAGCCGGTGAAGCGGTCGCAGGATTGACGCGAGGCGGATGGCAGGTCTCCACCCGAAGCGGTCGGTGTCGACGGTCCGCCGTCGAGCAGCCTGATCTGCACGTCAGCGCAAACCCTTCGCAGCACTTGAGGATGGATCGGGCACAACGCGGCCCCGAGTTGTCGCGCCGGGGCCATGATGGCCCCCGGCGCCTCCCGACAAATGGGTTCGAGGTCCGCCGCCGCGCGCGGGCTGCCCGGGCTGGCACACAACATGCTTGGTGTAATGCGATTCTTATGAGATGCAACCCAGCCCGTGCGCGGGAACTTGCCCCAGCTCCGACCGAACTCCAAGTTCAAGCGGCTGTTGCCGCTTGGGTATGCGCTTGCCGCCATCGTGGCGGTGATCCTGTTTTTCCTGTGGGCTGCCCTGCAGGGTCAGACCGCACTCGCCGGGGTACTCAATGGCGAGAGCATGTGGTCGAAGGCCCAGAATCGCGCGACCTTCGATCTGCTGGCTTATGCGGGCAGCGGCAACGAGGCCGACTACGCCGATTTCCAGCGCAACTTCGCGGTGGTGACGGCCTACAACTCGGCGCGTGACCAGGTGGTCTCCGGGCATTTCGATTACGACCATGTCGTCGCCACGTTGAACGGCGCGTACATGCTGCCCGTGTCGATCCCGAACATCATTTTCGTGTTCCGCCATTTTGCGCACGCGCCGTACATGGCGACCGCGCTGAAGCAGTGGCATGCGAGCGACGCCTACGTGGCCGAACTTGGCAAGATCGCTGCCGACCTGCATCGTCAATATGCGACAAACCACGTTGACCCTTCGAAGATCGCCGGCCAGCTCCGCCGCATCGGCGAAATCAACAAGTCCGTGCAGCGTACGACCAACGAATTCTCCATGACCCTTGCCACCGGTTCGGTGGTGTTCGCGAGGGTGGCGTCCGCGGGCGTCACGTTTTTCGTATTCGCCGCGCTTTTGGTGTGGGGGTGGATCGCCCACCGGGTACTCACTGCCATCCGCGGTGACCAGGAGCGCTACCGCAGGCTGTTCGATGGCACGGCGGATGCCATCGTCATGGTGGATGAAGCGAGTGGCCGCATCATCGATGCCAACCCTGCAGCCGGAGCATGGACAGGGCTCGACCCGCAGGAGCTGCGCGGCGGCCACTATGCAAGCTTGTTCGCCCGTGAAGCTCCTCATGAGGGACTGCGGGGTGACAATGAGCTGTGCGATTGCGATGGAAGCACCCGGCCAGTCGAAATCCAGAGCCACGTCATTGCGCTCGACGGGCGGATGATCCGCCAAGCCATCATTCATGACATGTCGGCACGCGCGGAACACGAGCGCGAAATACGCACGGCCGCCGAGGCGTTGGCCAGCATCGCGGAGGGTGTGATCATTACCGACACGCATTGGCGCGTGGTGTCGTCCAACCCGGCCGCGACAAGATTGACCGGGTTTGCGCAGGAGAGGCTGGTGGGCATGTACCTGGGCGAGACGCGCCATGGCGCCGACGGCGCACCGTTACCGGCTGCGCTGTGGCGGGGGATCGAAAAATCGGGGCACTGGTCTGGCGATGTACAAAGCCAGCGTGCCGACGGAAGTCTGTATACCGAAAAACTCGGCATCACGGCCGTCCGCGATGCCGATCAGCACGTGCGGTATTTCGTTGCGGTGTTCAGCGATACCTCGGTTGCCGAGGCCAGCCGCCGCAAGCTCGAGCACGTTGCCACGCATGACGCCCTCACGGGGCTGGTCAACCGGGTTGAATTCGAGCGCCTGTGCCAGGTGGCCATTGAACAGACAAAGATCAACGGGTCGGCCGTGGCCGTACTGTTCATCGATCTCGACAGCTTCAAGGTCGTCAACGACAGCTACGGCCATGCGATGGGCGATCGCCTGCTGATACCCGTCGGCGAGCGTATCCTGGGCCAGTTGCGCGAAGGCGACGTCGCGGGTCGCATCGGCGGGGACGAGTTCACCGTGCTGCTGCCGCGGCTGGTGCATCGCGAGGAAGCGGCTTCGTTGGCCCGCCGGTTGTGCGCCGCACTGGCCGAACCGTTCGAGATCGATACCTATGAGATGGCCGTGACTGCCAGTATCGGTATCGCGGTGGCGCCGCCCGGCAAGGGTGACGCTACTACCTTGGTCGCCAACGCAGATGCTGCGATGTACGTGGCAAAGACCGAGGAGCGGAACACCTGGCGCTTCTATACCCCTGCCGTGCACGCCGGTGCCAGCCGGCGAAGAATGCTGGCCACGGAATTGCGCAGCGCGCTGGCGCGCGGGGAGTTTCGACTGCTGTACCAGCCGGGTGTCGAGATTGCATCAGGGCGCATCACCGGGGTCGAAGCGCTTTTGCGCTGGCATCACCCGAAGCGCGGTGTGGTGATGCCGGGCGACTTCATTCCCGTGGCGGAGGGAATGGGTTTGATCCGGCAGATCGACGAATGGGTGATGCGCGCGGTATGTGCACAGATCCATGTTTGGGACCGATTGGGCTTGCCGCCCATCCGGGTGGCGTTGAATGTGTCCGCCCGCTGGTTCGGACATGGCGATTTCGTGGAAGCGGTGCAGGCCGCGCTGCGGGAGAGTGCCGTCGCACCGACGCGGCTGGTGCTCGAGATCACCGAAGGCGCAATCCTGCGGATGGGCAAGGATACGGATCGGACGTTGCGCGCGCTCGATGCACTCGGTATCGGGATTGCGGTCGACGATTTCGGCACCGGTTATGCGTCGATGGCATACCTGAAGCTGCCCGCGGTGGCCTACCTGAAGATCGATCGATCTTTCGTCACGGGGCTGCCGGCGGATAACAACAATGCCGTGATTACGCGCGCCATCGTGGCGATGGCAAGCAACCTTGGGTTGGTCACCATCGCGGAGGGGGTCGAAACGGAAGCCGAGCGCAAATTCCTGCTGCAGGCGGGGTGCGCCGAAGGGCAAGGCTATCTGTATTCGCAGCCATTGCCGCCAAGTGAGATCGTGCGCGTGTTGCGTTCCCGGCAACAGCCTGCGGAGCCGCGGTTCGAGCTGGTTGCGTCACCCTTGCCATGACGACTCTCGTCGGCCCTGATCTCCACGGGCGGCGGCGTTCTCGCCGTGCCTGCAGCGAGGGCGAAGGATGCGACTGAAGCCGCCCACCATTGCGCCGCAACTGGCGTTCACGGACATCTACGGGAAGATCACCATGATCGGCGGTGCCACGGGCCGTCGTACCTTGCTGTGCTTCTTTCGTGATGCGAGTTGCCCGTTCTGCAATTTCCGGATCTACGAACTGACCAATCGCCATGAACAGCTCGCGAGGCAAGGTCTGGAGATCATTGCGGTGTTTGCCGCCACGCCTGAGCGCGTCAAGCACTTCGCGGCGCGCAAGCCGCGTCCGTTCGTCGTTGTTGCCGACCCCACCGCCGCCGCACACGATGCTTACGGCATCCAGCGCTCGTTCTGGCGAAAGCTCAAGGCCGTGGTCATGCGCACTCCGACGTTGTTCAGGGGCCTGCGTATCGTCGGGTTGGCGGGGTTGAATACCAACAATCTCCTGCCGGCCGACTTCCTGATCGACGAGGAAGGGCGCATCGTGGACTCCTGGTATGGGCGTGACGCGGGTGACCGCATTCCGTTCGAGCGGGTGGAATCGTTTGTGGCGCAGCACCAGAGCGAACCCCCACCGGTTCCATCCGTTTAGGCCCATTCCATCAGCAGATCGGCGCGCGCAACAGCCACCTGCCGGGCGCACCCGCGGTGGCTTCGCCGAAGCGGCTAACGAGATGGCAGTCAATCGTTCAACTCGGGCTCGGGCCGTCCTGGTCGATCGGCAGCCCAGGTGAACGCGCGCTGGGCCGGGGATCGTTGGCGATGTACGCTGCTCCCCGATGAATGCGTCCGCGTCCTGCATGTCGCTTCACCGAGACAGGCGCGGCGAGATCAACGCCATGGCGGTACGCCAGCCGTCGACGAAGCCGTGACATGGGAATTGTGAACCGCAAATCCGCAAGACGCATGCAAGGCGTCGCCAACCAGCCCACGACGCCCGTCGACGGGTCGGCTGCATACTCCGGCGACCGAGGGTCAACCGTAAACGCGATTGCCGGTTGGTCGGACGAAACGTTGCTGGAGAGCCTTGCGCGTGGCGCGTTCGAATACTTTCCGCTGAATACCAATCCCGGCAACGGCCTGGTGGCTGATACCTCGCGTGAAAGTTCGCCGTGCAGCATCGCGGTGGTCGGATTTGCATTGACCGCATGGTCGGTGGCGGCCGAGCGGGGATGGGTCGAACGGCCGGATGCCGTGCAACGCATCCTGGCCGCGCTCCGCTTTTTCCGCGATTCCGACCAGAGTGGCGGGACACTGGCAACCGGCTTCAAGGGTTTCTACTACCACTTTCTCGACATGCAGACCGGCGCGCGCGTATGGAGGTCGGAGCTGTCGATGGTCGACACCGCGCTGCTGATTGCCGGCGCACTCACCGCGCGCATGTATTTCGACGCGCCATCGCCCGACGAGACCGAACTGCGCGAATTGGCCGAAACGCTCTACCGCCGCATCGACTGGTGTTGGGCCCAGGATCAGGCGGCGACGATCAGGATGGGTTGGAAACCGGAAAGCGGATTCCTGCACTATGGCTGGGAAGGCTATACCGAGGCGGTCGTGATGTACGCGCTCGCGCTGGGTTCACCGACGCATCCGATCAGGCAGGATTGCTACCAGGCCTGGACTTCCACCTATCAATGGGAAAACCTGTACGGACGCGATTTTCTGTACGCAGGTCCCTTGTTCGAGCACCAGTTCTCGCACGCCTGGATCGACTTTCGTAGTATCCGCGACCACTTCATGCGCGAAAAGCATTCCGACTATTTCGAAAACAGCCGGCGGGCGGTGTACATGCAGCGTGAATACGCCCGGCGCAATCCCCACGAGTTCGCAGGCTACGACGAGAACGGCTGGGGCCTGTCCGCGTGCGAGGGGC
>DAIUEL010000002.1:48312-51427 GCA_036845145.1 Rhodanobacteraceae bacterium | reverse complement strand
TTCGCGCGGCGCTGGCCGCTGAAACGTTTCCCGTTGCTCATGGATGGCGAACGCCAGGTGATGGAGGCCACCAGCATCATCGAATATCTCGATGTTCACTATCCGGGACCGGCGCGATTGATTCCGCTCAATGCCGATGCGGCCGTCGATGTCCGCATGCTCGATCGTTTTTTCGACAACTACATCTCGACGCCGCAGCAGAAATTCGTGTTCGATCGGTTGCGCCCCGAAGCCGATCGCGATCCATATGGCATCAAGGAAGCCCGCGCGATGCTGGACGCCGCCTATGCGTGGTTGGACCGCCACATGGCCGCGCGCGAATGGGCTGCGGGCGAGGACTTCAGCCTCGCCGACTGCGCGGCCGCGCCGGCGCTGTTCTACGCCGACTGGACGCACGCGATCGGCGAGCAGTTCCTCAACGTGCACGCTTATCGCGCGCGGCTGCTGCAGCGGCCATCGTTTGCGCGTTGCGTCGAGGGCGGGCGGCCGTATCGCGAGCTGTTTCCGCTGGGCGCACCCGACCGCGATTGACGCGATCGTCCCTGTTACCGAATGGAGGAGTACCCATGAACACTGTCGTCCCCGCCGCCGAACTTGCCGCCCGCAATACCATGCGGTTTCCCAACGAAAGCATCGAATATCGCCGCGCACGGCAGGCATTGCTGACCGAAGAAATCGAATTGCGCCGGCACATCGAACGTGTGGCCGAACAACGCCGCGCGCTGCCGCGTGGCGGTGAAGTCACCGGCGACTATCGTTTCATTGGCGAGCATGGCGAAACCGATTTCGCCGGGCTGTTCGGCGACAAGCAGACGCTGGTGGTCTACAGCTGGATGTTCGGTCCGCAACGCGAACGGCCCTGCCCGATGTGCACTTCGTTGCTCAGCGCCTGGGACGGCGAGGCGCGCGACATCGAACAGAACGCGGCGCTGGCGGTCATCGCGCGCTCGCCGATCGAGCGGCTGACGGCGTTCAAGCAAGAACGCGGCTGGCGCCATCTGAAAATCTATTCGGACGCCAACGGCAATTTCAGCCGCGACTACTTCGGCATCGCGCCGGACGGCAGCGACATCCCGGGCTTCAACGTGTTCACCCGCCGCGACGGCACGGTCCGCCATTTCTGGAGTGGCGAGATGGGTTTCGAAAGCGCCGATCCCGGCCAGGACCCTCGCGGCGCCCCCGACCTGATGCCGCTGTGGACCATCCTCGACAGCACGCCGGAAGGCCGGCATCCGACCTGGTATCCGAAGCTCGAGTACGGTGCATAGGCGTCCGGTTTGAGCACGACGGCATGGCGTGGCACGATCGCGTGATGCCCGCCGGCAACCTGCGCGCGTGCAGGAGCGCCACGCCACCGATCTTCGACTCGCATACCCAACAGGAAAACAACCATGGCAACCAAGAAGGCCACCCGTCCCGGCAAATCGTCCGCCGGATTCACCGCCGAAGAACGCGCCGCGATGAAGGAGCGTGTGCGCGAACTGAAGAACGCCAAGCGCGGCGCCGACGGCGAAAAGGACGTGCTGGCCGCGATCGCCAGGACACCCACGACCGAGCGCGCGCTGTGCGAGCGCCTGCACAAGGTGATCCGCGACGCCGCGCCGCAACTCCTGCCGAAAACCTGGTATGGCATGCCCGCCTACGCCAATGCGGACGAGAAGGTCGTCGTGTTCTTCAGGCCCGCATCAAAATTCAAAGACCGCTACCTGACCCTCGGCTTCAACGACCGGGCCAAGCTCGACGACGGCGCGATGTGGCCAACCTCGTACGCGCTGGTGAAATTGACGGCCGCCGAAGAAAAACGCATCCGCGAACTCGTGAAGAAAGCCGCTGGCTAGCGTACGTCCTCCAAGAAACATTTGCCATTCCGGGTGTACCCCGGGAGTGGCGCCGCAGGTGCCATCGTAATCCTTGGGCAGGTTGGTGCTGAGCGCAGCGAAGCCCAAGAGCGTCAGGGCTCCATCCGACTCGGACAACCCACAGCAATCTCACGACGCTTCGAGAGTCACCCGGTCCCGGCATCCGCCGGGATGACGAGGAGAATCATTTCTTACCGGGAGAAGACGCGGCGGAAAACACCGCCGACTGGGCCTCGAAAGCCCGCCGGTACGCCGGCCGCGCTTCGCCGCGCAATACATACGCGGCAAGCGTGGGAAACCCGTCCAGCATGCCTGATGGTTTCAGTCGCAGCAGCGCGTGCACCATCATCAGGTCACCGGCGGAGAAGTCGCCATCCAGCCAATCGGCATCGCCAAGGTGCGCGGAAAGCTGGCGCAGCCGCTGGCGAATACGACCCGCGATGAGCGGCAGGCGCTCCCCGGTCCAGGGTTTGTCGCCTTCCACGAGCCTGGCGGTTTGCAATTCCAGGATGGGCGGTTCCACCGTGTTGAGCGCGGCAAACATCCACGCGACCGCGTGCGCGCGGGCATCCGCATCGTCCGGCAGCAAGCCGGCATGCCGCTCCGCGATGTGGAACACGATCGCGCCCGATTCGAACAGGGCAAGACCGCCTTCCTCATAAGTCGGAATCTGCCCGAACGGATGCAGCGCAAGATGCGCTGGTTGCTTCATCGCCTCGAACGAAACCAGACGAACCTCGTAAGGCTGCCCGACTTCTTCAAGCGCCCAGCGCACGCGCATGTCCCGCGCCAGCCCCTGGCCGCGGTCGGGTGATCGTTCGAACGCCGTAATGGTGGGCGACATCGGAACACCCCGCTACCCACATGCCGGATCGAGCTGCCGCACCTCGCACTCGATTTCCCATTCGTCGCCGTGTACGTCCAGGAAACGCCTGGTCAGTTGCAGCGCGTGTTCCATCGACTCGGCTTTCAGCATCGCGTAACCCCCGATCACTTCCTTGGATTCGGTGAACGGTCCGTCCGAGACCGTTTGCCTGCCGCCGGACAGGCGCACGCGTTTGCCTTCCGATGTTGGTCGCAACCCGGCCGTATCCAGCAGCGTGCCGTCCGCCGTCATCTCGGTCATCAATCGGCCCATGTCCGCCATCAGCTTTTCGCTGGGCTTCTGGCCGGTGTTCTCCCGCACCCGGATCAGGGAAAGAAATCGCATCGTCGTTCTCCTCGTGGATGGCCAAAGCTGTGACCGGCAGATGCCG
>DAIUEL010000002.1:0-48212 GCA_036845145.1 Rhodanobacteraceae bacterium | reverse complement strand
TTGGGCGACGAACGGGAAATGCGGGAATCGACACCAAGGAAGTACTGGTTTTATCCGTCATCCCGGAATCGCGTAGCGATATTCGGAACCCGGTGACTTATGGTGTTGCGAAAGTCACTGGTTCACGCGTTCGCGCGGAAATGACGAGGATACGTGTTGATCAGGAGTTCCAACGCGTGACGGCTCAATGCGTCGATGAACCCTGCTGCGCCTTGAACGCCTTCCGGATTGCGGGATCAAGCACCTCGATCTGTCGCTTGGGCTGCAGGAACGCACGCTGCCCTTCCGGCAACTGGCAATTGCGGAAAACGGCATCCGCGCCCTCTGAAGTCGTGGCCGTCACGTCCTGCACGTTGACCACCACGGCCACGGTGTCGCCCAGTGGGTCGAGCGCATCGCACGCCCTTTCGGCGGCGCGGCTTTGCGGGCTGCGCCGGCAACAACAAGGCCAGCGCCTGATAGCGCGTGAACAGGAAGGCGACGCGCTCGGCCAACATGGCGTCGGGAAATCGCATGCGCGCATCCGGCACGCCTTGCGCGGCGGCTTCGATGGACATGCTTGCCGCTCATCCACGCCCGCCAAAAGGTACCTTCCTTGTCGTCATTCCGGGTGCCGCGCCGGGTCCATGGCGCGGCATCGGTGTGTTTCCGAGGCGAGCCGATTCCGGATCCGCCTGCAAACAACGCGGGCGGCCCCGGAATGACGCCGGTATGGCTGATGTGCGCAAGCGCCATCGAATACCTGCTCAGGTATTACCGGAGAAGCACCGCACAATTCCGCGTGCCGACACGGTTTTCTGTTCATTTTTCCATTCCCATCCGACTTGATTGGCGGTACGCTCGGCCCTCCCTGACCAAACCGGAGCCCTGTCATGGCCCTGTGGAAAGAACCCGCCAAGTCCCCATCGTCCCCGCTGCCGAACCCGCCCGACGTGGCGCGCTTCGATATGCCCGAGCCAGTCGAACACCCTGCGCCGGCCGCGAAAGCGGCGGCTTTCAGCCCCGAACCCGCGGCTGCGTCCGCGAAGTCGGCGTCCGAGTCACACATCGCGCCCGACCTCGTGATCGAAGGCAAGATCGAAGGCGCCGGCCATGTGCGCATTGCCGGTCGCTTCAAGGGCGACATCAATGTGCGCGGCGACCTGACCATCGAACATGGCGCCAAGGTCAACGGCAGCGTGCGCGCGGAACGCGTAACGATCGCGGGCGAACTGACCGGCAACATCGAAACCGCGGCGCACGTGGAGCTGCTGCAGACGGGCGCCCTGACCGGCGACGTGAAGTCCACCACCTTCAGCGTCGCCAAAGGTTCGCGCATGCGCGGCCAGGCCGAGTTCGGCTGGGACGACAAAGGCGGTTCATCGGACGCGCCCAAGACCAACGGCCACACCAACGGCAACGGCAAATGACCCCGCCGCAGGCGGGTGCGGCAGGCGCCACGCGCACCTGCCCGCACTGCCGCGAGACAATCCTGGAAAGCTCGCAGGTTTGTCCTGCGTGCAACCACAAGCTGCGTTACGGCGGCCCGGCCGGTGATCTGGCGGCGCCCGCCACGCTGACGCCGCTGCGCGTCGAAGGCAGCTTCCGGAATCCGTCCGACGCCGGCGCGTGGGAATATTCGATGGTGCTGACGATCCGCAACGAACGCGGCGAGGAAATCGCGCGGCGCCTGGTCGGCGTCGGCGCGATGCAACCCGGTGAACAGCGCACGTTCGCGGTGAGCGTCGAGATGAACCCGGCCAGCGGCAAGCGCACGCGGCATTAGGCAAGCCCTGACGGCTCGTCGCCCGACTCGCGCCGCCTCAGCCTGCCCCGGATTGATCCGGGGCGCTCGCGTTTGCACCCGCAAACATGAGTCGGCGCGACCGGCGCCGCCTGTCCAGCGAAGGCAACATGCTGTATTACTACGCCGTGGTCGGACGCAAACGGCGCAACATCCACGATGCCTGCCTCGCTGGAAGCCAGCACCAAACTCCCTGATTCGGCATTCGCACTGGTTCACGCGACTCGTGCGTTCGGAACAACGCGCGCCGTCGATGATGTCAGTCTCGACTTCGCGCGCGGCCATACCAGCACCCTGATCGGCACCAGCGGTTCCGGAAAATCCACGCTGTTGCGGATGCTGATCGGACTGGAATGGCCGACGGCCGGCGAGGTGCGGTGCGATGGCGAGCCGCTGCGACGCGAGGACGTGCTGGAGGTGCGTCGCCGGGTTGGTTACGTGATCCAGGATGGCGGGCTGTTTCCACACCTGAGCGTGCTCGGCAACCTCATGCTGTTGCCGCGCCACCTTGGCTGGACGCCATCGCGCATACGCGAACGCGCGGGCGAGCTCGCCGCCCTCGCCCACCTCCGTGAAGAGTTGTTCGGACGTTTCCCCGCGGAATTGTCCGGCGGCCAGCGCCAGCGCGTCGCCTTGATGCGCGCACTGATGCTGGACCCGCCCACCCTGCTGCTGGACGAGCCGCTGGGCGCGCTCGACCCGCTGGTGCGCCACGGTCTGCAGGATGAGTTGCGTGAGATATTTCGGAACCTCGGCAAGACGGTGATCATGGTGACCCACGACCTCGCCGAAGCCGCGTTCTTCAGCGACCGGCTGATCCTGGTGCGGCGCGGCCGTGTGCTGCAGGACGGCAGCCTCGAAGATTTCCGGCGCCATCCCGCCGATCCGTTCGTGCGCGAATTCGTGGCCGCGCAGCGCGCCCTGCCCGGGGCAGCATGAGTCGCTGCCTTGCAATGCTGGCGTTCGCCGCGCTGGCCGCGCTGGTGCCGCTGCGTGCCGCGCATTCCACGGAAACCGTCGTCATCGGTTCGAAGAACTTCACCGAATCGGTGGTGCTGGGCGAAATCGCCCGGCTCGCCGCGAAGGAGCATGGCGTCGCAGTCGAGCACCGACGCGGCCTCGGCGGCACGCGCATCCTGTGGCGCGCACTGCTGGGCGGCGACATCGACGCGTATCCGGAATACACCGGTACCCTGGTCCATGAACTTTTGCACGATGTGCCGCCCGACGCGGGCATTCCACTGCTGCGCGAACGGCTGAAGCAGCTCGGCATCGGGATCACCGCGTCCCTGGGCTTCAACGACACCTACGCAATCGGAATGCGGGAAGACGAAGCGCGCAGGCTCCACATCCGCGGTATTTCCGATCTTGCCAGGCACCCGGACCTGCAACTCGCGTTCTCCAACGAATTCATGAACCGAGCCGACGGCTGGCCCGGCCTGAAAGCCGCTTACCACCTGCCGATGGGTGCGCGCGGCATGGATCACGACCTGGCCTATCGTGCGCTCGCATCCGGCGCGGTCGACGCGATCGACCTGTACAGCACCGATGCGGAAATCGCGTATTACCACTTGCGTGTTCTGAAGGACGACCTGCATTACTTCCCCCGCTACGAAGCGGTTTACCTGTATCGACTCGACCTCGAGCAGCGTGCGCCGAATTTCGCCGCCGTCCTGAACCGTCTCGAAGGCAGCATCGACGCGCAACGGATGCGGGCAATGAACAAGGCGGTGAAGATCGACGGCAAGAGCGAGACGAGCGTTGCCGCCAATTTTCTTGGCGTCGAGGCGGAGCCCGGAAGCGGCGGCGCATTCTGGCCCCGAATGGCGCGCTACACCGCGCAGCACCTCGCGCTGGTCGGCATTTCCCTCATCCTGGCGATCGTGCTGGCGGTGCCACTCGGTGTCCTGGCCGCACGCCGTCGCAGGCTGGGACAAATCGTGATCGCCTTGACGGGAATCCTGCAAACCGTGCCGTCGCTGGCGCTGTTCGTGTTCATGATCCCGCTGTTCGGGATCGGCGCCGAGCCCGCGATCGCGGCGCTGTTCCTGTACAGCCTGCTGCCGATCGTGCGCAACACGCACGCCGGATTGACCGGCATCCAGCCCTCATTGCTGGAATCGGCGGCGGCACTCGGGTTGCCGCCACGCGTCCGGTTGTGGCGCGTGGAATTGCCGCTGGCGCTGCGCTCGATACTCGCGGGCATCAAGATCGCGGCGGTGATCAACGTCGGCACCGCGACTTTGGGCGCGCTGATCGGCGCAGGCGGTTACGGCCAGCCGATCCTTACCGGCATCCGCCTCGACAGCCTCCCTTTGATCATGGAAGGCGCGGTGCCTGCCGCTTTGCTGGCACTGGTCATGCAGGGCGCGTTCGAGTTGATCGAACGCGCGCTGACGCCGCGTGGTTTGCGACTGCGGGCGATGTCGTGAATGCGGCTTCGTTTCAGCCGACCGATCGCATGCTGCGCAATTCCGCTTCCACGGCAAACACGTGGGGATCGTCCACGCCGAGTTTGCGCAGGGCCTGCGCCAACTTGAGCACGTAGTCACGGTTGCTGCCGCTTGGCCCGGAAGCACCGGCGACGTGGCGCGCAATCGCCGCTTCGTCGGCGGGCCCGAGCCACGCCGCGTTTTCTTCGTTGGCGATGTACACGATGCCTTCGGCGGATGCGTCGCCGGCGAAGTGCAGGGCCATCGCGAATCGCAGATAGCCATTTTTCTCGCGGTGATCGAGGTGCCGGAACGTTGCGGGCGTGACGCGATAAGCCATCCCCGTGCAAACTGCATCGTGTTCGGGAACCAGCGTGGCGACGCGGCCGGGGTATTCGAAGGTGCCGCGATGGTCGTGCGAGCCTTGCCACAAACGCCGGGACCAGCCGCGGATCGTCGCGGGCCTGCACTCGATGTACGGAAAATCGACCTTGTAGATCAGCGAGCCGTAGCCGAACAGCCACACGCTGTCGACGCCGCTGAAATCCTGGCGCAGGCGATTGATCGCGCTGGTGTCGTGCGACGCGTGCGCCGCATCGTGATGCATGTCTTTCATCTGCCACGTCGCGGCACGGGAATTCTTGCATGGTATCGGCGCGCGCCGCACGCGTACCATGTCGGATCGTCATCAGGACATGAGGCATGGACAGATACACCGCAGAACGCGCGACACTCGGGGATCAACCGATCGTGGTGCTGGCCGACGACGCGGGCCACCGCACCCGCATCGCCTGCCACGGCGCCGCGCTGTTGAACCTGGAAGTTCCGCGCAATGGCGAAGCGTTCGACATCGCCTGGGGTTATCGTGATGCCGCCGAAATCAAGACGCGCAAGGGCTCGCATTTCGCGATCCTCGCACCGTTCGGAGGACGCATCGGCGACGCCCGTTACCGTTTCGATGGAGAAGATTACGACCTCGAACCGGGCATCGAGGGCGCGTCGCGCGAATTCCGGCACGGCTTCGTGCGCGGCGTGGATTTCGCCATCGTGGAATTGCGCGCCGAGGACACGTCCGCGCAGTGCACGCTTGCGACGTCCGCGATCCGGGCGCGTCCCGGTTATCCGTTTTCGATCGATCTTGTGCTGGGATTCGCGCTCGATGCGACGGGGCTGACGCTGGAAGCCCGCATGCGCAACGTCGGCGATCGGCCCGCGCCGTGTTTCTTCGGCTGGCACGCCTATTTCCGTGCCGGCGACGGAATGGCCGACGACTGGACGCTGGAAATTCCCGCACGCACCACGATCCGCACCGACGACACATTGATCGCCCTGCCGGGCGACGCCGCCTATGTTTCGCTGGATGACGCACCGGCGCTGGACTTCCGCAAACCACGCGGCATCGGCGACGCGGTACTCGACAACGGTTACACCGATCTCGCACCCGATGACGACGGGCGGATCCGCACGCGACTGTCGGACCCCGCCCACGATTTCACCGTGACGGCGTGGCAAGAGCGCGGCGTGATGCACGCCTTCACCGGCGACACGCTGGGCATGGGCGCGCGCAGCGCGGTGGCGCTGGAGCCGATGGAATTCATGGCCGACGCCTTCAACCGCCCGGAATGCGCCGACGGCATTCGGCTGGAACCGGGTGCCGAACGCATTTATCGCTGTGGCGTGGAATTCATGGCGCGCTGAGCGCACGCTCAACTGCGAACCGGCGGCACCAGTTTCAGCTTCGCGCCGGGTATGTGGCGCTTGGGGCGCAACATCCGCTCCAGCGCGGCCGGCTGCAGCGGATACGAGTACAGGTAGCCCTGCCCCTCGGCGCAGCCCGCGCGCAACAGGAAATCGTGCTGGCCCTCGGTCTCGATGCCTTCGGCGATCGCGGTGAGTCCGAGGCTGCCGGCCATTGCCAGCATCGCGCCGATGATCGCCACGTCGTTCGCGTCGTCGGGCAAGCCGGTGATGAACGAACGGTCGATCTTCAGGAAGGCCACCGCAGGCAATTTCAGGTATGCCATCGACGCGTAACCGGTGCCGAAGTCATCGATCGCGACGCCGATGCCGAGCGCATGCAGCGCGCGCATGGTGCGCTCGGTTTCCTCGCCCAGCCGCAGCATCGCGCCCTCGGTGATTTCCAGCACGATGCGCTCGGGCGCGACGGCGTTCGTCTGCAATGCGCGGCGAACGCTTTCGACGAAACCGGGGTGACCAAGCCAGCGCGCCGACACGTTCAGCGCCACACGGATCGGCGGCATGCCGGATTCGTCCCACGCGTGGATCTGCGCGCACACCGCGTGCATCACCCATTCGTCGATGCGATGGATCAGCCCGATGCTTTCCGCGACCGGGATGAAATCGCCGGGCAGGATTTCACCGCGTTCGGGATGTTGCCAGCGCAGCAGCGCCTCGACGGCCACGATGCGGCCCGAGCGCATTTCCACACTGGGCTGGTAGACCAGCCGGAATTCTTCCTGGTGCAGCGCCTGGCGCAATTCCGCGGTCAGCAACATGCGCTGGCGCGCGTTGGCCTGCATCATCGGAAGGTAGAAGCGCCAGGTATTGCGCTCCTCGGTCTTGGCCGCATACATCGCGGCGTCCGCGCTGGCGATCAACGTCTTGGCATCCTCGCCGTCCAGCGGGTAGCCTGCGATGCCGATGCTGGCGCTGACCACGATCTCGTAGCTGTCGACGTGGAACGGTTCCGACAGCACCGACAACAACCGATCCGCCAGGCGGGTCGCGTCTTCGCGCAAGCTCAGCCGCGGCAGCAACACCGTGAATTCGTCGCCACCGATGCGGCCAGCGATGTCGCCATCGCGCAATTCGTGGCGGATGCGTTCGGCCACCAGCCGCAGCAACCGGTCACCGGTAGCGTGGCTGTAGCTGTCGTTGACGAACTTGAATGCATCGAGGTCGATGAACATTACCGCCACCGCGCCGCGATGCTGCGCCGCGTACTCGATGGCCTTCTCGCAATGGCTCTGGAATTCCGAACGGTTGACCAGCCCGGTCAACGCGTCGTGTGCGGCGAGATGCTCCAGCCGGTAGCGGTCGGCCTTCGCAACCGAGATGTCACTGAACACTGCGACGTAATGCAGCACGCCCTGGTCGACATCCCGGATCGTGCTGATGCTGAGCCGTTCGGGATAGCTGGTGCCATCCTTGCGGGTGCTGCGCACCTCGCCCGACCAGTGGCGCGCGGCGGCGATCTGTTCCCACATCGTGCGCGGCAACGGCGTGCCGTCCGGCATGCTGCGCGAATCGTCCAGCCGCGTGCCGATCAGGCTCTCGGCGGTATGGCCGGTAATCAGCGTGGCCGCCGCGTTCACCGACACCACGCGCCGCTCGGCGTCGGCGATGATCACGCCTTCGGCGATGCTGGCGAGCGCCTCGGCGGCGGTACGGCGTGCGCGTTCGCTCTCCACCCGTTCGGTAATGTCACGGATGATGGCCTGGCGTACCGTCTGCTCGCCCCATTCCGCAGTGCTGGTCTGCGCTTCGACCGGCTTGAGTTGGCCGTTCACCGCGCGCAACTCGCCGTTGCCGGCCGCGCCCTTCTGCAGCGGATCCCTCTGGAACAACTCGGCATAGTGATTGCCGACCAATTCGCGCGGCGCGCGGCCCGTCCACGCGCTGGCGGTGCGGTTCACATCCAGTACGCGACCGCTGTGCTCGTCCACCATCAGGATGGCGTCCGGCGCACTGTCGAACAACAGTCGATAACGTTCCTCGCTGCCGCGAATGCCGGCCAGCACGCGACGCGCCATCCACAGCCACAGGCCGATCGCGATGGCCGCCGAAATCAGGATGCCGCCGAACAACACCCGGCCCGTCCAGACGGCGCCCTGCGCGATGCTGAGTGAGAACTGGTTGGACCGTGGCTCGATGAACGCGTTGACGGCCGTGATCCGAGCGCGTTGCCGGACGATCTCGGCCGGCGTCATGGCATTGTCGGTGTAGGCGCGATGCAACGTTTCGGCAATCTTGGAAAGCTCTGCCATCGAACTGTCGGTGGATTGCCACTGCTGCAGCGCCTCCCGCATGTACGGCGCGCCGGCAAAATGGTCCAGCAGGAAGATCGCGTTCGGGATTGCCACCGGCATGGCGCGCCCGCGGCGCATTTCGTCCTCGACCGACTGGTAGTCGAAATGCCCCGACACGATCATGTCACGCGCGGTGCGCAGTGACTCAAGGACCGCGTAGTTCTTCCGGAAATCGGCGTAGTCCGCGGGGTCGCCGGTTGCAGCGTAATGCAGCAGGTCGACCGTCACCTGCTTCTGCGATTTGGACCAGATGCTCTCGCCGTTGAGGTAACCGGCGAGGGCGATCTGGGCCTGTACCGTGACCCAGGTAAGCAGCAGGATGAGAACCACCACCGCGACCAGTGCATAGGCGAGCGGCAGCAGGCGCCTGGCCAGAGGAGTGCGCAAGGGATGGAAGGAGCCATGCTGCATGGTCAAAGCGGGTCGTCACGGTCGCATAAACGTCTCCATACAAAGCAATTTTTGTACCAACCGTTTCAGATTCAGGCCGCGACGACCTCGCAATCTTCGGCCACTTCCAGTTTGCCGGAGGGCTGGACCGAACGGTCGCCCAGGATCCGCATGGCGACGTAGGTACGCTTGATGCACTCGGCGATGTGGGTGACCTCGGCCGCGCGCGGCGAAGGGCCGAGCAATCCGCAGACCAGTTCCAGCGCCTCCCACGGGTGTTCGTCATCGTAAGCCGCGTGCAATTGCAGCCAGCGCAGGCTTCCGCGACGGGTCGGCTGCGGATACTGCGCCGCGAAACTCTCGCTTTCGTACAGGATGCGGGACCACTCACCGGTTGCACCTTCGACTGCGTAGTTCACGGCGGCGAGGCTGGCCGCCAGCGTGTCGCCGGTGCTGACTTGTTCGCACCAATCGGCGAGCACCTGGGTGCCGGGTGGCAACTGGCCGTGGAACACCTGCTGGCGCGACACGCCGGCGCCCTCGGCCCAGTTCAACCAGTATTCGGCGTGGTTCTGCTCCACGCGAATATTGCGGACCAGCCAGCGCCGGGCGTTGTCCTCGCCCTCGCTGCGCCCGTAACGCGTCTTCAGGAGACTGCGCGCCATGTAGCAGGGAAAACGCTCGATCGCCGGCCATGCACCGACCACGAACCGCTGCGTGATTTCCGGATGCTCGCCGGTACACATCGCGCGCCACAGCTCGTGATCCACGACCGTCCGCTTGACGACATCGCACTCACCAACCATGTCCTGCGCCCATTGCGGGTAACTGCTCAATTCGGTCAAAGGACCGGTACGCTCGAAACGCACACTCATGATGATCTCCTCGGGGTCAGGTCGAGTTTTCGACACAGCACATCCATTGATGAAACGAAGCCGAGGGCGGCTTCGCTGCTGCGATTTGCTTCGCGGTCAATCGGCAGACCGGGTTCCGAAGATACGCGTGAGTACGTGGTCTTGGTCGTCTTCACAAAACTGCATGCGAAGGCGCAGGTAACCTGCTGACACGTATCACCATGTTTCCCCATGAACCCCTGCTAACCGGCTGGCTGCGGGCCTACTTTACGCCTCGTGCGCGGGAAGTCCATCACAAAATTTTGCATTTTGTTGTTGAACCATGATTTTACATGATATGTATATAATAAGTTATTGTTTTTTCAACATACACAAATGCAAGAGGGCGACATTGGCAGCCGTGACATTCCGCGGGACAGGGTCGGCGACTGTTTGCCGACTCGTTCGCGGCTGCATTCGAAGTCGAGAGGAGCGCCAGGTGGCGGCATCCACACGCGAGTGACACACACCCAACGCACGTGCACATCGGCAGCGAAATCTCCCTTGCGCTGCCGCGCCGTTCGTCGACGGCGCGGGCGTTCCTTCAGACGTGCGCCAGCGCGTAGTCGATCGCCGCACGAGCCGCCGCGACTTGCGCCGCGTTGCATTGCGCCGGCGTGGCGCGCGGGCTGTCGGGATACACCTCGGTGGTGGTGCGCCAGGGGGCCGCGGTGATGCCCGCGCACAGGCCCCACTTCACCAGCGGATATTCGATCACGCCGGGGGCGACCACCGGCGAACCGATGATGGTGCCGTCGGGATCGGCCGGCGCAATGTGTGTCGCCTTCGCGACCGCCGCAATCACCGCCTGCTGGAATTCCGGTTGCGGATTCGCACTGTCGGCGCACAGGTAAAAGCCGTCCGGAATCGTGCCAGGCTCGTACGGCGCGCCATCGCGCGCGGCCAACGCGGGACGGAATTCCGATTCATCGGTGTCGGTGGTTTCATGCAGGTCGATATGCATCGACACGCGCTCGCGGAACGGCGCAACCAGCCGCATCAGCGCCGCCGATTCCGGCGCCGGGCTGTCGGGAATGAAGTTGCGGTTCGGATCGAGCGCGTGCGGATTCCAACGGTGGATGCGTTCGTAACCCCACGGGCTGACGCACGGCACGACGACGGTGTTGGCGCGCCCTGCGTATTCTTCCGCGTGCCGATCCGCGAACTGCAGCGCGCCGTGCACGCCGCTGGTTTCATAACCGTGCACGCCGCCCGTCACCAGCATGATGGGCAATGCGTCGTTCCAGTCGCGGCTTTTCAGCGCGAACAACGGGTAGTGGTCGGGCGCGTAATCGAGCGCGCCGTACTGCACCACGTCGAAACGCGCCCGCAACCGGTCGACCACGTCCAGCACGTCATCCGCGTAACTGCGCCGCTTGCGCTGCCGCGAAAGCCACTCGGATTTTTCCGCATGGCCCCACGGTTTGCCAGGCGTACCGATCGGATAAAAGGCTGTCATCGCACTACTCGCTGCGGGCATCAGCCGGGCACTCTAACACTTCGGCAGCGCACGCCTGTGCGAAAGGCAATCCGGAATCCGGGCACGCAGGAAGCCGCACTCGCAGGGCGGCCGACAGCGGCGCGTGACCGGCGCATCCCCGCCCGCGAAGATCGAGAAGGCTTCGTGCGCCTGAAATCGAGCGTCGCGCCCCGATGAACACAGAACCCCGACCGCACGCGCTTCATTGACATGCGCGCAAGCGCCTCCACATCGATGTGACCCCCACACCGGTTGATTGCCATGACTGCCCCTGCGCGCTTCCGCATCGATTTCGTTTCCGACGTCGCGTGCCCCTGGTGCGCGATCGGTCTCGCGAGCCTGAAATCGGCGTTGACGAAACTCGAAGGCAGCGTCGAGGCGGAGATCCACCTGCAGCCGTTCGAACTCAACCCGCAGATGCCGCTCGAGGGCGAAGACGCAGGCGAGCACATCAGGCACAAGTACGGCATCGACGACGCGCAGCTCGAGGTCAACCGCAAGGCGATCCGCGAGCGCGCCATGCCGCTGGGCGTCGCGATCAACACGCAGGCGGGCAGCCGCGTCTGGAACACCTTCGACGCGCATCGCCTGCTGCACTGGGCCGAACAGCGTGATCGCGAGAAGGCCATCGCGCTCAAGCAGGCGTTGTTTCGCGCCTACTTCACCGATAATGAAAATGTCGCCGATCGCGACGTGCTCGTGCGCATCGCGAATGAAAACGGTCTCGATGGCGACGCCGCGCGCCGCCTACTCGAGAGCGACCAATACGCCGACGAAGTCCGCGCACGGGAACGCCGCTGGCAGCAGGCCGGCATCCATTCCGTGCCCGCAACGGTCGTCAATGGTCAATACCTGATTTCGGGCGGGCAGCCTCCGGAAGTGTTCGAAAACGCGCTGCGCGAGATCGCAACCAAGACGCCCGCCGCCTGACCGAATCACGCCATGCGCGTTCTCACCACGGCTGCAACAGGAATAGCCGCACCACGCCCCAGATCGCCAGCACCAGCAACAGCAGCCACGCGATCATCGACACCATGAAGGGATAATGCCTCGCCTCGGCGCTGCGCAGGTAGGCCGGCACGTACCACACGCGCGCCGCGATCCATATCAATCCGAGGATGCCGGCCCAGGAGGGATTGCCCCACTGCGCGGCCAGCCAAAGCGTGGGCAGAAACACCACCGTGTGTTCCAGCGTGTTCATCTGCACCCGAAACGCGCGCTCGAAATCCGGGTGGCCGGTCGTCGCCGGCGCCTTGACGCCGTGACGACCGCGCGCGCTCGCCACTACCAGTCCGGTGGCGAACAACAGCAACACGTTCAGCAGCACGACCAGCACGGGCAGATGGATCACGTTTGATTCCTTGCGCCAAAGATGTCTGAAGTGTGGGTCGGATCGCGCAAGATGCCAAGCCGGTGCGCACGCAAGAGCGGGCGCCCTTTGGCGCCCGCCTCGTTTGCCACCCACCCATCGACAGATCGCGTTACTGCACGCTGATGGTGCCGTGCATCAACGCGGAGTGACCCGGGAAGCTGCAGAAGAACACGAACGGGCCGCCGTCCTTGATCTTGCTGACCGGGAAACTCACCGATGCGGTTTCGCCGCCGCCGATCAGTTTGGTATGCGCGATGACACGCGCGTCGTCCGCCTTGATGTAGCCATTGTCCAGGCCAGCCGCCGCACTGTCCTGATCCACTGCTTGCATGTCGGATTGCTTGGTGATCACAACGTCATGGCCCATCGACGCCACCGGAAGCTTGCCGGTGTGCTTCAGGGTGATCTTGAAGTTCGTGCACGACGAGGGCACCGCGATCGAGCCGACGTTGTACTGCATCGCATCGTTGGCCTCGATTTCCGTGCTGCAGTTGTTGACGGTCGCGGCAGGTTTGCCGTTGCCCGCCATGGCCTCGGACGCCATCGCCGACGTTCCGGCCGTTCCGGGCATCGCGGCCTGGCCCGCGGTCGCGGCGCCCGCGGGTGCGGTCGTCATCGGCATCGCAGGCGCGGTCGTCGCCGGCATCGGAGCCGTGGCGCCCGGTGCGGGGGCGTTCTCGGACTGGTTGTTGCCGCCGCAGGCCGACAGCACCAGAGTGCAGGCAACCATGAGCGCAGGCATCTTCAGGTTCATTCGTCCGGTCTCCTTGGTCAAAGACCTCATTATCCGCACGGAACGTTTCACGCCATGTGAAGGCCGATGTGGTGCGCCGTCACGATCCGATCACCAACCCGGGCTCTCAGAAACGCTCTTGACATCAATTCGACCCGCGTGTGGTTAGCCTGTGCCCGCTTGTCGCGCGTAGACCGACTTGCCTTGCCCCGTCAGGCGTCGCCAGACAGCGCGCCCGATTGGCTTGCGCCTTCGCGTAAGGCGTTTGTTGCCGGCCACGGAGTGCCGATGTGAGTTCGAGGTGGCACGCACGTTCCAGCGATCCGGCCGACGAAGCCGTTCCGCACGGGCTGCGCATCGGCGCCGCGTTCACGTGGCGCCTGCTCGTGATCGCCGCCGCGCTCGCGGGCATCGGATTCCTCGCGCACCTGCTCGCGGAAATCGTGATTCCGTTCCTGATCGGCATCATCGTGGCGGCGTTGCTGGTACCACTGTCGGATGTCCTGCAGCGTCACGGCTGGCCGAAGTGGCTCGCCATCCTGGTTGCGCTGCTGATCGGGATCGCGGTGGTGGTCGGCTTGCTGCTGCTGGTCACCGAGCGGGTGGTGACCGCGCTGCCTGTATTGGAAAAACAGATCGGCGCGCTCGGCAACTCGCTCAACCGCCTGCTCGCGACGCATCCGTTCGGACTGACACCCGAAAAGATCAATGGCTACGTCTCGGATATCGTCCAGTGGCTGCAAAACAACGCCTCGCAGATCGCGTTGCGCGCGGCCAACGTGGGCAAACGCGTGGTGGGCCTTCTCGAAGGCATCTTCATCATCATCTTCGTGACCCTGTTCGCGATGATCGACGGCGCCGGGATCTGGGCCTGGACCACGCGGTTGTTTCCACACCGCGCCCGTGCGCGCATCGATTTCGCCGGGCGCGCGGGCTGGCGCACCCTCAAGGAATTCGTTCGCATCCAGATCTTCGTGGCCGCACTCGAAGCGGTCGCGATCGGATCCGGCGCGTGGATCATCGGCGTGCCGCTGGCGACGCCGATCGCGGCCATCGTGTTCTTCGGCGCACTGGTGCCCATCATCGGATCGATCGTGGCGGGCGCGGTGGCGGTGCTCATCGCACTGCTGTTCAACGGCTGGATCAACGCGCTGATCATGTTCGGCATCGTGCTGCTGGTGAACCAGATCGAGGGCAACGTCCTGCATCCCCTGATCACCGGTGGCGCAGTCAAGGTGCATCCGCTAGGGATCGTGCTTGGCGTGATGGCGGGCGCGGCCATCGGCGGTATCGCCGGGGCATTCTTCGCTGTGCCCGTCATCGCGACCGCCAACTCGATGATCCATGCGGCGGCGGACTATGCTTCCAGCACGACGGCCGGCGAACCGTCCGCCGACGACAATGGAAGGGCTTCATCATGAGTAACGCATCGCACATCGTGTGTCCGCACTGCGCAGCGGTGAACCGCGTGCCGCGCGAGCGATCGGACACGCCGAATTGCGGCAACTGCCATCGACCATTGTTCGACGGCAAGCCGGTGGAAGTGAACGATGCCGCGTTCCAGAAACACCTTTCACACGATGAGGTCCCGGTGCTGGTCGATTTCTGGGCGCCGTGGTGCGGACCGTGCAGGATGATGGCGCCGGAATTCGTGAAGGCCGCGGCACAATTGGAGCCGCGTGTGCGCCTGCTGAAGGTCGACACCGACGCGCAACAATCGCTCGGCGCGCGCTACGACATCCGCAGCATTCCGACACTCGCGCTGTTCCGCGGCGGCCGCGAAATCGCGCGCCAAGCAGGCGCCATGAATGCCCCGGGCATCGTGCAGTGGGCGCGAAGCCACGGCGCGTGAGCGTGAGCGTCGTCGCACACACCACGATCACGGCTGTGCGGGGACTTCCGGCGGCGGTCCGCCCGGTCGCATCCGCAGGAATCGCACGAACCGTGGCAACCCGCTGTCCGTCATACCGTTGAATCGGTAGGTCACCCACGAGCCCACCGCTGGCGGATGCGCGCGTTGCGCATCGGAAAACCCCGAGCCGATCGCGAAACGACGTCCGTCGGGTGTGCGCACTTCGATCGAGCCCATCATGCCCTTGAGCCGGCCCTCGCCCGGCCGGATCGCGACGACCCTGGCTTCGGCGTCCTGGTACGGCTTCAGCTTGAGCAAGCCGACATTGCGTCCGGGCCGGTAAGGCGCATCACCGCGGTGCAACACCAGCCCCTCGCCGCCCCTGTCGAGCACGCGCTTGAGCGCCGCCCGCAGCGCGGTTTCGTCGGGAACATTAAACTGGCGGATCGCGACCACCCAAGGATCACCGATCGCCGCGACCGTCTCCCGGATCGCCGGTACGCGCGCGTCGAAGTTGCCGCCGTGCGCGGGGAGATCGAAAACGCGATAGCTCATCTTGTGCCACGCCGGATCATCCGGTCCGGCCGTTCGCACGATGGTGGAGGCGGTCGCGAAATGCCCGTAGCCGGCCCACAACTCGCCATCCATGGGTGTCTTCGGCCAATGCTTCGTGAACCATCCCGGCGCGCGCACGACCGTGCCGCCGCGCGTCAGCAATTCATGGCCATTCCAGTAGCCGCGCACACCATCGAATTTCTCGCTTACCCAGTAGCGGGACAGGTCGACACCGCGGTGATAGACGTCGACCAGTTCGACCGGAGGCGGCGGCGCGGCGCATACCACGACCGGCAACGCTGCCGCCCACACCAGTACACCCACTACCACCCCTCGCACCGTCGAACGCATCGCTTTCACTCCGCCGATCGCCAGCGCAAATTGTTGGCGCGCGCGAACGGACGCGAAGTCGGCGATCGTCCCGGTGGTCGCGCAATCAATTCCGAAAGCGTTGTGGGGGATTTCCTACGCGTGAAGCGGAAGCCCGCATCCGCTTCACCGATGGACCCGGCGATCAGGCGAATACTTGCAGCGCGCGACACCTCCGTATCGCGCGCTGCACGAGCAAGCGCCGCGCGATCAGATGGATCGTGATGCGCGCTTGCGTGTTTCAGTCGAGCGACGCCATGCGAACAGCCCGAGCACCGACGCGCCAAACAGCCATATGGAGTCCGGTTCCGGCACCGCTGCGCGGACCCCGCTGAACTGGAAGTCGCTGACCCAGTTGCCGTCGGGATCGGCATTCGGGAGCATCACGGCGAATCCGTAGGTAAGCCCGCCCGGCGACATCACCCCGTCGCTCCACAAATCCACGAAGCCACCGTTGGCAAGCGTGAACATCACGCCGTAGGGATCCAGGAAACCGCCGGAGAAGGGATAGTCCCAGCAGGTCCGTGGAGATCCGTCGAGGTAAAAAAGATCGTCGTAGGTGATCGCAGTATCCATGCCCGGAGGGTTCAGCACAGGCAGCTTGCTGTAGCTCGCCGGAAACGGCACCGGCGGAAACGGCAGTGGGTCATTCTCGGGGCTGGGCACCGTATCGTTGGGCGTCGCGAAATTGCGCACCAGCACGCCCGTGATCGATACATCATCGATGCCAAGGTTCGTGTCGGAAAAAGTGCCGCTGGCATTGGTGATCACCTGGGCGCCGGCCGGATCACCGGCCGTGGTATCGGATTCGACCGTGAGCGAAACGTGTCCGCTGCCGCCCGCACCGTTGAAGCCGATCTGGACCGGGGTCGCGAACGCGCACGGCGCCGACGCCAACATGCCGATCGTTGCAAGGGCCATCCAGAGCCCGGTTTTTTTTGCGAAAACTTCCTTCTCCACATTCATGGCTTGCAATCCTCCTGACATTGGGCATGACAAACTGCCCGTTCGGTTTTCCCCGGCTGCCGCAAAAAAAGCATTCAACGTGCCAGTCGTTCAAACCATTGATTTGCTTTTATGTAGCGCATGATCGGCCGGATGGGAAAGCGATTTTTGTAAAGGATTTCGGCGACCAACCCGCTCCGGGTGCGGCTGCAGTTCCCATGAATCGCCCGCCGTCGAGGCGCCGTGCGAGAACGCACTGTGTAAGAAAAATCGGCATCCTGTAGCATCGGGCATCGTTGCTTCAGGCTCGCGCCCATGGTCCTTCCCGCGCACCATCTGCAAAAAGGCCAACCCGTCGACGGCCAGTCACTGCTCGAAAACGTGGCCCTGCCCGCGGCGGTCGTTTTCGACACGGCGCTCGCCCACAACATTGCATGGATGCAACGCTTCGCCGACGACCATGGCGCGCAGCTCGCGCCGCACGGCAAGACCACCATGACGCCCGCGCTGTTCCGCCGCCAGCTCGACGCGGGCGCGTGGGGCATCACGCTGGCCACCGCCGTCCAGTGCGCCGCAGCTTTCGAACACGGTACGACGCGCCTGCTGATGGCGAATCAGTTGGTCGGAACGCCCAACATGGCGATCGTGGCCGGACTGATCGAGCGCGGCGCGGACTATCATTGCTTGGTCGACAGCGCGGCCAATGTCGAAGCGTTGAGCCGCTTTTTCGCGGCGCGGGGCCTCGTTCTGCGGGTGCTGGTCGAACTCGGCGTGCCCGGCGGCCGCTGCGGTGTGCGCAGCGACGCGGAACTGGAACGGCTCATCGAGTCCATCGCAGCCGCGCCGGCCGTCACCCTCTGTGGCATCGAGGGCTACGAAGGCCTGATCGGCGGCGGCCACGCCGCCGGCGACATCCGCAGCTACGGCCAAAAACTCGTCACCAGCATGCGCACGCTCCGCGCTGCGGGTGCCTTCGCGGATCGCAAGCCCATCGTCACCGCGGCGGGTTCCCAATGGTTCGACCTGATCGCGGAAGCGTTCGACCAGCCCGACCTGCGCGATCACTGCACGCCGGTGCTGCGGCCCGGTTGCTATGTGGTGCACGATCACCGCTCATATCGCGATGCGATGGCCGAGGTGAAGGCGCGCCATCCGGAACTGATGGGCGAACTCGAACCGGCGCTGGCAGTGTTCGCCCACGTGCAGTCGTTGCCCGAACCCGGCCTGGCAGTGGTCGCGATGGGCAAGCGCGACATTTCCGTCGATCCCGACCTGCCGATCCCGCTGCAGCTGCATCGGCCCGGTCAGCCCGCGCGGCCACTGACCGGTTGCAGCGTCCGCAAGGTCATGGACCAGCACGCGATGCTGGTGATTCCCGATGACCTCGATCTCCACATCGGCGACATTCTTTCGTTCGGCGCCTCGCATCCGTGCCTTACTTTCGACAAGTGGCGGCAGGTGCTGCTGGTCGATGACGAGTTGCACGTGCTGGAAACCATGCCCACGTTCTTCTGAGCGATCATCCGTCGAAACGCTGATAGGCTCGGCGCAACGTGTCGCATGAACGCGATGCGCGACAGCTCTTCTCATGACCTTACCGGGGACGCCATGACCAAGCACCTTCGCATCGCCGCCTGCCTGCTCGTCGCCCTTCCGTGCATCGCCCTCGCTGCGCTGCCGTCGGCGAAGGACAAAGCCTTGTCGGCGCGGGTCGATCGCGTACTCACCGAAACGCCGGTGATCGACGGCCACAACGACCTGCCGTGGGGAATCCGCACCGATTTCGGCAATGTCGGAAACATCGATCTTTCTGCCGACACGTCCAACCTGCGGGGCAAGACCGGCGACGGCGACGTGCATTTGATGACCGATATCCCGCGCGCCCGCAAGGGCCACCTCGGTGCGCAGTTCTGGTCGGTCTGGATTCCGGCGACCACGACCGGTCCCGAGGCGGTGCAGATGACGCTCGAGCAGATCGACATCGTCCGCACGATGGTCGCGAAGTATCCGAAAGATTTCGAAATGGCGTCCACCGCCGCCGACATCCAACGCATCGAGAAATCCGGGCGCATCGCCAGTCTGATCGGCGTCGAGGGCGGCCATCAGATCAACAACTCGCTGCCGGTGCTGCGCGATTACTACGCGCTTGGCGTCCGTTACATGACGCTGACGCACAGCAAGAACACCGACTGGGCGGATTCGGCTACCGACACGCCCGCGCACCAGGGGCTGACGCCGTTCGGCCGCGCCGTGGTGCACGAAATGAACCGGCTCGGGATGCTGGTGGATCTCTCGCACGTGTCGCCCGAAACCATGAAGGCAGCACTCGAAACCACACGGACCCCGGTGATTTTTTCGCACTCAAGCGCACGTGCACTGGACGATCATCCGCGCGACGTACCCGATGACGTGCTGCGCATGGTCAAGCAGAACCACGGCGTGGTGATGGTGAACTTCTACCCGCCCTTCATTTCGCAGGCCGTCGCAACGTGGGATGCCGACCGCGCCGGCGCGTCGGCGAAATTCGATGCGCTGTATGTCGGCCAACCCGACCGCGCCAAGGCTGCGATGGACCAATGGAAGAAGGAACATCCGCAACCCAAAGCCACCATCGCGCAGGTGGCCGATCACATCGACCACATTCGCAAGATCGCCGGCGTCGAGAGCGTCGGCATCGGCAGCGACTTCGATGGCATCGAAATCACGCCCGAGGGCCTGGAGGGCGTGGACACCTATCCCGCGCTGTTTGCCGAGCTCGCGCGCCGCGGCTGGACCGACGGCGAACTGGCCGCCCTCGCCGGCCGCAACCTGCTGCGCGTGATGCGCGAAGCCGAACAGGTCGCCGCGAAATTGCAGGCGCAGGAAGCACCTTCAAACGCGACGATCAAGATGGATGTGGGCGGCAGCAGCACCCCGAACGAAGGCCGGCGGGCATCTAGCGCGATTGGCCCGCCTGTTCCATCAAGCCGTTTGGCTCGTTGACGCGACCCGGCTTTAATACCATTCGACGCGGTTGCGCCCGGCGCGTTTTGCGGCGTACACCGCCGCATCGGATCGCCGCAACAAGGCGTCCTGGTTGCGCACCTCGGCCCTGCCGTGGGGCTGTCACAAAAGATGCCGGCGAGCACCCTTGCAATAAGGCTGCAACCCGCAGAAAGCAGGCACACGAGGCGCGCGAACCAGCCATGGAGCGGCGTGACCTTTTGTGACGCGCCTCTCCTTTTGCGAGCCGGTCGTGACTTGCCTGCCCGCTTCGGTATACATTGGCCATGCATGCGCGCCGGGGCGGCCATGGATGCCTCGCCAGTCGGGAAGCGAATGACCGCCGAAGACAACACACGCGGAAGCGGCAGCGAATACTACGAGATGCTGTTCGTCGCGAACCCGCTGCCGATGTGGGTATTCGAGATTGCGAGCGGCCGGTTTCTCGCGGTGAACGCCCAGGCGTGCAAGCAATACGGCTACAGCGAGGAAGAATTCCTCGCCATGACGATTGCCGACATACGGCCACCGGATGAGAGGGCCAAGCTGGCGCGGGTACGTTCCACCGGCCCGGCAGGCCACCGCGAGTTCGGGTTCTGGCGGCACATCAAGAAGAACGGCACGATCATCAATGTCGAGGTCTCGTCCGACGATATCGTGTTCGGCGGCGTCGCCGCGCGCCTGGTGCTTGCGCATGACGTGACCCAACGCGTTCGAATCGAGGCAGCGTTGCGGCTGAGCCATGAACGTTTCGACTACGTGACCCGGGCCACCGAAGACGCGGTGTGGGACCGCAACATCGACGACAACACCGTCTGGTGGAACGGCGGGTTGCAGCGGCTGTTCGGGATTCCACCCAAGGCGGTCGAGGGTACGCTCGAATGGGCGCGCGCGCGGATACACCCGGATGATCGCCAACAAGTCGTCCGCAGCATGGACGAGGCGATCGGCAGCGGCGCGGAACAATGGACCTGTGAGCACCGATTCAGGCGGCAGGATGGCAGCTACGCATTCGTGTACAACCGCGGCTTCGTCGTCCGCGACGTGAACGGCCGCGCGGTGCGCGTGGTGGGTGCGATCACCGATCTCTCCAATCGCAAGCAGCGCGAGGACACCCTCCGCGAACAGGCGATGCTGCTCGACCGCGCCAAGGACGCGATCATGGTGCGGAGCCTCGATCGCCGCATCCGCTACTGGAACCATGCCGCCGAAACCATCTACGGGATCCCCCGCGGCCTGGCGATCGGAAGGCGCGTGGAAGACATCATCGTGTACGGCGACCCGGTTGCGTTCGAAACCGCGGACGCAGAGGTCTTCGAAAAAGGCGAATGGTCCGGGCGCTTCCGGCAAGCCGGCGCGGGCGGAAAGCCCATCACCGTCGACGGGCACTGGACCCTCCTGCGCAACGAGGGTGGCCAGGCCGTCGGCGTCCTGAAGATCCACACCGACGTCACCGAGCGCGTGGAACTGGAACGTCGCCTCGCGCAGTCCCAGAAACTCGAAGCCATCGGGCAACTCACCGGCGGCATAGCGCATGACTTCAACAACCTGCTGACGGTCATCGTCGGCAACGCCGATGCACTGGCGGAGGAACTGCCCGACCGGACGGACGTGCTTCCGCTGGTGGACATGATCCGCACCGCCGGCGAACGCGGCGCGGAGCTGACCCGCCACCTGCTCGCCTTCGCGCGCCGGCAGGCACTGGAGCCGCGGACTGTGCACCCCGATGAACTGGTAAACGGCATGCACACCCTGTTGCGGCGCACCCTCGGCGAGAACGTCGAGCTGACGGTGAACAACGCGGCCGACGTCGCGCGGGTGTCGGTGGACCCGGCGCAATTCGAATCCGCGCTGCTCAATCTGTGCATCAACGCGCGCGACGCGATGCCCGGCGGCGGCAAGCTGATGATCGAAACCGCCAACGTGATCCTGGACGCAAACTACACCGAGCGGCGCGCGGACGTGGTGCCCGGCGACTACGTTCGGATCTCGATTTCCGATACCGGCACCGGCATGAGCGCCGAAGACGTGGCGCGCGCGTTCGAACCGTTTTTCACCACCAAGGCGCGCGGCCAGGGCACCGGCCTGGGCTTGAGCATGGTGTACGGTTTCGTCAAGCAATCCGGCGGCCACGTGGCGATCTATTCCGAACCCGGCCATGGCACGGTCGTCACGCTGTACCTGCGCCAGGCCAAGGACCAAATCGAACCGGTCACGATGGTCGAACCGGCCGACATCGCGGGTCGCGGCGAGCGTATTCTTCTGGTGGAAGATGACGATCTGGTGCGCGCACACGCCGTGCAGCTGCTGACAGGCCTCGGCTACGGCGTGGTCGCGGCAGCCAACGGTCCAGAGGCGCTGGCATTGCTGCGCGAAAACATTCCCTGCGATGCGCTGTTCACCGACGTGATCATGCCCGGCGGCCTGACCGGCCCCAGACTCGCGGAAGCCGCGCGCGCACTGCGGCCCGGCCTGCCGGTGTTGTACACATCGGGTTACACGGAAAATGCGATCATCGACCATGGTCGCGTGGACCCGGGCATCAACCTGCTGCACAAGCCGTACCGGAAACCCGAACTCGCGGCCAAGCTGCGCGCGGTGCTGGGCGAGAAGCGAGCAAAGGACGGTGGCACATGACGGAACACGACAAATCGCGGCGGCTGCTGATCCTCGATGACGAACCGGCGGTGGCGCAGACCGTGGCCTTCGCCGCCAAGCGGCATGGTTTCGCCGTGCGGATGTCGGAATCGCCCGAGGCCTTCTTCGACGATGTCGCAGGCTTCGAACCCAGCCACATCATCATCGACCTGCTGATGCCCGGCATGGACGGCGTGGAGGTGCTGCGCAATCTCGCGGCGGGTGGATGTGGCGCCAGCATCATCATGATGAGCGGCATGGGCAGCAAGGTGCTGGAGTCGGCGCAGCGGGTCGGCATCGAACGCGGCCTGCACATCATCGGCACCCTGCCGAAACCATTCAAACCCGCGGAACTGCGTGCCTTGCTGGATGCGCATGCGCAACACCGGGCGCATCCCGAACCGATCACGACCGCAGATCATGAAAAATTGCTGGGCGACATCGAGTCCGCGCTGCGGGACGACCAGTTCGTCCTGCACTACCAGCCGAAGGTGAATCTCGCCAGCGGCCGTCCCGCCGGCGTGGAGGCCCTGGTGCGCTGGCAGCACCCGAAATTCGGGCTGCTTCCGCCCGACCGGTTCCTGCCGTTGATCGAGCAATCCGGCAACATGAACCTGCTGACCATCTGCGTCATCGAAGCCGGCCTCGCGTGGCTCGCCGGCATCGCCGATGGCAGCGCGCCGCAACTCGCGATCAACATTTCCGCCGCCAGCCTCACCGATGTGAGTTTCACCGACCTGCTGCATGAGCGGTGCATTCGGTTCGACGTGGATCCGGCGCGCATCATCCTCGAGCTGACGGAAACCACGGCGCCGCAGCGCACCGCCGAATTGCTCGACATCCTCACGCGGGTTCGACTGAAGGGATTCCAGCTCAGCATCGACGACTTCGGCACCGGCTATTCCTCGCTGGTACAACTGGCGCAATTGCCGTTTTCGGAAATCAAAATCGACAGGTCGTTCGTGTGGGGCCTGCATACTTCCGATGAGGCGCGCAAGATCGTCGCCACCACCGTGGGGCTTGGCAAGCAACTGCAGCTCTCGACCGTGGCCGAAGGCGTCGAGACCGAAGCACAGGCGCGCACGCTGGCCGAACTCCAGTGCGACCAGGGCCAGGGTTATTACTTCGCACGTCCCATGCCCGGCGATGCGGCGCGGGCATGGCTGCGCGAGCACGGTTAGCGGCAACCGCGACGCATCGAAGTGGCTGGGGCGGGAGTAGCCGCGAGGCGGCAAATCCCGCCGTCGATGCCGCGTCTTCAAACGTTGCCGGCCGCTTGCAACCCGCCACGCTGGCGCCTCATGCAATAAATCCCGAGTAAACCGCCATTTTCCCGTTGACGGTTCCGCGCGGCGATCCGTCTATCATCGGAAAAAGGACTGATGCAACGCGAACAAGGAGAGTGACGATGACGACGGGATCGGAGTTCGTTCGGGGTTGGCCTTCGGAATCAAAGGAAGCGGCGCAACTGGTGCTCGACCAATACGGCGAGCCACAGGAAGCCAGCGAGAGCCGGCTGACCCGGTACAAGGCGGGTCCGTGGAAGCGGATCATCGCGCAGAAGACTTTCTTCCAGCACAACTTCCCGGCCCCGCACCACGACTCCGTCGAATCGGTCATCAACTACCAGGTGCCGCCGAAAAAGGTTTCAGACCTCGCTGCATTCGATGGCAGCGTGATCGTCGAACGCACCGCCGGCGAAGTGTCGGCGCGATGCCACGACGAGCAGGCGAATTTCCTCGCGTTGAACCTCATGCACGACATCGTGTGCGGCAGCAAGAGCGTGGACGAGGCGCGCGCCTATTACGCGAAAGAGTTCGCCGACTACCGGCGCAGGAAACCGACGCCATACATGGAACGCCTTCACTTCGCGCCGGGCACCGACACGACCGATCCCGACATGCGGGTGCTCTCCGATTCCGATTTGAAGAAGGCCTCCGAGGAAGGGAAAGGCCGGGGCGCTTGATCCACGGAAAGTGCGGCCTCGTCCGCATGTCGCAGGGCGGAGTCCTGTAGGGCGTGAGTAGCCGCGCAGCGGTGAATCCCGCCATGATTGAAACATGCAATGGCGGGATGCGGTGCACTCTTACTGCCCCACAAGGTTTCAATAAAGCCGTAGGGCGGGAGCAGCCGCATAGCGGCGAATCCCGCCGTTTGCGCTCCCCTCCAAACGCGGATGGCGGTTTGAAATCCGCCCTACACCCACTTGTACAACGCCGCGTAATCCGTGCCGGTGCGCCGGCAGGCGCGCCATGCCAACCCGCCTTCGGCCATCGCGTCGCGCACGCTGGGCGCAATCAGCTGCAACGCGTGCGCGGCACCGCGATCGCGCCATCGCTGCAGGCCCGGTCGCTCCATCAAATCGAGCGCCCAGCCGGGCAGCAGCGCGGCCGCGGAGCCGAGGAACAGATCGCGGCTGAACCCGGCGAAGGGAATCGGCAATCGAATGGATCCCAGCACCCGCAGCGTCTCGCGGGTGCGCGCATCGAACACCAGCTCGGGCCGCACGCGCGAGAAAAAAGCATCCAGCTCCGACGTCGATTCGGGAACGTCGCGCGCGCCCAGCGCTTCGGCGATGCGCACCATTTCGGCGAGATAGCGATCCTGCATCGCGGGCGGAATGGGTTGGCAATAACGCTCGTAGGCGCGCAGGAAACACCAGCACCCGGCGCCATGCACCCAGACGAGCAGGTGCGGATCGTCCGCGCTGTAGGGTCGCCCATCTTCCGCCGTGCCGTGCACGCTGCGATGGATCACGCGCACATGTTCGATGGCCGCTTCGGCTGGCGCGCGCGGCGCGTAGGTCGTGCGTCCGACGAACGCGGTGGTGTTGCGCAGGCGGCCGAGCGTGTCGGTGCGAAACGCGGAATGGTCCCACACGCCCGCCAGCGCCAGCGGATGCAGCGCCTGCAGCATCAAGGACGCCAGACCGCCCGCCATCATCGACGGGAAGTCCGCGTGGACCTTCCACGTCACGCTGTCCGGCCCGAACAAGCCGGGGTCCCCCAGCGGCGCGTCGTAATCCGGCGCCGGCGCATCCCGGCTCAATACCGCAAGCACCTGCCGCCGCAGATGCTCCCGCGCGACCGCCGGCAGCAGCTTCATGCCGGGCAAGCGCAGGCGCGCGGCGTGAGGGCGCCCTCGCCCATCCAGCGTCATGTCATCCTGATCGCGCATGCCGCCACTGTACGCCGGCGGCGGCATGCATCGCGAGCACCGGCGTGCTTCAATGTCGCTTCAGCCTGGAGTTTCATCACGCAAAAGGAATGACGACCATGGGATTGTTGGTAGACGGCAAGTGGCAAGACCGGTGGTACGACACCGCAAGCACCGGCGGACGCTTCGAGCGCTCGGCCAGCCAGTTCCGCAACTGGGTCACGCCCGACGGCAGCGCCGGTCCGTCCGGGCAAGGCGGTTTCAAGGCCGAAAGCGGCCGCTATCACTTGTATGTCTCCTACGCCTGTCCGTGGGCGCACCGCACCCTGGTGATGCGGGCCTGGAAGGGCCTGGAAAAAAAGATCGACGTTTCCGTGGTGCATCCATTGATGCTGGAGAACGGCTGGGAATTCCGCACCGATTTCGAAGGCGCGACCGGTGATCGGCTGTACGGATTCGACAAGCTGTACCAGCTTTATCTCAAGGCCGACCCGCACTACAGCGGCCGGGTCACCGTGCCGACGCTGTGGGACAAACAGCGCGAAACCATCGTCAACAACGAATCGTCCGAAATCATCCGCATGCTCGGGGCGGCGTTCGACGGCATCGGCGCGCGCCCGGGCGATTACTGCCCCGATGATTTGCGTCCGGACATCGACGCCATGAATGCGACCGTGTACGACAACGTCAACAACGGCGTGTACAGGGCCGGCTTCGCGACCAGCCAGCAAGCCTATGACGAGGCGGTCGCCGCGCTGTTCGAAACCCTGGAATCACTCGAACGGCGCCTCGGTGAACACCGCTATCTGATCGGCGGCACGCTCACCGAAGCAGACCTGCGCCTGTGGACCACGCTGGTGCGTTTCGACGCGGTGTACGCCACGCATTTCAAATGCGACCGCAAGCGGATCAACGACTATCCCAATCTCGAAGGCCTGCTGCGCGACATCTATCAGATGCCGGGCGTCGCCGGCACCGTGTGGATGGACCATATCCGTCATCACTACTTCCGCAGCCACAAGACCATCAATCCGCACGGCGTGATTTCGATCGGTCCGATCCTTGCGTTCGATGCACCACACGATCGCGATCGGCTGGGGCGATGCGAAATACGTGGCGTAGGCTGAGACACCGCAACCAGCGTAGGGCGGGAGGAGCGCAGCGGATCCCGCCATCATGGCAGCAGTCCACCGAGGCGGGTTGGCACCCGCCCTACATCATGCCGCGCCGTCTGCTATTTTTCCTCCCGGTTGCATTCAACGTCGGCGATCACGGGGTGAAAGCATGGACGGACAGCAAACGAACGACGCGATCGCCGAGTGGAACGCGCGCGGCGTCCTCGTGCTGCCGAAGTTCTACGCTGGTGCGGAAATCGATGCGGTGCTGGCCGACTATCGCGCGCTATGGAATGAAGGGCGCGCCCGCGTCACCGTGGATGACATGGATCTCGACCGGCGCATGCGCTTGCGCGACGTACCTGCGGACGCGCGCGCGTCGCATCGCTTCAAGGTCAACGACCTTTACCTGGAACAGGCTTCCGTCCGCCGACTCGCGCTCAACGACCGGCTGGTGCCGTTGCTGCAGCGACTGCTCGGCGAGCGGCCCGCGGTATGCAATTCGCTCAGTCTCGAATACGGCACCGAGCAGGAAGACCACGTCGACTCGTTGTTCATGACTCCGCGCACACCCGCCCACCTCGTCGCGGTGTGGGTGGCGCTGGAGGATTGCTCGCCGGAGTCGGGCCTGCTGCGCTACTGGCCCGGCAGCCATCGGATCGAGCCTTACGTTTTCTCCAATGGCCAGCGCCATTTCCTTCCCGAGGAACTGGGCGCGTGGCAAGGCTGGATGCGTGCGCAGGTCCAGCAGCACGGATTGCAAAGCGAATTGTTCCAGGCCCGCAAGGGAGACGTATTCGTCTGGAATGCGCAACTGCTCCACGGCGGCAGTCCCATCGCCGAACGCGGCCGCACGCGCCGCAGCGTCGTGTTCCATTACTTCTCGGAATCCGATTGCCGCGCGATGGGACATCGATTGGTGCCCGGGTCGGGCGGGTTCTGGATACGGCGCTCGCACCAGCCGATCCCCGGCAGCGTCAATGCGCGGATGCGCCATCGCGCCGGAAAATTGGCACGCCGCGTGCGCGGACTTTTCGCGCGCGGCTAGAAGCGATCTTCAACCGGACAAGCGGACGGTGCCACGCAGCGATGTCTGGGTATGCTTGGCGCGGGAGCCAAGGGGATGGCCGAAATGTCCGTTCGCAAGCTTGCCGCGATGGCGCTGTACGGGCGATGCAATGGTATCTGCTTCCGCAGCGCCCGCACCCGGCGCGCCGCTTCCTGCCAGCACGTTCCAAGTCGTTCACCGGTAAGCCGCCCGCGTCTTGCGCCCGATGGCAACTCGGGCGCGCCCATGCAGCACCAGGACTGGGCGGACCACTGACACGTGACGCAATCGCGGCGTGGAATCTGCGCGGCGTTCTCGTCCGCCCCGGGTTCCATTGATGCGATGCGGCGCTCTCCGGTTTATTGCGCGCTTTGGAACGACTGCTGCGCCAGCGTCGCCACGGAGCGGTCATCGACCCGCTGGTGGCTTGCGCGATGGGTACCCAGGTTGACGTGATTCAGACGACCTAATGGCCCGACGGCTTGGCCACTTTCATCGCCTCGATTTTCTTCCGGGTGACGGGCGAAGACTGGATGGCGCTGGCGGTCTGATAGGCTTTGCTGGCTGTCTCGGTGTCGCCTTTCACCCACGCCACGTCGCCCTGCATGGCGTAGCCGTAGGCTTTCAGCGACGGCACCTCCTGCAGCTTCGCCGAAAGATCCGACCACGCATGCAGGTCACTTGCGTCGAGCTGTCCGGGTACCACATGGGCCGACGCGATCATTTGCCTGTGCGCATCGTCCGATGGTGTACCCGGGACGTTTTGCAGCACGCTGGACTTGCCCGACTTGGCCGAGATGACACTGGCGACCAGTTGCGCGCTTGCCGTCGCGGCGATCCGTGGGGAAGCCTGCCTTGCGTTGAGCAATGCCCGGTTGGCGGGCGCCAATAGCCCGAGTGAGGAAAGTGTGTCCGCCGTGACCACCCAACGCGCGGCAGCGGGGAGATCGGGCGCCGACTTCGCAATCGAATCGCCGGCCACCTCGGCGATTTTCGCGTACTGCTGTTCCTCGGTCATGCCCTTGAGTTGAGCCACGTTGTCCGGCGAAAGGTAACTTCCAATCTGCACCGTCAAATCGCGGGTCACGGCATCCTGTCTGGCTTGCACCGCGGCCAAGTCCTTCACGCGAACCACGACCACGCGGTCGTCCAATGGCGGCGCGCTGAGCGTGAACCGATATTCCGGCTTCAGGGTTCCGTGCAGCAGCACAAGCTGCAGCTGGTCGGCGTGCTTCGCCGGGATGTCCTTCGGGGTGTCATCCGGCAGCACCATGAGCTTCGGATCGGAGATTGCCTTGATGGTGTAGTCAAGCTTGCGGTCGCCATCGTTGACCAGCCGCGCGAAATTCCTGCCGTCCGGATCGGTCAACTCGTAGGTCCAATGATCGCCTTCGAGCGTGAAGTCCGGCGTCGACAACAGCGGACTGTTGGGCTTGCCGAACACGTATTGATTGAGCGCATTGACCAACACGACTACAGACGGGTGCGTCGGGCGATCGGGTTTGACGATCGTGGAGTGATCGGTGCCTTCGATGGCGACAGGCACGCCATGGCAGAAACGCGTGGCGCTGGACCACGGTACGATCTTCACGCCGTCCAGCGGCGCCGTCTCGTAGGCACAAATGATCGTCGGCTTGTCCTGGTCCGGCACCCTGCCCCAATCGTCGTTGAGCAGCTTCAGGAAATCATTCTGGTCGGCCAGCAGCATCTGCTTGACGGCCGGATTCCTCACGACATGCTGGGCGATGGCGGTAATCTGCGAACCCTCCTGCGGCACCGCATAGAACATCATCAGTGGCACGTTTTCCCGGTGCGCCGGGCTATCGACCATTTCGCGCATCACGATCAACCCGCCCATGCTGTGCGCGACGAACACCACGGTCGGGTAATCCCACACGCCGTTGTACTGGAGCGATTGCTCCAGCATGTTCGCGGCCTCGCGTATGTCGAGCGAACCACCCTTGAACGCGTGCGACGTGAAGCCGAACGCGAACACGTCGAGCTGGTTGCCCATGCCGGGGGCGGTCTTGAGCAGCTTGAAGAAACTCTGCCCGTTGGCGTTCGTCCAGGTGCCGTCCGTGTCGCCGAAAAGCCCGTGGACGAAAACCACGGCCACCTTGTTGTGGGGACGGGCCTGCTGCACCCAGTGCGGATCGGTGGTGTTCGCTGCGGTATTGTCGCTGCCACAGCCTGCAGTGATCACGGCCAGTCCCAAGACCAGGACCAAGCCCGCGAAAGACCACGTCGCGAAACCTCTCGCACGCGCGCGATCCGATATACGCCGCAAAGTGTCCATTGACCTTCTCCCGCGAGACAACGGGTTGGCGTTTGCCGACATTCTCCGGCCAAACAACACGGGTTGCAATGGGTGTCGGCGGCGCTTGCTCGTCCATCGGCCGAACCAAACTCCATAGGAAATTCATGGAGTAAGAGGCACTTCCGGCACCGAAACGCAGTGCGCGCCCAGCGCGTTCACCGGCGCACGACCCAGCTCGTTCGCGGTCAACTTGGCGTGGCTCGGCACGTCATCCAATATCCTTGTTGTTTCTCCCGTTTCCCCTTGTCCTCAACACCCGCCAATGGAATCGAACGTTGAACCATTCTCCCCTTCCTGATTCGACCTTTGCCTGGGACCAATACTGGCGCGACGGCCGCCTCGCCTCGTGCGGCGGTGAAGCCGGTGCCAATTACCAACCGGCCATCGCCGAAGGCTGGCGACGATTTTTCGGCAGCATGGCCAACGGCGCCCGCGTCCTCGACATCTGCACCGGCAACGGCGCGGTTGCGCGGTTGGCTGCCGAGGTCGCAAGCGCCCGCAACGTGCGGGTAACCATCGACGCCGTGGATGCAGCGGAGCTGCACCCGATGGGGATGGGCGCCGGTGCAGACATGATCCGTTTTTTACCCCGCACCCCGGCGGAGCACCTGCCGTTCCCCGACGATTCGTTCGATTTCATCGTCGGCCAGTACGCCATCGAATACACCGCACTCGATCGCACGTTGGCCGAACTGCGTCGCGTCAGCCATCCCCATGCGAGACTGCGATTCGTCACCCACGCATCGAACAGCATCGTCGTGCAAGGTGCGCGCGCGCAACTCGCCGACGTGCAGCGACTGGTGCAAACCGGCATATTCGAAACGGCGGAGGCGTTGGTCCGGACGGCTGCCGCGGGCCCGCTTGCGGCCGGCAGCGTCGAAGCCCGAGACAAGTTTCTGGTTGCGCTGCAGTCGCTGCGTGATGGCGAGGCCACCACCGGGGATCTTCGCATGTATCGCAACGTGGGCAGCGTGCTCGTGCATGCGATCCAGCACCTGCCCCAACTCGGGCCAGCCCCGGTCCTCGACAAGATCGACGAGACTGCCACGGCGATCAAGGCGCACCATGCGCGTCTGTCGGCGATGTGTCGCGCCGCGCTGGACACGCCATCCGCCGAAGCACTCACGGCATCGGCCGAACGAGCCTGGGGCACGAAATTCACACTGGAACCCCTGGTGCGGTCCGACGGCGCGCTGTTCGGCTGGGTCATTGCGTCCGCATGACAACGCGGACCGACGTGCGGCCTTCGCCTATCTCAGTGCACGGCTGAACAACGCCGATATTTCGGACCGATCGCGTTACGCCGCGGCTTCGTCGTACACCGGAAAGTCGGGTTTCATCCAGCCGTGCGAAGCGCCGTCCGGCGTGAAAACGTGCACCGGGCAGCGCCCGCCGCGCGTGCGGGTGCCGATTTCCTCGTGCTTCACCATGCTCGCTTGGCTACCGCTACCATCGAGTGGACCGCCACGACGAATCTCCCGGCATGGAATTCCAGCAGATCGTGTTTCTGGTGATCCTCGCGGCAGCGCTGGTCCTGCTGGTCACCGAATGGGTGCGCATCGATCTCACCGGCGTGCTCGTCGTGGTGGCATTGGCCGGCACCGGCCTCCTCAACCCCGCTGACGCGCTGTCGGGCTTCTCCAGCGACCCGGCAATCCTCGTGGCATCCATGTTCGTGCTGTCGGCGGGGCTGGCACAGACCGGGGTGACCGGCCTGCTGGGCGCATGGATTGGACGCATGGCCGGCAGCAGCATCTGGCGCGCGGTGCTGGTGATCATGCCCTGCGTGGCGTTGATGGCCGCCTTCAGCCACCACCTGATGATCACGGCGATGATGCTGCCGGTGATCCTGGAGCTCAACCGCTCGCACGACCTGCCGGCCTCGCGGCTGATGATGCCGATGGCCTTCGCCGCATCGCTGGGCACCACCGTGACGGTGATCGCGGCACCGGCTTTCCTGGTCGCGCGCGATCTGCTCGAGCGTGGTGGCGCGCATGACGTCGGCATCTTCTCGATCGCGCCAATGGGCATCGTGCTGACGCTGATCGGCACCGCGTACATGTTGTTTTTCGGACGCTGGCTGCTGCCGAGCCACGAGGGCAGCAGCGGCGGCGAGGATCGTTTTCGCCTGGAACGCTATTACACCGAGCTGGTGGTGCTCGAGGCTTCGCCGCACGTCGGCAAATCGATGCGCGATTTCGGCAAGGAGCACGCCGAGCGCTTCCGGGTGGTGGACTGGCTGCGGCACGGCAGCTCGCGCCGGAAACCCTGGCGACGCAAGCTGCTGGCCGCGGGCGACCTGCTGCTGGTGCGCGCCAGTCCGGACGAACTGGCGGCGTTGAAAGAACAACAAGGCCTCGCACTGAGCGCGGTGGTCCAATATGGCGACGAAATCGGCGACGACCGCCGCGCCGCGCGGGAAGAGGACGAACGCCTGGTGCAGGCCGTCGTCGCCCCCGACTCCGGGCTGGTCGGGCGCACCATCGGCAACGTCGACTTCCTGCGTCGCTACGGCGTGGTGGTGGTCGGGCTGTGGCGCAAGCGCGGCTTCATCCGCCAGGAGCTGTCCAAGATCAAGCTCGAGGCCGGTGACCTGATGGTGCTGTGGGGCGACAAGAGCGCGCTGGACCAGCTCGCCCGCAATCCCTCGTTCCTGCTGCTGGTGCCGTTCTCGGGCCGCGCCCAGGTACGCGGCCGCGGCTGGCTCGCGGCCCTGATCATGGCGCTCAGCGTGGCGGGCGCAGCCTCGGGCGTGCTGCCGGTCGCCGTCTCGTTCCTGAGCGGGGCGGCGGCGATGGTTGTCACCCGTTGCCTGACGTTGAAGCAGGCCTACGAGTCGGTGGAGCTGCGCATCTTCGTGTTCATCGCCGGCGCGATTCCGCTGGGACTTGCGATGGAACAGACCGGCACCGCAGCGTTGTTCGCGGACTGGCTCTCCGTATTCGTGTCCGGCTGGTCGCCGACCTGGGTGCTGCTGGCGCTGTTCCTGACCGCCGCCCTCTTCACCCAGATCCTGTCCGATACCGCGACCACCATCCTGCTGGGACCGGTCGCGCTGGGCATGGCCGGCCTGCTCCACATGTCGGCCTTCGCCATGGTGTTCAGCGTCGCGATGGGAGCGGTAGTGGCGTTTCTGACCCCGATCGGCCACCACGGCAACCTGCTGGTGTACGAGCCTGGTCACTACCGCTTCGTCGATTTCGTGCGCGTGGGTACGCCGCTGACCCTGTTGCTGGGCGTCGCCGTGGCGTGGCTGGCGCCGCTGCTGTGGCCTGCCGGGTGAAACACGATGCGCCGGTTGGACTTCCTAACGGAATATTGACGGCGCGTCTGGACGGGGCCATTACCCTCGGACGATCCTGGCTCGAAAGGACGATCCCATGACACGAATCACTGCGTTGCTTGCATTCGCATCCGTCGCCTTGCTGGCGGGATGCGCCAACGATAACCAGGGGGCACCGGCATCGCCCGCCGCACCTGCCACGACTGCAGCATCTCCTGCGTCATCGCCCATGGCATCGCCCGCACCGGCGGGTTCTTCGGCCCGCGCGCACGCCGTGCTCGCGTCGGCCAGCAACAGCGATGTTTCCGGCACGCTTTCGTTCGCCGGCACCGACCAGGGCGTCCGCATCACTGGCCGCATCACCGGGCTCAAACCCGACAGCACCCACGGTTTCCACATCCACGAACACGGCGACTGCAGCACGCCGGATGCCAGCAGCGCCGGGGGTCATTTCAATCCGACGCAACAGCCGCACGGCCATCCCGACGCGGGGCAACGCCACGCAGGCGATCTCCCCAACCAGCAGGCGAACGCCGAGGGTGTCGCCACGGTCGACGTGCTGGCGAAAGACATCCAGCTCGGCACCGGCGGCAACACCGACATCCTGGGCGACGCGGTGATCGTGCATGCACAACCCGACGATTACAGCAGCCAGCCGTCCGGAAATTCCGGCGCGCGCATCGCCTGCGGCGTGATTACCCGCGATTGAGTCGTAGCGCAGGTTGGGCTTCTCCCGTACTTGTTCCGGGAGAAGCCCAACGCCGGTCGAGTCCATGATGGGCGAGTAGCCGCAATCCACGTTGGGCTTCGCTGCGCTCAGCACCAACCTACCAGAGCATTCCGACGCTGTCCGATCGAATGGCCTTCAACCGCACTTCCTTCGCCGCGACAGCCGCTCTGTACACGGCGTTCACTTGCATGGTTTCCACTGCAAGCTTCGCCGCAACGCCGCCTGGACACGACGCGGGCAACGTCATGCAAGGCACCGCGAAACGGAACAGGATGGTTCCCATGCGCGAAGCCGATGCACACCCAGGGATGAATCCCGATCTCTCGCCTGACCAGCGCGCCGAGTTGGTGCTGCAGGCGATGACGCAGGAGGAAAAATTCCGCTTGCTCCGCACCGAATACGGCGATCGTCATCCGAGACCTGCGGGTGCGCTGGGCTCGGCCGGTTACCAGCCGGCCATCACGCGACTTGGCCTGCCGGCGATCCAGGAAAGCGATGCGGGTCTTGGTGTCGCCAAGCCGCTCGATGTCGGCGCCACCGCGCTGCCGTCGGGCCTCGCGACCGCGGCCAGTTTCGATCCGGCGCTGGCTTACGAAGGCGGCGCGATGATCGGCGGCGAAGCGCATCGCCGCGGCTTCAACGTGATGCTCGCCGGCGGCGCGGACCTGGTGCGCGATCCGCGCAACGGCCGCAACTTCGAATACGCGGGCGAAGACCCGCTGCTGGCCGGCATGATCGTCGGCAACGCGATCGCCGGCATCCAGAGCCAGCACGTCGTCTCCACCATCAAGCACTTCGCGCTCAACGATCTCGAAACTGCCCGCAACACCCTGAGCGCGAACATCGATCGTGCCGCGGCGCGCGAGTCGGATCTGCTCGCCTTCGAGATCGCGATCGAGATCGGGCATCCCGGTTCGGTGATGTGCTCCTACAACCGCATCAATTCCGTGTACGCCTGCGAGAACGAATGGCTGCTCGATCAGGTGCTGAAGCACGACTGGCACTACAAAGGCTTCGTGATGTCGGATTGGGGCGCCGCGCACAGCGCCGCGAAATCTGCGTTGGCGGGACTGGACCAGGAGTCGGCCGGAGAAACGTTCGACAAGGAGGTGTATTTCGACAAGCCGCTGCGCGCCGCAGTGGCTTCCGGCGAAGTGCCGCAATCGCGCATCGACGACATGGCGCGGCGCATCCTGCGCAGCCTGTTCGCGGCCGGCGTGATCGACCATCCGGCCAAACCGGCGCCCATCGACTTCGACGCCGACCGCAAGGTGGCGCAGCGCGTCGCGGAGGCCGGCGCGGTGCTGCTGCGCAACCGGGATTCGTTGCTGCCGCTGTCGGCCGCTCAATCCGTGGCGGTGATCGGCGGCCACGCCGACAGGGGGGTGCTGACCGGCGGCGGTTCCTCGGCGGTGCAGTCGCCGCAGGGCAACGCGGTGCCGGGCGCGGAACCCGTCGACTGGCCGGGTCCGCGCATCTACCAGCCTTCGGCACCGCTGGCAGCGATTGAAAAGCGCGCGCACAGCAAGGTGATCTTCGCCGACGGCAAGGACATAGCCGCCGCCGCGCAACTCGCGGCTCGCTCGGACGTGGCGGTGGTATTCGTCGAACAGTGGGCGGCGGAAAGTTTCGACCTGCCGACACTCGCGCTGCCCGACAACCAGGATGCGCTGGTCGAAGCCGTCGCCAAGGCGAACCCACGCACCATCGTCGTGCTGGAAACCAACGGCCCCGTCGCGATGCCGTGGCTGACCCAGGTCGGTGCAGTGCTGGAAGCGTGGTACCCCGGCGCGGCCGGCGGCGAGTCGATCGCGCGGCTGCTGTATGGCGAGGTCAATCCATCCGGCCGCCTGCCGGTGAGCTGGCCGCGCGACGCATCGCAATTGCCGCGCCCGCAAATTCCCGGCGCGGGCCTCGCCGCCATCGGCCTGCCGCCGCGCGGCAAACCGGCGCAGGATGTGGACTACAACATCGAAGGCGCCGACGTGGGTTACCGCTGGTATCAGCGCAAGCACTTCGAACCGCTGTTTCCGTTCGGCTACGGCCTCACCTATACGCAATTCGAATACAGCGGTTTCGAAGCACACCTGAAAGGCGGCCAAGTCACGGCCTCGTTCACCGTCACCAACCACGGCTCGCGCGAAGGCATCGACGTGCCGCAGCTCTACGTGACCCAGCCCGGCGCGGGCAGGGTGAGGCGACTGGCGGGCTGGTGCCGTGTAGCCTTGAAGCCGGGCCAGTCCGCGCACCTGACGGTCACCGCCGACCCACGCCTGCTGGTGGACTTCGACAGCCGGGGCCAGCGTTGGCAGCGGCCGGCCGGCGCTTTTCTATTGCAGTTGGGCCACTCGGCAACGTCGTTCCAGGGCCAAGGCAAGGTAACGCTGACCGCGGCGAACTGGCCCGCGGATGCGGCACCCACCGGCGTGCTGCAAGCCTGTGACTGACGCGCCTCCTCCTCGACACCGCACGTCGCCACTTGCCAACGTGCGCATAACCCTCATTCGAATTGAAGCGCGCTGAAACAACCTGCGCCCACATCCACGCTTCCGTGCACTGATGGAGCAGATGCAATTCACCGCCGCCGACGCGCACGGAATCCCGTAGTTCGCATTCGACGCCACGCCGTCCAAGCTGGCAGTCGATGGAAGCGATCCTCTCCGAACCGGGCCCGTCCCTGGCCCGGTTCCCGCTTGGGTTGCCGGCTTACGGATACGGAACGCTTACGAGGTTGCCTTCTTCCTCGGTGACATACAGCGTATGGGTCGAGCGGTCGTACGTCATCGACGTGGGCCCGACCAGGCAGCTCGCGACCGTGGTCGGTGCACCCGCCGGATCATCGAACTTCAATATCGTGCCGGGCCCGCTGAAGAACGGCCCGCTGGCGGCCATCTCCAGCACCAGCAGCGGCTGGTGTCCCTGGCGCAACGGAATCGTGCCGATCGCCGTCGTGAGGTTGGAGATCAGGCGCGTATCTTCGCCGGTGACCGGATCGATCCGTTCGATGCTGGAAACGCCGGTCGCGAACGGCGCGCCGGTGAACCGTGCCAACAGCAACTTGCCCCGCCACTCGGTAATGCCGGTCGGCACGGCCTGGATGGACGGTCCGCCGACGGCCGGGAACATCGGGTTAGGTACGTTCGGGTAGCTGACGAATTCCGTCTGTGCACCGTTCAACGCATCGACCTTCCACGCGAGGTTGCGTCCGCCGTCGGTGACGAAGAGCCATCGTCCAAATCCAACGATGCCGAACGGGTTCGAAAGGCTGATGTTGTCGGGTACATCCGGCAGCGGCGACGCCACGTACTCGGGGAAATTCGTCAGCATGCGGATGACCATCACGTAGCCGCGGCTGTCGGTCAGCATCACGAACTGGCCGTTGGCGAGCGCCTGCTGGTTGGCCCGGGTCATGGTGAATCCGGTCGTCTGCATCTCCGCGCCCGGAGTGAAGCTGATCGCCAGTACCGAGCTGAAGATCGGCGAGGAGGGCCCGTTCGGATTGACCAGCGTCGTGCCGGGGCGCGGTCCCAGGATTCCCGTGTCGCCGGTCCCCATCGCGAGATACAGGCTGCGTCCCCGCATGAATATCCCGCTGGGACCGGAGGGCGTGCCAACGTCGGCCGGGCCGGATGGCAATCCCCGGAGCAGCGTGCGCAGGGTCCCGTCCTTGTCGAGGATGGAAATCCGGCCGGAACCGGCGGTGCCGTCTCCGGATTCCGCGATCAGCAGATGGCCCTGATGGGTCATGAGGCTGGCCACCGGCAAACGCAGCCCGCTGAGGATCGGCGTGCACTGGGCCTGCGCGAATGCGGTCGCAGGCGTGGTCGCGCCTGTAGCCAGCGCCAGGGCAGCAACGAAGGCGCCGCGGCGGCGCGTCAGGCGCGCCCACAACCTCGCCGCAGGCGAAGGTCGTTTTCCAACGCCTTCCTGCGCGCAACCCGAAACACGCAAACGGTTTCCGACTGTCGTTGGCGATCTGGACATTGCCGTTCTTCCTGAAAGTGGATGGAGGCGCGTGCCCGATGGGCACCACCGCCAGACCCCTCCGGCGGTTCAGGCACCATGGCCGGGAAGGATCGGCGAGTCCTGCAAAAAATCTGAAAGTTTCTGAAATCTCGGGCCAGGTGCGCTGCGCCCGCGCGGACTGCGCGGCACCAGTGCGTATGTGGTCCGGGTCCGAAGCCTGGAGCGTGAGCCCCGTTCGACGCGTACCTCAATCGCCGCCATGCGCCGTCGGCGTGACGCGCCAGACCACGTTGCCGACATCGTCGGCGACCAGCAGCGCGCCGGCATGATCGATGGCGACACCAACCGGACGCCCGCGCGCCTTGCCATCGGCAGCGACAAATCCCGTCAGGATGTCTTCCGGCGGACCGGCCGGCTTGGCGTCGACGAACGGCACGAACACGACCTTGTAGCCGCTGCGCGGACGCCGGTTCCACGAGCCGTGCTCGCCGATGAACACGCCGCCGCGGTAGCGCGCCGGGAAAAGATCGCCGGTGTAAAACGCAAGGCCCAGCGCCGCCACGTGCGAGCCGAGCGCGTAATCGGGGACGATCGCGCGCGCCACGAGATCCGGACGCTGCGGCTTCACCCTGGGATCCACGTGCTGGCCGAAATAACTGTACGGCCAGCCGTAAAAACCGCCGGGCGTCACGCGCGTCAGGTAATCGGGCACGAGATCCCCGCCCAGTTCGTCGCGCTCGTTGACGACAGCCCACAGCGCGTCCGTTCCCGGCTGCACGGCCATGCCGACGGGATTGCGCATGCCGAACGCGAACATGCGCTTGTCGCCCGTTGCGGGATCGACCTCGACGATGCGGGCGCGGCCCTCTTCCGCCGCCATGCCATGGTCACCGACATTGCTGTTCGATCCGATCGAGACATACAACAGGTCACCCTTCGGCCCCGCCACGACGTTCTTCGTCCAGTGGTAGTTGATCGTGCCCGCGGGCAGGTCGGTCACCTTCTCCGCGCGTGCCGTGATCGACGTTTCGCCATCGCGATACGGAAAGCGCAGCAGCGCATCGGTGTCGGCGATGTACAGCGATCCCTTCAGCAACACCATGCCGAACGGCGAGTGCAAGTGATCCAGGAACACGCTGCGGACGTCCGCGACGCCGTCGCCGTCGCTGTCGCGCAACAGCACGATGCGGTCCGGACTCGGTACGCCGGCACCGGCGCGCTTCATCACCCGCTTCATCGCCCAGCCCTTCAGGCCGCCCAGGCCCTTCGCTTCGGCCGGGGCATTGCTCTCGGCAACCAGCACGTCGCCATTCGGCAGCACGTACAGCCAGCGCGGATGATCGAGACCGCGCGCGAAAGCACTGACCTCGAAACCCGGTGCCGCTATTGGTTTGATGTCGGCGCTCCAGCCCTCGGCCGGGGCGATGTCCACGGTCGGGATCGTTTCTGGATTGGGCGGCGGCAACGGCGGACTCGTCCCCATCTGCGTCTTGATCGGCAAGGTCGCGTTGGCCCCGCAGCCTGCGAGTGCCAGCAGCACCGCGATCGCGAAGAACCCCGGCAGGAAGCGCAACATGCCGCGACGCACCTGCGCCGCCCTGCCCTGTCCAGCCTGGACCGTGATCTCCTTCATTACTGTTCGGCATAGGGCCGTTGCCATGAACGAGGCCTGAGCGGAAGCCCGGCCGCACGTCGGCAAACTTGCATCGTCCACAAGACCGGCGCCGCCCACTCGGATTTCCGCCAACGATGGATTCGAGCGAATGCGATCCGGCCGTTGTCGATCCTACGGTCCGCCAATCGTCGCCCTTCCAAGTGGCACATCCGATCGTAGAGGAGCACCGACATGCGCAAACTCATCGTCCCGGCGTTCATCAGCCTCGATGGCGTGATGCAGGCGCCCGGGGGACCGCAGGAAGACACCAGCGGTGGCTTCGTCCACGGCGGATGGGTGTGGCCGTACGCCGACGAAACCGACGAAGTAATGGGCGGCGTATTCGAGCGGCCGTTCGAGTTGCTGCTCGGACGCCGCACCTACGACATCTTCGCCGCATACTGGCCGCACGTGGCGGAAGACGCGCCGCATCGCGGCATCGCCGACGCATTCAACGGGACCACCAAACACGTCGCCACCCATCATCCCGATACGCTCGCATGGCAGAACAGCCGCGCGCTGGGACCGGACGTCGTCGCGACAGTACGCGAACTCAAGCGCAACGACGGCCCCGACCTGGTAACGCAAGGCAGCAGCGATCTGGTCCACCAGTTGCTGGCCACCGATCTGGTCGACGAACTGCTTCTGCTGGTCTATCCCATCCTGCTCGGCCGCGGCAAGCGCCTGTTCGACGATGGCTCGCGGCCGTGCGCGTTCCGCCCCGAAGAGTCGAAAGCCACGCCCAAGGGCGTGGTCGTCACTCGCTACGCCCGTGAAGGCGAGGTGCGAACCGGATCGTTCGAGTAAACCAAGCACGGCCGGTTATCCGCGCACTGATGACAGCCCGATCCGACTTTCCGCACCGCTTTGCGTTACGTTATGTGGCGCATTGCGTTTACGCATCGTGCTGCCTCCCCGACCATGGGTCGTGGCCGTGTCGGCGGCGCTTCGGCTTGTCGAGATCGCCGGGCTGATTCTCAGTGCGCGCGCGACCCTCCCCAGCATCCAGGCAATGATGCCTGGCCGCCAGGGACGCGAAGCGGTAAGCGACATGGATTTCGACATGCTGCACTACCAAAGCCTCGTCGCGTGGCTACGGTCATTTCCACGCGACTGTCTGCACGCCCTGAGCGAACTACGCGCCTCATCGCCTCGATCGGTACCGCAGCAAGATGCCGGTGTTCATCGGCAGCATCGACAAGCTCGGCGCCCTGCCTGTGCTCGCCGCCATCGGCATTCAGTTCAAGGATGCAAGCTGGCCGCTACAAATCAGTTGGTGGCAAATCGTGCTGTTCGGTTTGCTGGCATTCTTCTACTGGATGTCTGTGCTGCTGGTCAATTTGCGATTGCGGGTGGAGCTTTACGACGCATTGCTGAAAAGGGCACTGGCGCAGCTCGGAACTTGACTGGGTCCGTCCACGTTTTTGAACAATGAAAATCGCCACCTACAACGTCAACGGCATTCGCGCGCGGTTGCCTTTGCTGCTTCGCTGGCTCGAGGAGCAGTTGCCGGACATCGTTTGCCTTCAGGAACTCAAGGCGCCGCAGGAGCAGTTTCCCGCCGCCGCCCTCCATGACGCCGGCTATGGCGCAGTGTGGCACGGGCAGAAGAGCTGGAATGGCGTTGCGATCCTGGGCAAGGGTTGCGATCCCGTGGAACGCAGGCGGGCTTTGGCCGGCGATCCGGATGACGTGCAAAGCCGATACCTCGAAGCGGAAGTGGGTGGAATGGTCATCGGGTGCCTCTACCTGCCCAACGGCAACCCTGCTCCCGGTCCGAAATTCGACTACAAGCTGCGCTGGTTCCAACGACTTGCGGACCATGCGCGCGATCTTCTCGATTCCGGCATGCCCGTCGCGCTGGCCGGGGACTTCAACGTGATCCCGGAAGAACTGGATGTTTACGCGCCGGAACGCTGGGTGGACGACGCGCTGTTTCGTCCCGAGGTGCGCGCGGCATACCGCGACTTGTTGGCGCAGGGCTGGACCGACACGCTTCGCGCGCTGCATCCGGACGAGCGCGTCTACACGTTCTGGAAGTACCTGCGCAACGCGTTTGCGCGCGATGCCGGGCTGCGGATCGACCACATTCTGCTGAGTCCCGCCGCAGCACCGGGCCTTCAATCGGCAGGCGTGGACCGGGATGTGCGCGGCTGGGAACGCACCAGCGATCACGCGCCGACCTGGGTCAGGCTCGAAGAAACCAAAGGGCCGCTGGAAAGTCGGCCCTGACCCGTGTTTTCCGCGCCCCCTTTTTCCAGATCGATTGTCTCCGTCTCCTGTTGGTTCCATATGCACGAGCCCGTGTCCTCGGCAGCGCCAGCCATCGACTCAACACAGCGCGGACTGGTTGTCGGCATCGTCATCACGACCTGACCGCATTGGGAATCGTGATCACCGCCCCGGCAAGCGGCGGCCGCCCCGATCCGCCGGCGCTGCGCGCCGCCGCGGCGCGCGCGTCGTCCGCAGCGGCCCGATGCGGATCCTGGCGCTCGCCACGCTGGTCTTCCTGATCGTGCGAACCATGGATCTCAAAGAGAACGCAACGACAAGGGATGCGACGATGTTGCGCCTGCGTGGCTCGTCTTGATCCGGGTACACGTTTCGACTCGAAGAATTCAGGCCTCGCCCGACGGCATCCCGATGAGCCGTTGCGTCTGCGCGGGCGAGGTCCGGTCCGGATCGTTGGAGCAAGGCCGACCGCCGTGAGGTAGTGCAACACCGCGGTCCCTCGCGTCTAGCCCTTCTTTTGCAACTCCGCCACCTGATTGCTGAGTTGACTCACCTGCTTGGTCAAGCCCGCCACAGCCTGGATGATTTCATCCATCCTGGGATCCCTCCGAATCACGTTTCCAGGATCGAAGACACCATCATTTTCCGCCTTCTCGGCCTTGGCTTCCTTGATTTCACTCTTCTCGTTTTTTTCGTGCTTTTCCAGTTTCTCGGTTTTCTCGCCCTTGCTGTCCTTGATCTCGTTTTTTTCGAGCTTCTCGCTCTTGAGCTCCTTGACCCAGTCTTTCGCCACCTCGGGAAAGTCCTTGTCGAAGAAATCCTTCAAGGAGGTTTTGCCCACTTCGAAGTTGGGGTTCTTGCCCGTCATGAACCCCAGGATGGCGGACAATTCCCTGACCCGCAGCTCGCCGAGCGGCGTATCGAGATTGATCCGCATCTCGGGACGATCTTTCTGGGAGACGAAGGGCTGCTTGGACGCCGCAGGGGCGTCCCGTGTGCTTTGTCTTGACTTTGCCATGATCGCGAACTCCTTGTCCTGTGGTAACGATTACGCTTCAAGTGCATCCGTCGCACGACTGCCATGGTCGTGCGATTCATCGCGCGGCTACCCTCCTCCCATCACCGTGGTCCGACTCGCATCCGGATGGGGCAGGTTTGTGGAGCAGGGTTGCGAGTGCGGTGCTGATTGGCTGACCGGTATATTGTTCGTAGTACAGGAAGCCCGGACAGGGATTGATCTCGAAGCAGTAATAGTTGCCGTCCGGATCCTCCTTGAGGTCGATGCCGGTCAGCAGCAGATCCAGCCGCCGCGCAAGACGCATACACGATTCCGCAATAGCCGGGGGCAACGTGGTGGGTTCCATTTCCACGTGGTGGCCTTCGCGGCTGGCGTAGCGATAGTCCACCGCATTCGAACGCACCCGCGTGGCAAACAACTGGTCACCTACAGTGTGCACCCGCACGTTCTCTCCCGGTATGAACGCCTGGAACTGGGCTGGACCGTGGCGCAACAGAGGCAGGCGCTCCAACTGGTCGGCCTCTACGCGCCTGACAATCGATCGGATTCCACTCAACGACTTGTAGATGACCTCGCTCTGGCACTCGTCGTAAAAGCGAAGCGCCGCTTCCGGGTCATTGGTAACGAGCGTAGGCGGTGTCAGCAGGCCACACTGACGCACCAGCAATGCCTGGTAAGCCTTGCTGTTGTTGGACATTCCGCCTGCGAGGCGATTGACCACCGGGCAGGGCAAATCCTCCAGCAAGGCTGTGAGGCCGGTGTCATACTCGAAATACATCGTCGGCACGTCTGCTGGTGCAACGCCGGGCGGAGGCGTTCGTCCTTCCGGCCCCAGGTAACGGATATAGACACCCGTTAGCTCGTCCAGATCGAGCTTCCAATCGGGGCCGACGATGTAGCCATCGGGTCCAGCGTCTCGCCAGCGCCACTTGCATTGGAATCCGGTTGGATAACCTCCCAAATCAAGCAATCGATATGGATAGCCACAGTCCAGCAACCGCGCACATACCAGTTCGGTCACCTTGTCGGCCAAGCCACCGCAGACGAGAATCATGCGAAGCTCGATTGCCTTGATTGCACGGAACCCTTGCGGGCGCGCGGTGCTTCCGTAATGGAACGCACTATTCCCTCCACGATCTGCTCTTGGGCGATATCTCCGAAGCGTTCGAAGTTGGGATGGGGCTCGACGGCCACGACGCAAATGTGACCGTCCGAGGCCGGAGCAAAAGCCATCTCCACGAAAGTCAAACCCGCCGCCGCCGCGAATCGACGCAAGGCCGGTTCAAGCGGGGTCATTTCGGGAGGCGGCTCCCCTTCCCACACCACCTGCTCACCCACCACACAGACCAGTTGTACCGCTCCGTGTGGATGCGCCAGGCAAACCGGCGCGTAGCGCTGTAGTGCGGCCATGCCGTTCCAGTCCTGGTCGCTGGATACCAAGTAACGTATGTCGCTGGTGAGTGGCCCATAGACAACACCCGCCATGTTTTCCTGGCCAAGACGATCCCCGAACGCCCGGGCCTCCCGCGCCACGTTGGTTACCAATGTGTCCGGCGTCGGAAGACCACAGCGCCGCAACAGCCGGTGCCAGAACAGGAACGGAATTTTGGGGCGATGCCAAATCGCAGCCGCAAAGCGGTTGACCACCGGGCAATCAAGACTCCACAACCATGCCAGCAGCGCTGCCTGCGTCTCTGCGTACACGTAGGCCAGGTCATCGGGCTGCCAACCGGCGGGATCAATCCACGCCGTGCCGGTTACCAGCACACCGGAGATGTCTTCGTTACGAATCGACGGCCCGCCATCCCAGGCAAGTCGGGTGGCGGATTGCCCATTATCCAATCGCCATGCAAAACGCGATGGATGCACCAATGGGTTCGCCATGACATGGGTCGCGAAGTTGCGCGACTCCAACACGGCGCGAACTCGCAAACAGAAAGGAGCTTGCGGATCACCCAGCAGCAAATGCACGGCCGCCGTCCTCAGGTTACGTCACTGACATATCCCGGGTGCTGCAATAGGCATCGCATCTTCACGCATGGACCGGGACGCTGCCTTCAGCTATTTGAAACGCTTTGCGTCTATTGAGTAACGCCCGCCTCCGAAAGCACAGGAACCGGGCCCGACCAAGGATGAAACCATGAGTTCAAGGCAAGGGCATGCATTGCGGCGACAACTCTCTATGACGTCACTTTTGCGACGCAGTTTCGCCATGCAGAATATTTCGACGTCCAGACGGAAAACCAAGTAATTCCCGTCTCCACTCCGATAATGCCTCCTTGCCGTTGCCGGAATTTTCGTAACATGATCGCCCGACGGAAGCGTGTCAAGCCTTCTTTGAATTACTGTATTTTTTGTTAAACCGCGGGATCAGAATCGACTTTTCCCGACGGACGTTCCCGGCGACCTCGGGGACCAGCGTGCGCGCGACAGCGAGAATGCCGCACCGTCTTGCAAGGATCGCGACCATGCCCCGTCGCCACCGGCTCGGCCCCGGCATCGCACGGCACGTGATCCAGCGTGGCAATGCTCGCCGCCCGCGCTTCTTCGCAGAGATCGATCACATCCGCTACCTGCAGGACTTGCGCGAAATCACGCGGCGCGAGAATCACTTCGTACGCGGCTCATCCTGATGGCGAATCTCGATTCGCACTCGCTCCGACCCTGGCTTCCCTGTTTCCGTTTCCGCCTTCAGAGCTGCGACGCACCCAGCGTCGACAGCCAGTCGGCCACGCGTCGCGTCCATGGGCGATCGCGCCATTGCGCAAGCGTGACTTCGCGCGAGCGGCTGATGTCGGCGTCGATCACTTCGGTCATGTGCGTGGCGAACGCACGGTCGGGGATGTTGAGGTTGGATTCGTCGTTGAGCTTGAAGGAGCGGTCGTCGAAGTTGGCCGAGCCGCCGATCGTCAGATAGCTGTCCACCACCATCAACTTGTTGTGGAACAGCGACGGTTGGAATTCGAAGAAGCGCGCGCCCGCCTGCATGAATACGCCCCAGGTCTCCCGCGAAGCATTACGCACGACCGGGCTGTCCACGTGCGCACCGGGCACGACGATGCGCACTTTCACGCCACGATGCAACGCATCGAGCAGTGCGGTCCGGGTCAAGTCGTCGGGGACGAAGTACGCGGCTTCCAGGTCAATGCTGTGCCGCGCGCCGTTGATCGCCATCAGGTACAGCAACTGCATGTTGACGCTGCCGCCATCGGGCGAACTGGCAAATGCCTGCACCGCGGTGTTGCCGGCCCGCGGCGCGTCCGGGTAGTAAGCGTCGCCCAGCAAGACTTCGCCGGTGGTGGCCAGCCAGTTGTCCGCGAAAATCGCCTGCATCTGCGCCGCAACGGGGCCCTCCACCCGAAATTCCATGTCGCGCCACTGATCCGGCCGGGTGGCATTGCCATTCCACGCGTCCGCTATTCCGGCTCCGCCATTGAAAGCGACCTTGCCATCGACGATCAGCAGCTTGCGATGCGTGCGGTTGTTGATCCGGTCGAGCGAATACCAATGCAGCGGGTGGAAGTACTCGAAGCGGACGCCACCGGCGCGCATGCGTTCAACCAGTGATCGCTTCATTTTCGAGGATCCGGCCCAGTCGGCCAGCACGTGCACTTTCACCCCGGCGCGGGCGCGTTCGATCAAGGCGTCGGCAAATTTTCTGGCGATGTCGCCGGACCAGTAGATGTAGGTTTCCATGTTGACGCTGCGTTGCGCGCCGCGAATGGCCGCCAACATGGCCGGAAAGTACTCCGCGCCATTCTGGTAGTCGGCCACGGCGTTGCCTTCGGTGACGCTGGCACCCAGCAGCGTTCCGATCTCGCGCCGGAACTGCACGCTGTCCACCGCGCTGACGTGCTGCAGCCGATGCTGCAACTGCTGCTCGTGCGGCCACAGATTGATCGCGATGATGACGATCACCCCCGCAACGAGCGCACCCAGTGCCGCCCAAACGATCCGCCGCTTCGCCTTTGCGCTCGTCATGGCCATCGATCCTTCTTCTGCCGTGTATTCCTCGAGTGCGCGCACCGGTCGCGCAATGGCTCACCCGGTACGCGATGCGCGGTACGAAGTGTGCCAGCCCGGATCGATCATATTCCCTCGAGTCCGGCCGCGGCACCGCGTCTTCAATCTGCAGGCGTGGACCGGGAGATGCGCGGCCGGGAACACACGAGCGATCACGCGCCAACCTGGGTCACGCTCAAGGAATCAAAGACCCGCTGGAAAGTGGGCCCTGACCCTTGTTTTCGTTGAGTCAGTTTGTCCGGCGGCCATGTTTCTCTAAACTGCACTCTCCAGCCCAGACGGATTGCTCATGGCCAAGCCCAACTATTCCTTTGAAAAACGTCAACGCGAAATCGCCAAGAAAAAGAAAGTGGCGGAAAAGGACGCGAAGAAGCGTGCGCAGCGCGAAGCGGCCAAGAACGGCGACGCGCCGAAGGCTGGCTCGAACTGATGGCGATCCAAAGCTAGCTCCAGCAACAAGGAGCTCCAGCCGCGACGATTTCGCGTCGTCGTCCGAGCCAGGACCAACGCCTCACCGGGGCGTGGCCGATCCACGCACCGCGGTTTCGTCCACCGGTTCGGCGCAATGCTTCCTCGATCACGCCGTCCCGGTGGCTGATTTCAATTCCTCGACGACAAGGTTTTCGACACGGGTGCGCCCGCCATGCTTGGCGGCGTACATCGACTTGTCGGCGTGCATCAGCAGAGCTTCCGCACCGGCCCCATCGGCGGGAAACGTGGCGACGCCGATACTCGCGTCCAGTTGAAACAGCCCCTCCGGCAGCCGGTACGGCATCGTAAGGCGCGCCCGCAAACTGTCGGCAATTTCCCGCGCGGCGTGGACGTCGTGACACTCGGGCAGCAGCACCACGAATTCGTCGCCGCCGACGCGCGCGACCAGGTCGTTTTGGCGGACGCCCCGCTGCATGCGCCCGGCAAGCTCGCGCAACAAGCGGTCGCCGACCGCATGGCCGGCACGATCGTTGACGCGCTTGAACCCGTCCAGGTCTATGTACAAGAGCGCGAGTCCGCCGCCCTCGTCGGCCGCACGATCGATGGCGGCTTGCAGTTCCACCTGCAGGCGGTGCCGGTTGACCAGGCCGGTCAGTGAATCGTGGTTGGCGCGGTGCTCGAGTTCGCGTTCGGCGCGCCGCAGCTCCGTGACCTCGTGGCCGACCCCGATCCGCACGCGATGCTCCGGCAACCAGCGCGCCGACCA
>DAIUEL010000001.1:35245-58171 GCA_036845145.1 Rhodanobacteraceae bacterium | reverse complement strand
CTCGCCCTGACGTTTAGCGACAGCCGCTCCGATGGCGGTTCGTGCGGTTGGGCTCCGTGTTCCGGTATCATGCGCATTCGGTCGGGGCGTAGCGCAGCCTGGTAGCGCATCTGCCTGGGGGGCAGGGGGTCGTGGGTTCGAATCCCGCCGCCCCGACCAATGACGAAAACGGGCCACAAGGGCCCGTTTGTTGTAATTGGGCTTCGCGTGCGATCGGCCCAACCCAAGGCCCGCGCGTCAATACAACAACCGCGTCCGCACGGTCCCGGGAATTTCGGCCAGCTGCTCGCGCAAGTCTTCCGACTGTTCCTCGGACGCGGACACGTCGATCACCACGTAGCCCACGTCGCCGTCGGTTTGCAGGTGCTGGCCGTTGATGTTGATGCCGCCCGCCGAGAACACCTCGTTGATCCGCGAAAGTACGCCGGGAACATTGTGGTGGATGTGCAGCAACCGCCGGCTGCCGGCGTGTTCGGGCAGGCTGACTTCGGGAAAGTTCACGGCGGAAAGCGTGGAGCCGTTGTCGCTGTAGCGCACCAGCTTGGACGCGACTTCGGTGCCGATGTTGAGTTGCGCTTCCTGGGTGCTGCCGCCGACGTGAGGGGTCAGCAGCACGTTGTCGAATTCGCGCAACGCCGACACGAATTCCTCGTCCTTGCTTTTCGGCTCCGCCGGAAACACGTCCACCGCCGCGCCGGCGAGCCGTCGTTCGCGCAGCGCCGCAGCCAGTGCCTCGATGTCGACCACGTTGCCGCGCGAGGCGTTGACCAGCATGGCTCCGCGGCGCATCCGCGCGATTTCTTCCACGCCGACCATGCCGGCGGTGGCGGGCGTCTGCGGCACGTGCAGGGTCACGATGTCCGACCGCGCCAGCAAATCGTCCAGGTTTCGCGCAGGGACGGCGTTGCCCAGCGCCAGCTTGGCCTCGATGTCGTGGAACAGCACGTGCATGCCCAGCGATTCGGCCAGCACGCCTACCTGCGTGCCGATGTGGCCGTAGCCCACGATGCCGAGGGTCTTGCCGCGCACCTCGAAACTGCCTTCGGCGGACTTGGCCCAGCCACCACGATGGCACTCCGCGTTGCGTTCGGGCACGCGCCGCATCAGCAGGATCGCCTCGGCGATCACCAGCTCGGCGACGCTGCGGGTGTTGGAATAGGGCGCGTTGAATACCGGCGCGCCGCGCTCGCGTGCCTGGTGCAGGTCGACCTGGTTGGTACCGATGCAGAAGCAGCCGACCGCGAGCAGGCGGCGCGCGTGGGAAATCGCTTCGGCATCCAGTTGCGTGCGCGAACGCAGGCCGACGATGTGCGCGTCGGCGACCGCGTCGAACAATTCCGCGCGCGGCAACGCCTTGTCGTGGTGTTCGATCAGCGAATAGCCGGCCGCGCGGAAAACCTCGATGGCACTTTGATGGATCCCTTCCAGCAACAGAATCTTGATGTCCTTCTTGGGGAACGAGGTCTTCATCGTGGCGCGCACCTTCGTGTTCGAGTGGTGGGGATGTTAGGCTAGCGGGATTGCGATTGCAGATGAAATGCCGCGAATGGACATGCTCGATCAGCGCCGGAGTCTTTATCCGGAACTCGAACCCTTCGAAAGCGGGATGTTGCAGGTCTCGCCGCTCCACACGCTCTACTACGAGCAGAGCGGCAATCCGCACGGCAAGCCGGTGGTGTTCCTGCACGGCGGCCCCGGGGCAGGCTGCAACGGCAAGTGCCGGCGGTTTTTCGATCCGAGGGTCTATCGGATCGTGCTGTTCGACCAGCGCGGTTGCGGCCGTTCGACGCCGCACGCCGAACTGCGCGAAAACACCACCTGGGATCTGGTCGCGGACATCGAGCGCCTGCGCGAGCACCTGCGCATCGAGCGCTGGCAGGTATTCGGGGGTTCATGGGGTTCGACGCTGGCGCTGACCTACGCCGAAACGCATCCCGAGCGTGTCACGGAACTGGTGCTGCGCGGCATCTTCATGCTGCGGCACGCGGAGCTGGCCTGGTTCTACCAGAAAGGCTGCGACATGCTGTATCCGGATGCGTGGGAGAAGTACCTCGCCGCGATTCCGGACGCCGAACACGGTGACCTGATCGCGGCCTATCACCGCCGGCTCACGTCGGATGATCCGGCGGTGAGGATCGCGGCGGCGCGCGCGTGGTCGGTGTGGGAAGCCTCGACCAGCTTCCTGCTGCAGAACGAAAGCTACATCGCCGCCAGTGCCGGCGACGAGTTCGCGCTGGCGTTCGCGGGCATCGAGAACCACTACTTCGTGAATCGCGGCTTTTTCGCACAGGACGACCAACTGCTGCGCGACGCGCATCGCCTGCACGGCATCCCGGGCGTGATCGTGCAGGGCCGCTACGACGTTGTATGCCCGGCGCGCAGCGCGTGGGACCTGCATCGCGCATGGCCGCAGGCGGACCTGCGCATCGTGCCCGACGCCGGCCACTCCGCGTTCGAGCCGGGCAACGTGCACGAACTGGTCAGCGCGACCGACCGCTTTCGCGATCGCTCGCAGTGATCGACCGGTGTCGTTGGTCCGGCCTTGTCAGGTCGCCGGCCACAGCCACTGGAAGGTGAGGCCGGTGATGATCGCGTACACAAGGCCATCGACCATGTACTTGAACGCGTTCTTCCACGGCCACGCGAACCAGATGGCGTTCTGGACGAGTCCGAGGGCGTAGCCTGCCAGCGCGGCCAGCGCGGTGGTGTGGAAGACCCGATGCGGATCGGCGCCGGCCGGCAGCACCAGCGCGACTAGTGCGCACAGCACCGAAACCAGGCCGCAGAACAGGAACCATTGCAGGAGGTACGTGCCCATGTTCACGGGTCCGGCGCGCCGCAGGTTCACCATGCCGACCGGGCCCTGGACGAATTTTTCCTGCATCGCGGGATCTTTCATCGTCTCCTGGTCGCACCACGGGATCGAATACTGTCCCGGCGCCGGATTGCCGGCGCGAATCGCGGTCCGCACCGCGTCCTCGTTCGCAAACTTGCGGTAGTCGGGCGCGTGCCAGAACTTCAGCAGCATGTTGATCAGCGCGCTCGCGATGAACACGAACACGGCGGACAGGACAATCGGCAACCACAGCGAAGCGAGTGTCATGACGGCTCTCCTCCAGGTTTGTGCTGCGGGACAACGCGGACTCAATCTTCCTCGGGTTTGGGTCGGTACGCCTCGGTAAGCTGTTTCTGGATTTGCGTGGGCACCGGGTCGTAGTGCGACAGCTCCATCGCGAAGCGGCCTTCGCCGCCGGTGAGTGACCGAAGCTCGGTCTGGTAGTCCACGACTTCGGCCAGCGGCGCCTGCGCCTTGATCACCAGCACGCCGCCGCGCAGTGAATCCGTGCCGTTGATGCGCGCGCGCTTGGAGGCGAGCGCGCCGGTGACGTCGCCCATGTATTGCTCGGGCACGTTCACGTCCATGTTGACGATCGGTTCCAGCACGATGGGCCGGGCTTTCGCGACCGCGTCGAGGAAGGCCTTCCTGCCCGCCGACACGAACGCGACTTCCTTGGAATCGACCGGGTGGTACTTGCCGTCGTACACGACGACGCGCACGTCCTGCATCGGATAACCGGCGATCGCGCCGCGATTCAGCACCTGGCGCACGCCCTTCTCGATCGCGGGAATGAACTGGTTCGGAATCACGCCGCCCTTGCTCTCGTCGCTGAACTCGAAGCCCGCGCCGCGCGGCAACGGTTCGATGCGCAGGAACACTTCGCCGAATTGGCCGGCGCCGCCGGTCTGCTTCTTGTGGCGATGGTGGCCTTCGGCGCTGGCGCCCACCGTTTCGCGGTACGCGATGCGCGGCGGATGGGCGATCACCTCGACCCCGTACCTGCTTTGCATCCGCGCGAGCGTGAGCTTCAGGTGCAAGTCGGACAAGCCGCGCACCACCGTTTCGTTCAACTCCTTGTTGTGTTCGATCGAGAGGCAGGGGTCCTCCTCGGCGAGTTTCGCCAGTGCGGTCGCGAGCTTCTGGTCCTGACCCTTGTGTTTCGGTTCCACGGCAAGGCCGAACATCGACAACGGGAATTTCAAGGGCTGCAGGTGGATCGCATCCTCGTCGTGGGAATCGTGCAGCACCGCGTCGAAGTGGATGTCCTCGACCTTGGCGACGCCGGCGATGTCGCCCGGGATCGCCTGTTCGATTTCGATGTGGTCCTTGCCCTGCAGGCGCAGCAGATGGCCGACCTTGAACGGTTTCTTGCCGTCGTCGATGAAGAGCTGCGAGTCTCTCTTCACGGTGCCCTGCCAAACGCGGAACACCGCGAGCTTGCCGACGAACGGATCGTTGATGATCTTGAACACATCCGCGATCACGCGCGCGTCAGGATCGGGCTTCGCCTCGACTGGTTTCGCACCGGCACCTGTTCCCTTGACGAACGGCGGCGGATTGGCTTCGCCCGGATGCGGCAGCAGGCGGCACGCAATCTGCAACCACTCCGCGGCGCCCGTGCCGGTGCGCGCGGAGGTGAAGCAGATCGGCACCAGATGCCCCTCGCGCAGGCATTGTTCGAATGCATCGTGGAGGTCTTCGGGCGAAAGCTTGTCCTCGCCTTCTTCGAGATAACGGCCCATCAACCGTTCGTTGATTTCGACCACCTGGTCGACGATGCGCTGGTGCGCGTCGGCGACCGCACCGAGATCGCTCGTTCCGTCGTGCGCGAAGAAGCAATCGACGATCTTCGTGCCGTGTTCCGCAGGCAGGTTCACCGGCAGGCACTGCGCGCCGAACTCTTCGCGCAGCGCTTCGACCAGCGCTGCGAGGTCGATGTCCTCCATGTCGATGCGGTTCACCACCAGCATGCGCGCGAGCCGACGTTCCTTCGCGTAATGCATCATGCGACGGGTGCCGTGTTCGACGCCGTTGGCCGCGTTGACGACCACTGCGCAGGTTTCGACGGCCGCAAGCGCAGACAGCGTTTCGCCGCGGAAGTCCGCGTAACCGGCCGTGTCGACCAGGTTGACGTGACAGCCCGTCACGTCCACCGAAGCAATCGACGAATGGATGGAATGCTGGCGTTCCTTCTCCTGATCGTCGAAGTCGGATACCGTGTTGCCGCGCTCGATCGCGCCCGCGGTCTGGATCGCGCCACCCGCCTGCAGCAGCGCTTCGAACAAGCTGGTCTTGCCGGCGCCCGCGTGCCCGGTCAGGGCCACGTTGCGGATGTCCCGGGTGGAGTAGGCGCTCATGCTGACCTCGCTTCCGGTAGCGACCGTCGCAAGACCATGCGCCGATCGTCCGGCAGGGTCAAGGGCCAGCGGAACCTGCAACGCGGGACACGGTCTGAAACCTCGCCCGCCCCGCGCACGGGCCGCCAGGCGCACCCCTAAACTTTCACGCGCGCAACGCGCGCGCATCGGCCGGCCGCATGCCCCGCAACGACGGACAGGAAATCGAGGAGTTGGCGCAATCCCGTGATCACGGCAGCGTGCGCGACGCGGCCGCCGAACTCGCCGACCTGCCGTGGGTCCGCCTGACCCAGCGCGAAGAACCGCCGCGCGACCGGCGCAGTCCCTGGCTGCTGGTTGCGTTCGTGATCGCTGCGCACGTGCTGCTGGGGTGGGTCGCCTACTTGATCCTGCGGCCCATGCCGTACAGCCGCGACGAAAGCGACGTGGTCGCGGTGAGCCTGGTCGAATCCGGATCGGCATTGCCCCCGCCGCCGCCGCTGGTGCCGCCACCGCCGTTGCAGGGCCAACCCGAGGCATCCACGCCCGCGCGACGCCTGCATTACGTGCCGCCCGCGAAAGGCGCGATCAGCGCAACGCTCGAAGGCGTGAAGGGACCGCCGCTGCAACTGTACGAGTCCAATGGCCAGGTACGGTTGCCGTCCAGTTCCGGCAAGCCCGCGCAGACACCGGCTTACCAGACGCCGGAGATCAAGGGTTCGCAAATCTCCAGCGGCAAGTCGCCGCTGCCGTACACGCCGACGCGATTCAACGACGACTGGGTGCCCGACAAGGAAAGCCTCGGCCAGAAGACCGTCGGCCGCGCGGTCGACAAGGTGATCGAGAAGACCACGGTGCAAAAGACGGTGCGTCTGCCGGGCGGCATCCGATTGCATTGCGCACTGTCTCCGCTGGCGTTGTTGGCCGGCTGCAAGGGCGACGACCCGCCACCGCCGCCGAAGAACGACAATGACATCCGCCTGTCGATGCCGCCGCCCGAAACCCTGACTGGCAAGAAGGTGCCGCTGCCGAAATCCGCGTCGAGCGCTGCGAAACCTGCATCGGCCGCGTCGGCGCCTGCCGCAGCATCGAGTTCGTAGAAGCGTACCGGTTCGCGGTGCTTGCTCCTTTTCCCTCAGGGCGAAGGCCTGGATCGGGAAGGTGGATTGCGCGACGGCTCCTACCCAAACCAGTCGTGAAGGCATGTCACTTCGACGTGCCTATACAATCGGCGGATGTCCAAGCCACCCGAGATCCTCGCCACGCGCCCAGCGCGCGACAGCCGGTTCCTGCGGATCGAGGAAGTCGACCTCGCGTTTTCGAACGGGGCGCACCGCACCTTCGAACGGTTGAGCGCGTCGGGACGGGGCGCGGTGTTCATCGTGCCGATGCAGGATCACGACACCGTGTTGCTGGTGCGCGAATACTGCGTGGGCGTGGACCGCTACGAGCTCGGCCTCGTGAAGGGACGCATCGATCCGGGTGAAACGCCGCTGCAGGCGGCCGATCGCGAATTGCAGGAGGAAGCCGGTTTCGGCGCGCGCAAGCTCACGCCGCTGGCCACGCTTTCGCTGTTGCCGGCGTACATGACGCACAAGGCGCAGGTGATTCTTGCGCAGGACCTGTATCCGCAACGCCGTCCCGGCGACGAACCGGAAACGCTGGAAGTGGTGCCCTGGAAACTCTCCGAGCTGGACCGGCTGCTGGCGCGCGACGACGTTTCGGAAGGACGCTCCATCGCCGCGTTGTTCATCGCGCGCGAATATCTGGCCGGAAAGTTCCAGCCGAAGGAAACGCCATGAGCAGCCTTGATCGCATCGCGCACGAGGGTTGCGCGTTGGCCCGCCGCGCGGGCGCGGCGATCCTGGAAATCTACGCGGGCAGCTTTGCGGTCGAAACCAAAAGCGACGACTCGCCGCTGACCGCCGCCGACATGGCTTCGCATCGGCTGATCGTGCAGGGCCTGCGCGAATTGACGCCCGAGATTCCGGTGCTGTCGGAGGAATCCAAAAGCCTCGATTGGAGCGTGCGGCAAACCTGGGAAAGCTACTGGCTGGTCGATCCGCTGGATGGCACCCGCGAATTCGTGAAGCGCAACGGCGAATTCACCGTCAACATCGCCTTGATCGAAAACCACGTGCCGGTGCTGGGCGTGGTGCTGGTGCCGGTGACCGGCGAGTTGTACTACGGCATCGCGGGCGAGGGCGCGTTTCTCGAAACGGCGCCCGGTGCGATGCCGCAGCCGATCGCGACGCGGCCCGCCGCTTCGATTCCGATCGTCGCCGGCAGCCGTTCGCATGGCAATGAGCGGCAACTGGCGATGCTGGAGCACCTCGGCTACCACCGGCTGGTGTCGGTGGGATCGTCGATCAAGTTCTGCATGATCGCGCGCGCGGATGCGGATCTTTACCTGCGTCTCGGCCCCACCTCGGAGTGGGATACCGCCGCCGCGCAATGCGTGCTGGAACAGGCCGGCGGCGCGGTGCTCGATCTCGAAGGCGAACCGCTGCGCTACAACACCAAGGATTCGCTGTTGAATCCGGAGTTCCTCGCGCTCGGCGACCGCTCGGTGGATTGGCTGGCCAGGCTCGGGCTGCGCCGGTGACAGGCAGCCGTCCCGATGCCATGGCAGAACTGCTCGCCATCATGGCGCGGCTGCGCGATCGCGAGCATGGTTGTCCGTGGGACGTCGCGCAGACGTTCGACACGATTGCGCCGTACACCATCGAGGAAGCTTACGAAGTCGCCGACGCGATCGACCGCAAGGATCATGCGGCGCTTAAAGACGAACTGGGCGATCTGTTGCTGCAGGTGGTGTTCCACGCGCGGATCGCCGAGGAGCATGGCCTGTTCGATTTCGGCGGCGTGGTCGAAGCGATCAACGCCAAGCTGGTGCGCCGGCACCCGCACGTGTTCGCCGATGCGCATTACGCCGATGCGGAAGAACAGTCGCGTGCCTGGGAAGACATCAAGCGCGCCGAACGCGCAGCGGCGGGCGGCGATGAGGACACCAGCGTCCTGGCGGGCGTGTCGCGCGGCCTGCCCGAATGGAAGCGCGCGCTGAAGCTGTGCGAGCGGGCCGCGACGGTCGGCTTCGACTGGCCCGGCCCGGAGCCGGTGCTGGACAAACTGCAGGAAGAAGCCGCCGAGGTGCGCGCCGAGTTTGCGGCGGGCGCGGGTCGGGATCGCCTGCTGGACGAGATCGGCGACGTGGCATTCGTGCTGGTGAACCTGGCGCGTCACGCCGGGGTCGATTTCTCGCAAGCCCTGCGCCATGCGAACGCCAAATTCGAGCGCCGCTTCCGGCGCATGGAATCGCTCGCGGCCGCGGCCGGTGAGACGCTGGACGGCAAGTCGCTCGAGGAGCAGGACGCGCTGTGGAATCGGGCGAAGGGCGAGGAACGCCAATCCGATGGGGGTTGAATCGGGCGCAAGGCACCGTTGCACGCGAAACCTGGTCATTCCGGGGGCGGCGCGGCTTCATCGACGTCGGAACCCGGAACCGGTTGCGCCGCGGGAGCACGATGAAACCTGCCGAGGCACGCGCTGATCGAAGCAGGCATGCACAACCCTGCCGCAAGTCACGCCGACTTTGGGCACATGGAGAGCCGCAGCGGGCCACTTTATCCTTGCAACCGTCCACCGCGAGGGCGGTGATACCGGAGAGTCGTCATGCGCAAATCCATTCTTCTGTTCGCAGGCGCGTCCCTGCTCGCGGTGTCGTTGGCCGCCGGCGCGGCGGAGCAGTGCCGTTACAGTGCGCCGCGCAACGCCGAGCTCGATGCCGCGGGATTGAAACAGCTGTCGGTCGAAATCGGCCCCGACGACCTGACGATCCATGGCGAGGCAGGGCTCACCAGAATCGTGGTGACCGGCACCGCTTGCGCCTCGGACGAAAAGTGGCTTCCGAACATCCAGGTGGAAACGGCGCGGAGCGGTGACACCGCAAGTATCGTCGCGAACGACGGTGAGCGCGGCCTGGTCATTTCCCTGTTCGGCAATTCGTACGCTTACCTGAAGCTGGACGCGCGCGTGCCGCAGTCGCTGGCCGTGAAGCTGAAGGAAGGTTCGGGCGACGCGCAGGCAAACGGATTGGCGTCGCTGGACGTCACGCTGGGCTCGGGCGATCTGAAGGTGAATGGCGTTGCCGGGGAACTCGCACTGCGCGTCGGTTCGGGCGACGTGGTCGCGAGTGATGTGGGCAGCTTGAACATTTCCGGCGTCGGTTCCGGCGACGTGAACGTGGACGGCGTGCGCGGCGAGGCGCATGTCGGGGGCATCGGCTCGGGCGATCTCGGCCTGCGCAACGTGACCGGCAACGTGTCGCTCGGTTCGGTGTCATCCGGCGACGTGAAAATGGCCGGCGTGGGCGGCAGCATCAAGGTCGACAGTGTCGGCTCGGGCGACCTGGTGATCCGCGACGTCAAGGGCAATGTCACGGTCGGGTCGATTGCGTCGGGTGACGCGAGCATCGAGCAGGCCGGCGGCAGCGTGCATGCCGGCAGCCTGGGTTCCGGCAATTTCGGCGCCGACGGCGTGGCCGGCGATTTCAGCGTCGGCTCGGTCGGCAGCGGCGATGTCCACCACCACGGCGTCAAGGGCAAGGTCAGCGTTCCGCGCGACGACGACTGAAAAAACCTGCCGCGACGCTGCCGCCGCGGCAGGAATGTCCGGCGGGCGGGAAGGGAGCTCCGCCCGCCGCTTCCTCACTCGTGAACGCCACTCGCGAACGTCACGCGTGAAACCGGCGGTCGTTGCGCCGCCGCCCCTGACAACGCACCGGCACGCCGATCGGTTGACTCTGCTCGGCGATTCCCCAGGGCCCGGCGTTTTCGGCTTCGCCCCGGTACCCTCCCGCTTTCACGCGATAATCACCTTCGTGTCGGCACATTGCACAGCCGTGCACGCGGCGTGAGGACGGTTTTCACCAGGGGCAGTCATGAATGAATTCGAGCGCGAGAAACAGACCGGCATGGTGCTGCTGGTCGAGGACAACAGTGGCATCGCCGAAATGGTGGGCGAATTCCTCGAACGTCGCGGCTACGCCGTCGATTTCGCGGGTGACGGCGTCAGCGGCCTGCACCTGGCGGTCACCGGCAGCTACGACGTGATCGTGCTGGATCTGATGCTGCCCGGCATGGACGGCCTGGATGTGTGCCGCAAGTTGCGCGGCGAGGCCAAGAAGGCCACGCCGGTATTGATGCTCACCGCGCGTGACACCTTGGAAGACAAGCTGATCGGTCTCGACGCCGGCGCCGACGATTACCTCGTCAAGCCCTTCGAACCGCGCGAACTCGAAGCGCGCATCCGCGCCCTGATCCGGCGCGAGCGGCGACAGGTTTCCAGCGAGGTCTACCAGGTTGGCGACCTGACCCTGGATACCGCGACGCTCAGGATCGTGCGCGACGGCGAAGAGTTGCAGGTGTCGCCAATCGGGCTGAAACTCCTCACGATCCTGATGCGCGAATCGCCGCGCGTGGTGTCGCGCCACGACATCGAGCGCGAAATCTGGGGCGACACGCTGCCCGATTCCGACACGCTGCGTTCGCACCTCTACAACCTGCGGCGCGTGGTCGACAAGCCGTACGCGCGGCCGCTGCTCCACACCATCCACAGCGCGGGCTACCGCATCGCCGATCTGGACGAGGAGGCCGCGGCGTCGGCGTCCACCGCTTGAACGGTTCGTGATCCTTTCACCCTCGAAACGCGCGCGCAGGAGGCACGTGCGGAGATTCTTCTTCATGCACGTGTCATTCCGCCGGGCCTGACCCATGGCCAGATACGCCAGCATCGGCCACCGCTTCTGGGTGATGTTCTCGCTGTGGGTGGCTGCCATCAGCGTGGTCACCGCGCTGGGCGTGTATGCCGCCGCCAACTCGAGTCGCCAGGCCATCGCGCGTCAGGAACTGGAACGCGAGACCCAGTATTACGAGCAGCAGTTGGCGCGCAATCCCGACGCGCCGCTCCCGGACACCTGGCTGCTCCGCGCCTACCGGCGCGGGCCCGGAGAATCCGATGCAGCCATGCCGAGCGAGTTGCGCGGACTCGATGTCGGCTATCACCAGGTTCGCCTGTCCGACGGCACCCTCGGCACGGTGCTGGTATCGGATGACGTGCGCGGCCGGATGTACCTGCTGTTCAACAACGATCGGCCGAACAACGTGGTGATGTTGTTCGGGCTGGTTCCGGTGGTGCTGGTCGTGCTGATCATCTACTTCGCGACTTGGCTCACCTATCGCGCGTCGCGCAAGGCGTTGTCGCCGGTGATCGCGCTGGCCAAGGTGGTGCGGCGCTGGAATCCCAATCATCCCGAACCCGAATCGCTGGCGCCTGCCAATCTGCCGGCCGCCTCCGACAGCGACGTCGAGGTGCTGGTCACCGCGTTGTACAACTTCGCCAACCGGCTGGAGGCCTTCGTCGAGCGCGAACGCAATTTCACCCGCGATGCCAGCCACGAACTGCGCACGCCGCTCACCGTGATGAAGATCGCGGTCGACGTGCTGGCCGACGAAGACATGAGCCCGTTCGCGCAGCGCTCGCTGGCGCGCATCCGGCGTTCGGTGCGCGAAATGGAAGCGCTGATCGAAACCTTCCTGGTGCTGGCGCGCGAATCGGATACGGGCTTGCGCGATGAGGATTTCCTCGCCAACGACGTCGTCAGCGCCGAGGTCGCGCGTTATCGCGAACTGCTGGCGGGCAAGCCGGTGAAAGTGGAACTGGTCGAGCACGCGCGTTTCGCCCTGCACGCGCCGCCGCGGGTGTTCGCGGTGATGGTCGGGAACCTGATCCGCAACGCCTGCCTCTACACCGAGCGCGGCAGCGTCACCATCGAAGTGGAAGCGGACAGCGTGCGCGTGACGGATACCGGCAGCGGCATGAGCGAGGAAGACCTCGAGCGCGCCTTCCAGGCTTTCTATCGCGGCAGCCGTACCGGGAGCACCGGGCACGGCATCGGGCTCGCGATCGTGCGCCGCATCGCCGACCGCTACGGCTGGCAGGTCGATCTGGAGAGCGCGCTGGGCCAGGGTACCATCGCCATCGCCCAGTTCCCCGCTGCGCAACCGCCCGACGCCGCGCTGCCCGGCCCGCCGGAACCGACGCAAATCGCGGATGCCGAATCCGGCCGGTGATCGACACGTGCCGATGCGCAAGCTTGCACTGTCGCGGGTTCGCGCGTCACCATCACGCCCTTCCGTCGCGGCGAATCCGCGAGGCGAATCGGCGAGGATTCGAATGACGCGTTACCAGTTATTGAACGACGGCATCGTCTGCATCGATACGGAACAGCATCGGCCGCAGATGGCGGCGTGCTACCTGATCGAGGGTGACGGACATTACGCGTTCGTGGAATCCGGCACCAGCTTGTCCGTGCCGGGTTTGCTGCAGGCACTCCAAGCGCTCGGCATCGAGCGCGGCGCGATCGATTACGTGGTGCCGACGCACGTGCACCTCGACCACGCCGGCGGCGCGGGCGCGCTGTTGCGCGAGTTGCCGAATGCCCGGCTGGTGATCCATCCGCGCGGCGCGCGCCACATGATCGATCCTTCGCAACTCATCGCGGGCGCGACCGCGGTGTACGGGTCCGACGTGATGCGCGCCACGTACGGGGAAATCCTGCCGGTGCCCGAATCGCGTGTCGTGGTGGCCGGCATCGCGTCCGATCGCGATTTCGAACTGATGCTGGGCGCGCGGCGCCTGCAGTTCATCGATGCCCCCGGTCATGCCCGCCACCACTGCGCGATCTGGGACGAAGTGAGCCGCGGCTGGTTCACCGGCGACGTGTTCGGACTGGTGTACCGCGAATTCGACACGGCCGACGGCAATTACCTGATCCCGACCACCAGCCCGGTGCAGTTCGACCCCGGGGCGTGGAACGCCACGCTGGATCGGCTGCTCGCACGCTCGCCCGCGCACGCTTACCTGACGCATTACGGACGCGTGGACGCGGTGCCCGCGCTGGCGAACGATTTGCGCGAAGGCCTTGTCGCGTATCAACGGATTGCACGCGCGCACGCCGACGCGCCAGATCGCCACGCGCGCATTCATGCCGCGCTGATGGATTACCACCTGGGTCAACTGCGCGAACGCCGCCATCCGATGCCCGAAGCGCGGGCGCGCGAGTTGCTGGAGATGGACGTGGAAATCAATGCGCAGGGCCTGGAAGTCTGGCTGGATCGCCAGCACGGCTGATCGGCCGCAGCATCCGCGACGAACGCGCGTCGCCGTGACGGCATGTTCACGGCGCGCGCCGCAGACTGGCAACTCCTGCATGGATGCAGGCAGCGGAAAGGGAGTTTCCAGCATGTTCCAGCAATCCACGGTTTCACTCGAAGATGCACGCCGCATGATCGCCGGCGGCGAGGCCAAGGCGCGCGACATCGGCCAGCCAATGAACGTCGCGATCGTCGACAACGGCGGCAATCTGGTCGCCTTCGCGCACATGGACGGCGCGTGGACGGGCAGCGTCGACATCGCGATCGACAAGGCGTTCACCTCGGCGATGTTCGAGCTGCCGACCGTGGGCCTTGCCGAGAAGGCGCAACCCGAAAAGCCGTTTTACGGCATCCACGTTTCCAACCACGGACGCGTGATCATCTTCCCCGGCGGCATTTCGTTGAAGCAGGACGACCAGTGCGTGGGCGCCGCGGGCGTCAGCGGCGGCGACAACCAGCAGGACCAGGCCGTGGCCGAAGCCGCGGTCTCGGCGCTCTGAGGCAATCCGGCAGCAGCCCATTGTGAATCGTCTTCGCCACATCATGCATTGCGGCGGCGCCGTCATCGCATCCGCGTGGTCGCGTTACCGGCGCCTGCCGGAAATCGATTTGTCGCCGCGCTCGCTCGATCCCGAGCACAGCCTGATCCGCTTGTTCCTCTACTACCTGATGCCCGCTTGGCTGGGCGCCGGGCTGGCCGACTGGTGGTGGCACAAACGCACCGATATCGAGCACACCGCCGGCACCCGGGAATCGCTGCTCCACATCGTGATGTTCGCGGAAATCGGCGTTCCGCTGCTGTTGGGGCTGCTGGCGAAGATCAACGCGGGCGCGCTGCTCGCGATGTGGGGCGCCGCGGTCGTGCACGAGTTCACCGCGTTCCGGGACGTGGCCTACGCGGCGAAGTATCGTGAAGTGGCGCCGCGCGAGCAGCATACGCACAGCTTTCTCGAAGCCCTTCCATTCGCGGCCTGCGCGCTTGCATCGTGCCTGCACTGGAACGAATTGCGATCGCTGGCTGGACTTGGTGAAAAGCCCGATTTCAGGCTGCGGATGAAAGAGCTGAAGGTGCCCGATCGCTACTGGCCTTTCATGGCCGGCATGGTGCTCGGCATAGCGGCGATTTACGGCAATGAGTTGTATCGCTGCCGGCGCGCGTATCACGGGCAGTTGGCCTTGCCGCGCACCGGGATTTCACGTCGCCTTCATTGACGCGCACGTTTCGGCAGCGTACGGTCATTTCCGGAATCGCGTTTTTTCGATCGGCCAGGAGGGCCCCATCATGAAAAGGATTTCACTGCTTTCCATCCTGTTTGTTCTTCCCGCCACCGCGCTGGCCGCGAATCCGCAAGTTTCCTCGCAGGATCGTAGTTGGCTCATCGCCGCGCACCAAGGCAATCTCGCTGAAATCAGCAGCGGCAACCTCGCTGCCGAGAAGGGCCACACCGAAGCCGTGCGCAAGGCTGGCCGGATGTTGACCCGAGACCACGCGAAGCTGGACTCCAGGCTTCGGCCTGTCGCGCAGGAACTGGGCGTGAGCTTGCCCACCACGCCGAATGCCGAGCAGCAGCAGGAGGCCAAGGAGTTCAAGAGCCTGTCCGGCAGCCAGTTCGATCAGACCTGGACGCACACCGAGGCCGATGGCCACGTCAAGACCATCGAATTGACCGAGCGTGAAATCCAGAGCGGCGCGGTGCCGCAGGTGAAGCAGCTTGCGCAGTCGGCGCTGCCGGTGCTGAAGAAACACCTGGACACGCTTCAGCAGCAGACCTCGACCGAAACCAGCGGCGTCCACTGACGCGAACGCCGCTGACGCGATCCATGCGTTCGGCCGGCAGGCGGTGCCGGCCACGGATGCCAAGGAGGCATCGATGAAAACACTCGCCCTGGCCATGGCCGTTTCCGCTGCCCTGTTCGGGACGGCGCGGGCGCAAGCACAAACGAAGCCGGCCACGCCCGCGTCTGCCGGCAGCGCGGCTGCGCAATCCGCGGCCGGCCAAAATCTCCTGCAACTCGAAGACAACCCTGCCGATTGGCCGATGCCGGCCAAGAACTACGCCGGCACGCGCTTCAGCGGGTTGAAACAGATCACCGCCGGCAACGTGAAAAACCTCACCATGGCCTGGACGTTTTCGACCGGCGTGCTGCGCGGACACGAGGCGGCGCCGCTGGTGATTGGCGACACGATGTACGTGATCACGCCGTGGCCCGACATCGTGTACGCGCTTGACCTTTCCAGGGATGGCGCGATCAAGTGGGTGTTCAAGCCGAATCCTTCGCGCGCGTCGCAGGGGGTGGCCTGCTGCGACGTCATCAACCGCGGCGTCGCGTACTCGGATGGCAAGATTTTCTTCAACACGCTGGACGACCACACCATCGCGGTCGACGCCGACACCGGCAAGGCGATCTGGGACACCAAACTCGGCGACATCAACCATGGCGAGACGATCACGATGGCGCCGCTGGTGGTGAAGAACCACGTGCTGGTCGGCGTCAGTGGCGGCGAGCTTGGCGTGCGCGGCTGGCTGAAGTCGCTCGACACCGACACCGGCAAGGTGCAGTGGACGGCGTATTCGACGGGACCGGACAAGGATGTCCTGATCGGCAAGGATTTCGATCCGCCGTACCCCGAAGACAAGGGCCCGAACCTCGGCGCAACCAGTTGGCCCAACCAGGCCGCGTGGATGATCGGCGGCGGGCCGGTGTGGGGCTGGATCACCTACGATCCGAAGTTGAACCTCATCTATTACGGCACCGGCAACCCCGGGCCGTGGAATCCGTACCAGCGGCCCGGCCTCAATTTCTGGACCTGCACGCTGTTTGCGCGCGACCCCGACACCGGCATGGCCAAGTGGGCGGTGCAGTGGAATCCGCACGACACCCACGATTACGACGGCGTCAACGAAAGCGTGTTGGCCAACGTCGCGATCGATGGCCAGACACGCGCCGTGCTGATGCACCCCGACCGCAACGGTTTCATGTACGTGCAGGACCGCACCACCGGCAAGATCATTTCCGCCAACAAGTTCTTTCCCGGCGCCAACACCATCGAACGGATCGACCTCGAAACCGGCGCGCCGGTGGTGAATCCCGCCAAGGTGCCGCAGCTCGACAAGACCGTCACCGATATCTGCCCGGCTTCCACTGGCGGCAAGGATTGGCAACCGAGCGCGTATTCGCCGCTCACCGGCCTCCTGTACATCCCGCACAACAACGTCTGCCAGGACGAAGAGGTCACCAAGGTCGGTTACATCGAGGGCACGCCGTATGTCGGCGCCAAGGTGGCGATGAAGGCCGGGCCCGGCGGCTACCGCGGCGCATTCTCGGCCTACGATCCGGTGCACGCGAAAGTCGTGTGGTCGGACCACGAGAACTTCCCCGTGTGGAGTGGCGCGCTGGTCACTGCGGGCGGCATCGCGTTCTACGGCACGATGGATCGCTGGTTCAAGGCGGTCGACGCGAAAACCGGCAAGTTGTTGTGGAAGTTCCGGGTGGGTTCGGGCATCAACGGCCAGCCCATCGCGTATCGCGGTCCGGACGGGCGCGAATACATCGCGGTGCTGGCGGGCGTGGGTGGATGGTCGGGCGCGGTGGTGGCCGGCGATCTCGATCCGCGCAACCCCTACGGTGCACTCGGGTTTGTCGGTGCGACCCAGGACCTGCCCGATTACACCGCGAAGGGCGGCACGCTGTACGTGTTCGCGTTGCCGAAGGCGGGAGGCTCGCCGTGATGGGCCTGAAGTCGGTTCTTGTTCCATTCGCGCTGAGCTCAGCGAGCGAAGTCGAAGCGTCCTTTGCCTCCGGCTCCAGCTTCTTTCGAAGCCGGAGCCTACGCTCAGGACGAATGATCCTGGCGTTGCTGTTTTTCGTGCCGGCGATCGCATTGGCGCAGGCCACCCACACTCAATACCCCGGCGTGGCGCCCGCGCCATCTGACAAGCCGCTGCGCGTTTGCGCCGATCCCAACGACCTGCCGTTTTCCAATCGTGCGGAACAGGGTTTCGAAAACAAGCTGGCCGCGATGCTGGCGCAGTCGACCGGGCAGACCGTCAGCTACACTTGGGCCGCCCAGCAGAAGCAGTTCCTGCGCGACACGCTGGATGCCGGCAAATGCGACGTGGTGATGGGGCTCCCGACCGACGACCACGAACGCGGCGTGCTCACCACCGATCCTTATTACCGCTCCGCCTACGCGCTGGTCTATCGCGCGAACGCGCCGTACCAGTTGAAGTCGCTGGATGATCCGCGCCTGCGGACGCTGGAGATCGGCGTACACGCGACCGGTGACGACTGGGTGGATCTGCCCGGCGGCGCCACGCTCGCGCACCGGGGGATCGTCAAGAACGTGCACGTCTACAAACTGTTCGCCGATTTCAGCAGGCCCAATCCGTCGTCGGATTTGATCGATGCCGTCGCCAAGGGCGACGTGGACGTCGCGATCGCGTGGGGGCCGATGGCCGGCTATTTCGCGACACGCGAACCGGTCAAGCTGCAAGTGGTGCCGCTGACCGCGACCGACACCATCCTGCCATTCCAGTTTTCGATCTCGATGGCGGTGCGCCACGGCGACACCGCCCTGCGCGACCAGTTGAATGCGTTCCTGCAAACGCATCGCGCCGCGATCCGCGACCTGCTGACGCAGTACGGCGTGCCGCAGCTCGGAATCGCGAACCGGGGCGCGCCCGGGTTGCAGGCGAGGCTTGCGCGCAAGGCCGTGTCGGATTGATCTGCCGCGCGGCGTAGCCAAGGAGGGCATGATGAAATCGTTCTGGCTGGTCATCCCGTTGGCGTCCTCGCTCGCGGTGACCGCGATGGGTTTCGCGCAGATGACGACGCCGCAGGTGCAGGGTTCGCCGGCCGCGCAGATGCAGCACACACCGGTTTCCGACCTGCACATCGGCGTGCCCGCGCAGATGAAGAACCCGTACGAAGGCGATCGCAACGCCTGGATGCAGGGCAAAAAGCTGTTCACGGCCATGAATTGCGCCGGCTGCCATGCACCTGGTGGCGGCGGCGGGATGGGGCCTGCGCTGTCCGACGACCAGTGGATCTACGGCGGCAGTCCCGGCGACATCTACCTGAGCATCCTGCACGGGCGTCCCAACGGGATGCCGCAGTGGGGCACCGCGTTGCCGCCCAAGGCGATCTGGGAACTGGTCACCTACGTGGAAACGCTCTCGCAACCCAATCCGGAGTTCGCGCCGAACACGCGGCTCGGCGTGCGATCGATGCCCGGCAATACGCCACATCCCGCTTCCGAGCGCGTGCCGCCGCGCCTGCCCGCGCATCCCAAGCCGGCGCCCAAGCCACCGTATCCCGCGCCCGCCATGACGCCGAGCACGAAGACACCGGCGGCGCCGGCTTCGACGACAGGCGGCCACTGATGCGTCGCGCGTTCGCCATCGCGTTGCTGGCTACGCCGGTGCTCGCGCACGCGGGACCGATGACGTACATGGTGTCGCACGGCGCGGCGGCGAATCCCATCACCAAACTCGGTTGGGGGTTGCTGGGGCTGTCGATCTTCGTCGCGGCCTTCATCGCGTTCGCGGTGCTGGTCGGCATCTGGTGGAAACGCGGCGACGGTGCCTGGGACAACCGTGGCTGGCCGGTGTTGTCGCACGGCCGCAACGGCCTGCCATGGCTGACGATCGGCGTGCCGGTGTCGATCGTGCTGTTGCTGCTATCGGCGATCTGGACGTTCTACGTGCTGGGCACGGCGGCTGCGGCGCCCGGGCATCCGAAGATCACGGTGGAAGTGACCGGCCACCAATGGTGGTGGGAAGTGCGCTACGACTATTTCGGGCATCCGAAGCGCAGCTTCGACACCGCCAACGAAATCCACATTCCGGTCGGCGTGCCGGTCGAAGTACACCTCACCAGCGCCGACGTGATCCATTCGTTCTGGGTGCCGCAGCTCGCCGGCAAGACCGACACCATTCCCGGCCAGATGAATCACGCGTGGCTGGAAGCCGACACGCCCGGTGTCTATCGCGGGCAGTGCACGGAGTTTTGCGGACTGCAGCACGCGCACATGGCGCTGTACGTGATCGCGCAACCGCAAAAGGCTTTCGATGCGTGGTGGGCACACCAGTTGCAACCCGCCGCGGCGTCAGTGCCCGGCCTGGCGGGCGAAGGCGAAACCACTTTCAACGCGCGCTGCGCCATCTGTCACAGCGTGCGCGGCAAGCCAGGAAGCATGGGCGTACTGGGTCCCGACCTCACGCACCTGATGAGCCGCCGCACCATTGCCGCCGGCACGCTGCGCAACACGTCCGGCAACCTTGCAGCGTGGGTCAGCGACGCGCCCGCGCAGAAGCCGGGCGTGGACATGCCGCCCGAAAACCTGACCGGCCCGCAGTTGCAGGCACTGCTGGCTTATTTGAAGACGTTGAAGTGATCGAAACCGGCAAGGACGCCACCATGGCAGCGAATCCAACCTTCAAGACGCCGGTGATCGCGCGACCGACCGAAGAACTCCACGAAAAGATGGAGAGCATGTGGTCGGATCCGCCGGGCCTCTACGGCTGGCTCGGCACCACCGATCACAAGAAGGTCGGCAAGCGCTACCTCGTCACTGCGTTCGTGTTCCTCGTCGTGGGCGGCATCGAGGCCCTGGGCATGCGCCTGCAGCTCGCGCAACCGAACGAGCATCTGCTGTCGCCAGGACTGTACAACCAGTTCTTCAGCATGCACGGCTTCACGATGATCTTTCTCTATTCGCTGCCGATCCTGTCGGGCTTCAGCAATTATTTGTGGCCGCTGATGCTCGGCACGCGCGACATGGCGTTTCCGCGCCTGAACGCGTTCACCTATTGGGTGTTCCTGCTGGCCGGCATCTTTCTCTACATCGGCTTCTGGGGCGGCAAGGGCACCGACGTCGGCTGGTTCAACTATGTGCCGCTGGCCGAGCGGCAGTACAACCCCGACTGGAACGTGGACATCTATTCGCTGGGGATGATCTTCCTCGGCATTTCCACCACCGCCGGCGCGGTGAACTTCATCGCGACGATGTTCCGGACCCGCGCGCCGGGGATGTCGATCAGCCGGGTGCCGATCATGATCTGGGGCACGCTGGTCGCCAACATCGGCATCCTGTTCGCGGTGCCGGCAGTGAGTCTCGATTTCCTGATGCTGTGGCTGGACCGGCGCTTCGGCACGCAGTTCTTCAATACATCGACGGGCGGGCGTCCGTTGCTGTGGCAGCACCTGTTCTGGATTTTCGGACATCCGTGGGTGTACGCGATCGTGCTGCCCGCGATGAGCATCGTCAGTCAGGGTCTGCCCGTGTACTGCCGGCGTCCGCTGGTTGCGCACGCCGCGGTGGTACTGGCCACGATCCTGACGATGGTGCTGGGCTTCGGCGTGTGGGTGCACCACATGTTTTCGACGGGCTTGCCGGTGATCGCGATGGGCTTCTTCGCCGCCGCGAGTTTCGTGATCGTGATTCCGTCGGCGGTGTCGGTGTTCGCGTGGGTCGCGACGATCTGGACCGGGCGGCCGGTGTTCACCACCGCGTTCAAGTTCTTCGCGGCCGAGATCGTGCTGTTCGTGATCGGCGGCGTATCCGGTTTCATGACCGCCGCGGTGCCACTGGATTGGCAACTCACCGACACCTATTTCGTGGTGGCGCACATCCACTACGTGCTGATCGGCATCAACGTGTTCCCGGTGGTCGGCGGCATCTACCACTGGTTCCCGAAGATGACCGGGCGGATGATGAGCGAGCGGCTGGGCTGGTGGAATTTCTGGCTGATGTTCATCGGCTTCAACCTCGGTTTCTTCCCGATGCACATCTCCGGCCTCGAAGGCATGCCGCGCCGCATCTACACCTATCCCGCGAACATGGGCTGGGGCGATTTGAACCTCGTCACCACGATCGGCGCGTTCGTGTTCGCGCTGGGCGTGCTGCTGTTCGTGATCAACGTGGTGCGCAGCCGCGTCAAGGGCCCGAAGGCGCCGCCGAATCCCTGGGACGCCGGCACGCTGGAATGGGCGACCGAATCGCCGCCGCCGAGCTACAACTTCGCGGTGATTCCGCGCATCGCCACGCTGCACCCGCTGTGGGAAGAGCGGCTCGACGGAAGCCGGCAAAGTGCGCTCGACGAAGGCGCGGTGCTGGACGACGAACACGAGATCCCCGCCACCACGGTGCTGGACGCCGAACCCGACGCGATCATGAAGATGCCGCACGCGACGCTGGCGCCGATCTCGATGGCGCTGCTGATCGCGGGCACGTTCGTGGGTCTTTTGATGTCGATGTGGTGGGTGGCGGCGGGTTGCCTGCTGGCGATGATTCCGGCGCTGCTGTGGTGGTTCTGGCCAAGCCCGGAAATGGGCTGGGCCGAGAGGGCGCGGCCATGACCGCGTACGACGAACGCACGCTGCCGCGCCCGCTGCCGATCGGGCCAGCCGGCTACCGCACGCCCGGATGGTGGGGCGTGCTGGCGTTGATCGGCACCGAAGCCGCGGTGTTCGCATACCTCATCTTCAGTTACTTCTACCTGCAGTCGCAGACGTCGCAACCGTGGCCGCCCAGCGGGCTGCCGCCGCTGCGCTGGTCCGCGCCCAGCACCGCGATCCTGCTGGTCAGCGCCGCCACGATGTGGTGGGCCGAGCGCGGCATGCGGCTCGGCGCGTTGCTCCGGGTGTATTCCGGCCTGCTCCTGACGCTGCTGCTGGGCATCGCCTACATCGTGTTGCAGTGTTTCGATTGGCGCGGCGAGCCGTTCCTCGCCAACAGCGGCGCGTACGGATCGCTGTTCTACGCGATCACCGCCTTCCACGTGCTGCACACCGCCGCGGGCGTGCTGATCCTGGCCGCGGTCACCGGCTGGTGCGCGCTGGGCTACATCACGCCGCGACGCAATTCCGCGGTCACGGTGGTCGCGCTGTACTGGTACTTCGTGGTGGCGGCGTGGATCGCGGTGTTCATCACGTTGTACCTGCTGCCGTGGATCACGCCGCATGGAGCCCCGCCATGAACGTCGTCACGCCCACCAACCCACCCGAAGTCGCACGCCTGCCGGTCGGGCCCGCGCTAACCTTCGCGGTGTTCGGCGCGCCCGTCGCATGGCTGCTGCAACTCATCGTCGGCTACGCATTGTCCGCGCACGCCTGCTATCCGCTCGACGTGCCTCTGGTGACGCCAGTGTGGCCGCGGTTGTGGTGGTGGCTGATCGGCATCGACCTCGCCGCGGTTTTGATCGCAGGCGGCGCGCTGCTGACGGCGTGGCGCAGTCACGTCGCGTGGCGCGGCGTGGACCCGCGCAGCCCGGGCGAGCTCCGCAACCGTTTCATCGCGCACTGGTCGGTGCTGACCAGTGCACTGTTTTCAATCGCGGTGGTTTTCACGATCGTGATGTTGTTCATCCAGCCGGTTTGCAATTATTGAATTGGTGACGGCGGCCATGGCTCCGAAGCCGAAAATTTCAAAATCATCATTCCGGGGCCGCGCGCAGCGCGGAACCCGGAACCCAGTGACTTCGCGGGGTTCCGGAGAAGCAAAGTCACTGGGTTCACTCGCGCCATCCCTGGCGCT
>DAIUEL010000001.1:1733-35145 GCA_036845145.1 Rhodanobacteraceae bacterium | reverse complement strand
CGCGGGGTTCCGGAGAAGCAAAGTCACTGGGTTCACTCGCGCCATCCCTGGCGCTCGCTCTGCGAGCCGCCCTTGGCGTTCGCGTTTGCAATCCTGCAAACGCGGTCGGATCGTGGCTTCGCCGTGTCCGGAATGACGACATGGGTGATGTCGCATGTCGCAGATATTGATGGACTGGAGCTTCGAGCCTTGGCTGCTGGCGTGCATCGTCGCGGCGGCGGTGCCCTACGCGCTCGGCGTGCGCAGGATGGGCGCGCAGCGCGGCGCGATCCTGGGGCGCTGGCGCGCGGTGTCGTTTTTCGGCGGCCTTTTCGTGCTGCTGCTTGCGCTGGTTTCGCCGCTGGACGCCGTGGCTGACGATCTCTTTTCCGCGCACATGTTCCAGCACATGCTGTTGCTGCTGGTGATTGCGCCGCTGCTGGTGTATGGCCGGCCGGTGATCACCTGGTTGTGGGCGTTCGACCTGGGCGGACGGCGTGCAGTGGTGCGCGGATGGAAGCGCACAGGGCTCGACGCGGCCTTCCGGGGGCTGATGCACCCGCTGGTCGTGTGGGTGCTGCTGACGGTGGCGCTGTGCTTCTGGCACCTTCCGGGCCCGTACGACGCGGCGGTCCGGAATGAATGGCTGCACGATCTCGAACATTTGAGTTTCCTCTTGGTTTCGCTGCAGTTCTGGACGCTCGTGATCGAACCGTACGGCCAGCGGCGCGCGCTGGGTTATGGCGCGACGGTCGTGTTCGTGGTGTCCGCGGGATTCGTGATGGGCATGATCGGCGCGGTGCTGACGTTCGCGCCGGCGCCGCTTTATGGCGCGTACCTGCATGCGACGCAAGCCTATGGCCTGACCCCGCTGGACGACCAGCAGCTCGCGGGCATCATCATGTGGATTCCTTCCAACCTCGCGCACGCGGGCGCGCTGTGCACGGTGTTCTTCGCATGGTTCCGCGCCGACGAGCGTCGCGCGACGCGCGCGTTCCGCAGCGTGCCGCACGCGCTGCCGATGTTGCTGGTCGCAGTACCGCTGCTGGCGCTGATGCTTTCCGGCTGCGCCAATGATGCGCAGGATCGGGCGCACGACATCGCCGTGCGGCGCGGTGCGCAACTCATCTCGAAGTACGGGTGCGGCTCCTGCCACACGATCCCCGGCATCAACGGCGCCGATGGGCTGGTCGGGCCGCCGTTGACGCACTGGAGCCGACGCACGTACATCGCGGGCGTGCTGCCGAACGATCCGGACAATCTGCAATTCTGGATCCAGCATCCGCAACAGGTCGTGCCCGGCGTGGACATGCCGGACATGGGTATCAGGCAACAGGAGGCGCGCGACATCGCGATTTATCTGGATACGATCAGATAGCGCACGCGCCGCGCGCCGGCAATGGACAAGGAGAAGTTTCATGACGGAATCGGGCAAGACAATGAATGTCGGCGACGTCGAACGCGTCGTGTCGGGGTTGGCGGGTGGTGCGCTGGTGATGTGGGGCTTGCGGCGGCGATCGCTGGGCGGACTGGTGCTCGCGGCGGCCGGGGCGGAACTGGTCCGGCGCGGCATCAGCGGCCATTGCGCGGTGTACGAATGGCTGGGCAGGAATGCCGCGCAAACCGGGCCGATCGAGATCGAAAGCGCCGTCACCATCGACAAGCCTGCGGCGGAGCTGTACCGAGCGTGGTGCAACCCGGACATGCTTTCGCGTGTGATGGGCGATTTCGCCGACGTGCGTTCGACCGGCGAAAGACACTGGCGCTGGAACGCGCACGGACCGGCCGACAAGGGCGTGGAATGGGAATCGGAAATCACCGAGGAGCGCGAAGGCGAGTTGCTGCGCTGGCGCTCGGTCGGCGACGCGGCGTTCCCGAATGACGGCGAAGTACGCTTCCACGAAGCGCCGCAGGGGCTCGGCACCGAGGTGCGCCTCGCGATGCGTTTCGATCCTCCAGGCGGCGCGCTCGGCCGCGGCGCGATCAAGATGTTGGGACCTACACCGCAACGGCTTGCGAGCCGCGCGCTGCTGCGTTTCAAGAATCTCGTCGAAACCGGGTCGGTCCCGGTGCCGCAGGGCAACGGCGCCGCGCAAGCGGGCACCGTTCCCGGCCAATTCGGGTGAACGGGATATTGCCCGGAGCCATCGATTCAAATTCATCGAGGAATGACTGATGCGAGCAGTCACGTTCCACGGCAAGGAAGATTTTCGCGTCGACAAGGTGCCCGATCCCAGCATCCAGCAACCCACCGACGCGATCGTGCGCATCACCTCCACCGCGATCTGCGGTTCGGACCTGCACCTGTACGGCGTGCTCACGATGTTCATGGAGGAAGGCGACATCGTTGGCCACGAGCCGATGGGCATCGTCGAGGAGGTCGGCAGCGAGGTCACCCAGATCAAGCCGGGCGATCGCGTAGTGGTGCCGTTCAACATCGCCTGCGGGCATTGCTGGATGTGCAACCACGGCTTGATGGCCCAATGCGAAACCACGCAGGTGAAGGCGCACGGCAACGGCGCCGCGTTGTTCGGCTACACCAAGTTGTACGGGCAGGTGCCTGGCGGGCAGGCCGAATACCTGCGCGTGCCGCAGGCGCAGTTCGGCCCGATCAAGGTGCCGGAAGGCCCGAACGACGAGCGCTTCCTGTTCCTGTCCGACGTGCTGCCGACTTCGTGGCAGGCGGTCGAATACGCCAACGTGCCCGACGGCGGCACGCTGGCGGTGTTCGGACTCGGGCCGATCGGACAGATGTGCTGCCGCATCGCGCTGGCACGCGGCGCGGAACGCGTCTTCGGCATCGACCTCGTGCCCGAACGCCTGCAGATGGCGGCGCGTCACGGCGTCGAAACCATCGACACCAGCCAGGTCGACAACGTGCCGGCATACATCCGTGAGCAGACCCACGGTCGCGGACCGGACGGAGTGATCGACGCGGTCGGCATGGAAGCGCACGGCGCGCCGGTGCGGGAGGTGATGCAAAAATCCGCGGGCCTGCTGCCTGACGCGATATCGCAAAAGATGATTCCCAAGGCCGGCGTGGACCGGCTGGCCGCGCTGCAAGGGCGTGACGATCGCGATGGGACAGGCGCACGTCAAGCGCTGGGTACCGGACATCATGCCGTACCTCCTGGACGATGCCGATCCACTCGGCGCCGAGGACCTGTGCACGCATCGGATGCCGCTGGACGATGCGCCGCACGGCTACGAGATTTTCCAGAAGAAGCAGGACGGCGCGATCAAGATCGTGTTGAAGCCGTGAACGACCGGGAATCTGGATTCGGGAATCGGGAATCGCGCGCGCTCGTCTCCGGCAGCAGCGCAACCGCGCGCGCATTGGATACGACTTTCGTCACGGGTTGGCAACTTTCCGCATGACGCCTCGAGCCTATAATGGCCGGTCAAGACGGGCTTGCGTCAGGAGAGTGCATGACGACGGTCAAGGAATCGTCTCCGGGTCCATCGATCGATGATGCGGTCGAAGCGTGCCCGATGCGCGCACTGGTGGCCGCGTATCACTGGGCGGCAACGCCGCTGGGACCGATCGCGTCCTGGCCGCGAAGCCTTCGCTCGGCCGTCGAACTCGTCCTGCCCAATCGTTTCCCGCAGGTGATCCTGTGGGGTCGCGAACTGCTGCAGATCTACAACGACGGCTATGCCAAGGTCATGGCCGACAAGCACCCGGCGGGACTCGGCCAGCCCACGCGGGAATGCTGGCCCGAGGTGTGGCACATCAACCAACCGATCTATGACCGCGTGTTCCGGGGCGAGACCCTGATGTTCGAGGACGCGCTGTATCCGCTGACGCGGAACGGCCGGACGGCGGACGCCTGGTTCGACCTTTGCTACAGCCCGATGCGTGGCGGTGCGGACGAAGTCGCCGGCGTGCTGGTGACGCTGGTGGAGGTGACTGAGCGTCACCACGCGGCTGCCGAGCGACTGCGTGCGGCGGCGGTACTGGCGCGAAGCGATGAACGGCAATCCGCCCTGCTTGAGCTGGGCGACGTGCTGCGGCCGCTGTCGGACGCGCGGGTGGTACGCACGCAGGCCTGCGAGACACTGGGCCGCCGCATGAAGGTGGACCGGGCGTACTACGCCGATGTCGACACGACCGGTCACGCGAGCTTCACCGGCGACTTTCGCAGCGAGGGCGCCGCTTCCATGCCGAATCCCTATCGGCTGGAAAAATTCGGCCTCGCCGCCGCCTATGCGCTGCGTGCCGGCAACACGCTCGTCGTCGATGACCTGGATGATTGGCAGGCGCTGACCGAAGAGGAACGCCGACATTGCCGCGCGTACCACATGCGTGCGCTGCTGAAGGTGCCGCTGGTCAAGGACGGTCGGTTGGTGGCGTTCCTTGCGCTGCACCAAGGCCAACCGCGCCACTGGACGGTGGACGAAATCGCGCTGGTCGAGGAAATCGCCCAGCGCACCTGGGCTACCGTCGAGCGCGCCCAGGCCGAAACCGCGCTGCGGCAGGGCGAGGAAAAATATCGCAGCCTGTTCGAAAGCATCGACCAGGGTTTCTGCGTGATCGAGGCGGACCGCGACGCCGACGGCAGGGTCGTCGATCTGTGGTTTCGCGAAACCAACCCCGCTTTCGAACGTGAAAGCGGCATGCACGACGCGGTCGGCCACCGGATCAGCAAGGTGATGCCGGAATACGAACGGCAGTGGCTGGGGGCGATCGAACGAGTGGTGCAAAGCGGCAAGCCTGCGCGGTTGGAAGACTTCAAGGCCGCCACGGGGCGCTGGTACAACGTGCAGTTCTCGCGCATTGGCGGTGACGGCGCGGCGCTGGTGGCGGCCGTGTTCAACGACATCACCGAGCACAAGCGCGCCGCGCGCGCCATGGGCCGGCTGGCCGCGATCGTGGAATCGTCCGATGACGCGATCATCAGCAAGAATCTGGACGGCGTGATCCAGACCTGGAACGCGGCGGCGGAGCGGATGTTCGGCTACACCGCAGCGGAGGCCATCGGAAAGCCCGTCACGATCTTGATGCCGCCCGACCGGGTGGACGAGGAACCCGGCATCCTGGCGCGCATCCGCCACGGCGAGCGCATCGATCACTACGAAACCGTGCGCAAACGCAAGGATGGCTCGCTGCTGGACGTGTCGCTGAGCATATCGCCGATCAAGGGTCGCACGGGCGCGGTGGTGGCGGCGTCCAAGATCGCGCGCGACATCACCGAGAACAAGCGTCTGGAAACCGCGTTGCGCGAAAGCGGGCAGCGGCAGGCTTTCCTGTTGCGGCTTGCCGATGCGATGCGCGCGACCGCCGATCCGCTTGCGGTGCAGAACATCGCGATGCAGATGCTGGGCGAGCACTTGAAAGCAGCGCGCGCCTTCCACTTCCGGGCAGAGCGTGAAGATGACCAGTGGGTGGACGTGATCGAGGCCGAGGGCTATCACTTGCCCGATTTGCCGGCGCGGATCGGACGCTTTCCGCAATCGCACGACGACGCCTTCATCGCCGATTTCGAACGGGGCAAGACGCTGGTGTGCGAGGACACGCGCGCAGCCGGCGAGTGCAAGAGCCGGTTGCACATTTGTCTTGCGCCCGACGTCGGCGCCTGCGTGGCCGCGCCGATCGCCAAGGACGGCGTGTTTCTGGGCGGCGTCTGCGTCCAAAGCACCGAGCCGCGCGCGTGGACCCGAGCCGAGATCATGCTGGTCGAGGAAGTGGCCGAGCGCACCTGGGACACGGTGGAACGCGCGCGGGCCAACGCCGAGCGGCAGGAAAGCGAGGTCAAGTACCGCACCCTGTTCGATTCGGTCGACGAAGGTTTCTGCGTGATCGAGTTGTTGTTCGACGAAGCCGGCAACGCGGAGGATTACACCTTCGTCGAGGCCAATCCGGTGGTCGAGGCACAGGTCGGGCAGGGTTATCTGATCGGCAGGCGCATCCGCGAGGTTGCCCCGCAGATCGAGCCGTTCTGGCTGGAAGCGTTCGGCCGGATCGCGCTGACCGGCAATGCCGAGCGGTTCGAGCGGCGCGCGGTCGCGGTCGAACGCTGGTACAGCGTGTATGCGTTCGCAGTCGGCACGCCGGAGCAGTGTCGGGTGGCGGTGCTGTCCCAGGAAATCACGCAACGCAAGGGCATCGAAGCGGCCATGCGCGCGCGCGAAGAGCAGCAATCGTTCCTGCTGGAATTGAGCGATGCCTTGCGCGCCGAGGCCGGCGAACGTGCGGTCGGCGAAGTCGGCGTGCGGATGCTGGCCGGGCAACTTGGCGTGGACCGTTGCTACATCACCCGGATATCGGAGGCCGAGAACCGGGCGCGATTGATCGCGGAATATCACGACGGCAGTTTGCCGCCGGCGTTCGGCGAGTCGGGTGAATTGCCGATCTCGGACTTCCCGTCGGCGGGACGGCGGCTCCAGACGCAACCGCTGGTGGTCGACGACCTTGCGACCGAGCCGGATTTTTCGGACGCGGAGAAAGCGACGATTCGCGGGCTGGGCGGCATGACGGCGCTGATCGCGGTGCCGATTCGTGCGGGCGAATGGAATGCCATGTGGGCGCTGGTGGTGGGCAGCGCCTCGCCTCGCCGCTGGTCTCCGCACGAGGTGGCGTTGCTGGAAGACGTGGCCGAGCGCATCTGGGCCGCCACCGAGCGCGCGCTGGTGGAAGAGGCGCTGCGCGAAAACCAGACGCGCCTGCAGAACGCCAACCGCGTCAAGGATGAGTTCCTGGCGATGCTGGGCCACGAGTTGCGCAATCCGCTGGCGCCGATCACGACCACCGTGGAATTGATGAAGCTGCGCGCGCCGGAAACTTTCGTGCGCGAGCGCGGCATCATCGAGGCGCAGGTGCGCTATCTCACCGGCCTCGTCGACGATCTGCTGGACGTTTCGCGGATCGCCAGCGGCAAGATCGAGCTGAAAACCGAGGAAGTGGATCTGGGTGAAGTCGTGGCCGCGGCGGTGGAAACCACGCAGACCGTGATGGAGGAACGCAGCCATTCGCTGCACGTGCAGGTGGATGCGCGCCTGATCGTCTCGGGCGATCGGCGTCGGCTGGTGCAGGTACTGGTGAACCTGCTCGGCAATGCCGCGAAATATTCGCCGCCCGGCCGCAACGTGTGGCTGAGTGCATCAGCCGAAGACGGGCAGGCGGTGCTGCGCGTGCGCGACGAAGGCCAGGGCATCGAAGCCGACCTGCTGTCGGGCGTATTCGAACTTTTCAGCCAGGGCCGGCAGGCGATCGACCGTTCGCACGGCGGCCTCGGGTTGGGCCTTTCGATCGTGCGCAACCTCGTGACACTGCATGGCGGAACGGTGGAGGCTGCCAGTGATGGCGCCTACAAGGGCAGCGAATTCACCGTGCGCCTGCCGTTGCTGGAACAGCCGCATCCGCGCGATGCGGCGCCGGCGCAAACCGAAACGCGGAAACCCGCGGCCCCCGTCCGCGACGACGGGCGCATCAAGGTGCTGGTGGTGGACGACTACGTGCTTGCGGCGGAAAGCCTGGCACTGCTGCTGCAGGAAATGGGCTATCGTACCCACGTCGTGCACGACGGCGCCGCGGCGCTGCAGGCGATGAAAACCTTCGAGCCGCAGGTGGCGCTGGTCGACATCGGGTTGCCGGTGATCGACGGCTATGAAGTGGCGCAAACGGTGCGGCGCATGCCGGGCCGCGAAAGCCTGCCGCTGATCGCGGTGACCGGCTACGGCCAACCTGGCGACCGTGCGCGCGTGATGGCGGCGGGTTTCGACGAACACCTCGTCAAGCCACTCGATGCCTCGCGCATCAGCGAACTGATCGAGCAGATGGTGACGGCGTCCTGACGCGCCGTTCCGCAGGAACTTGGCTGTCATTCCGGGGCTCGCGCCAGTTCTACTGGTGCGGGGACCCGGCGATTCCGGATCGCCACTGCGCGGCGCCGGAATGACCAAGACCCTGCTACGTCGCCTTCGGATTGGTGACGATCTGCTCGATCGCGATCCGCAGGTAACGCCGCGCGAACACCGGCGGACGCTTGTCGAACACCAACTTGGCGTTGGCCGCGTCCTCGTCCTTCGGCGCGTACACGAACAGGAACGCGCCGCCGTCGCCGGCGTGCTGCTTGTCCTCGGTGGTGTAGGCCTTTTCAGTGCCGAAGATCTTCACCAGTTCGTTGTTGAGCTTGTCCAGCATGTTGCGATCGACGCGCGATTCGAGTTGCGCGGCCACGAACTCGCCGCTGGCTGCGCGCACGTCTTCCGCGGCGACGCCCGATTCGCGGAACGCGGTTTCGGCGGCTTGCGCGTCATCCAGGTTGTCGTATCCCGCGACGATGTAATGCAGCGGATAGAACACGCCCATCGACGTCTCGCTTTTCTTGAAGAAGTCCCATTGCTGTTCCATGCGATTTCTCCTTCGGTTGCGCACGATCAGTGTGGGCACGTCCTTCGCAACCACCCCTGAACTTTACGCAGCGATGTGTGAAGACCAGGTGGCTTGCGTTCGCGCGCAAGCCGGCACGCCCGCCGTTCACCACGGCGGCGGCACCGGCACGCGCGTGAAGTAATCGGTCAGCATCAGGCCGATCATGATCGCCAGCCATGCGAATCCGGTCGCGGCCGCCAGCCGCAGCAAACCCGTCGCGCGGTGCAGATGCATGCAGAACACCATCAGCGTGAACGCCATTCCGAAGCAGATCGTCAGCTTCACCGACAACCGCAAGTGTGGGCCGATCGGCGCGTAGGCAAACCCGATGTTGATGGCGAGCAATGCCAGCAAACCGAGCAGGGCCAGTGCGGGCGTACGTGCGGTTTGTTTCAGGATTTCGCGATTCATGATGGTTCTCCACTGGCAAATGCCGATGCTCCCTTTGCGTTGTCCCCACGGTTGTTCCTTGTCATTCCGGACGCCGCTCAGCGCGGATCCGGAATCGGTTTGTTGCATTGGCCACCACGAATTCGAAACCGATTTGGGGTCCTCGCACGCGCGGAACGGGTGTGAGTCCCGGAATGACGACGTTTGTTGGGCTGTTTGACGCCAGCGTCATAGTCCCGGTCGTCCGGCTATCGCCCAATCAAGTACATCAACGGAAACAGGAAAATCCAGACGATGTCCACGAGGTGCCAGTACAACCCGGCCAAAACCAACGGCGTGGTGTACCCGCTGCGGATTTTTCCGCGCCACACCAGCACGGCCATCGTCGCGATCGCGCACACGCCCACCAGCACGTGCAGGCTGTGGTACAGCGTCATCGCGTAATAGAGGAAGAAGAACAATTCGATCCCGCGCGCGTGTGGGCCGGATTGCGCGAAATCCACGCCCACCATCAGGTGTTCGTCGTGTTCGTGGCTGTACTCGACGCCGTGCAGTACCAGGAAAGCGACGCCCAGCAGCGCGGTGACCGCGAGCAACAGAGTGACCACGCGGCGCGCATCGAACGGAATCAGGTTGACCGCGAAGGTGACGGTGGCGCTGCTCAGCAAAAGAATCCCGGCCTCGACCGCGCCGAACAGGATCTCGGTGTGCTGGCTGCCAAGCAGGAATCCCTGCGGGTCGCGGACGCGGCACACCGCGTAGCCCGCGAAGAGTACGCCGAAGAACAGTACTTCGGTCGCGAGGAACACCCACATCCCGAACTGCGCGGTCGCGTGCTGCTGTTCCGCATCGTCGAATTGCTCGGCGACCAGTCCGCGCGCGCGAAGGTCTTGTTCGCGAATGCCGGCGGCGCTGCTGTTCACGCCGCGGCTCCCGTTGCGGGTTCGCCGCCCGGCGCGGGTTCGTCGTAGGCGTAGGCCTTCTGCACCACCGGCCGTTCGAGGAAATTGCCCTTGGGCGGCGGCGAGGTGGTCTGCCATTCGAGTCCGCGCGCGCCCCACGGGTTGTTGCCCGCCCGCGCGCCATGGAACAACGACCAGCCGAGGTAGACCACCGGAATCAGGTAGGCGACGGCCAGGATCGAAGCGCCCGCCGACGAAAGGATGTTGAGCGTCTGGAACTCAGGCGGGTACGCGTGGTAGCGGCGCGGCATGCCGAGGTAGCCGAGCACGTATTGCGGGAAGAAGGTCATGTTGAAGCCGAAGAACATCAGGATCGCCGCGAAACGCGCCCACGCTTCCGAATACATCCGCCCGGTGATCTTGGGCCACCAGTAATGGATGCCGCCGAGGTACGCCATCACCGAGCCGCCCACCATCACGTAGTGGAAATGCGCGATCACGAAATAGGTCGCGTGCAGCGGGATGTCCAGCGCGGGTGCGGCCAGCATCAGGCCCGTCAGCCCGCCCAGCATGAACAGCCCCACGAAACCCAGCGCGTACAGCATCGGGGCTTCGAAGCTGATCCGCCCGCGCCTGAGCGTCGCGGTCCAGTTGAACACCTTGATCGCCGACGGCACCGCGATGATGAAGGAAAGGATCGAGAACACCAGCGTGGCGGTGGCCGACATCCCGGCCACGAACATGTGGTGGCCCCAGACGAGGAAGCCGATCACCGAAATCCCGACCAGCGCGTACACCATGAACTTGTAGCCGAAGATCTTGCGCCGCGCGAAGCAGGGGATGATCTCGCTGGCCACGCCCATCGCGGGCAGGATCATGATGTACACGGCCGGGTGCGAGTAGAACCAGAACATGTGCTGGAACAGCAGCGGATCGCCGCCGAGCGCCGGGTCGAAGATGCCGACGTGCGCGATGCGCTCCAGCCCGATCAGCGAAAGCGTCATCGCCAGCACCGGCGTCGCCAGCACCATCACCACGCTCACCGCGTACATCGCCCACACGAACAGCGGCAGCTTGAACCACGTCATGCCCGGCATCCGCAGCTTGTGTGTGGTGACGATGAAATTGAGCCCGGTGAGGATGGTCGAGAAACCGGTGACGAATACGCCCACCACGACCAGGATCACGTTGGTGTTGGAGAACATCGTCGAGAACGGCGTGTAGAACGTCCAGCCGGTGTCGACGCCGCCCAGCAGCAGGCACGCGATCGTGAAACAGCCGCCGATCACGAACAGGTACCAGCTTGCTAGGTTCAGGCGCGGGAACGCGAGGTCGCGTGCGCCGATCATGATCGGCAGCAGGAAGTTGCCCAGCGTCGCGGGGATCGACGGAATCAAAAAGAACCACACCATCACCACGCCGTGGAAGGTGAAGGTCTTGTTGTAGGTTTCCGCCGAGAGCAGCGCGCCCTGCGGTTCCACGAGATTGATGCGGATCATCGCCGCGGCGACGCCGCCCATGATGAAGAAAAGCGTGACCGTGATCGCGTACAGGATCGCGATGCGCTTGTGGTCGGTGGTGAGCAACCAGCTTCGGAGTCCCGATTTGTGCATGTAGAAGTTGCGCGGCGGTTCCAGCTCCGGAAGGTCCGGCGCGATGGCGTTGGCGTTCATTGCTTCGTGCCCTCCTGCGCAGGCTGCAGGCCCGGCTTGGTGGACTTGAGATACGCGATCAGCGCCAGCACGTCGCCTTCGCTCAATTCGCCCGAAAACGACGGCATGATCGGCGCGTAACCCGCGACGATCTGCTCGTCGGGCAGCATGATCGAGTCGTGGATGTAGCGATCGCCAGCTTTGACGGTGCTGCCGTCGGCAAGGTGCACGATGCGGCCCCAGATTCCGTCGAGGTCCGGTGCATGCACCGACGCGTTCGCGCCGTGGCAGCCGCTGCAGCCTTTGGCTCGGAACAGCGCAGCGCCCCGCGCCGCGAGGCTGGTGCCGGTGTCGTTTTCATCGAGCCAGCGCGCGTACGCACGCGGCGCCATCACGATCACCTGGCCGCCCATTTTCGAGTGATCGAGCCCGCAATATTGGGTGCAATAGAGCGGGTAGTCGCCAGCCTGCGTGGCGGTGAACCACAGTTGCGTGTAGCGGTCCGGCAGCACGTCCTGCTTCACCCGGAATGCCGGCACGAAGAAACTGTGGATCACGTCCTGCGAAGTCATCGTCAGCCGGATCGGCACGCCCATCGGCACGTGCAGCGTGTCGATCTCACGCTGGCCGCCGGGGTGCTGCACCTTCCACATCCACTGCTTGCCGACCACGTAGATGGTTTCCGCGTTCGCGGGTGGCGTGCGGCTGCGCGCGTACAGCGTGAGGCTCCACACGAACACGCCCATGAAGATCAGGAACGGCACCGTCGTCCAGGTGAGTTCCACCGGCAGTGTTTCCTTCGCCAGTTGCCGATCCGCGGGGCGGCCCTTGCGATAGCGTATGCAGAACACGAACATCGCCATGAACACACCGATCGCGACCAGCGCGCACAACCCGACCATCGCCCACCACAACTCGTCCAGCGGCCGCGCGTTGGCGGACGCGTTGGGCAGCAGGTGGAACCAACCGCCGCCGTTCACGGCTGCGCCTCCCTGCGACGCGTTTCGGCGTGGCGCAGGAACACGATGAAGCCAGCCAGCAGCACCGCGAACGAAATGCCGAGCCCCTGCATGATCCGGTGGATCGTCAGCGTGTAGCGCCCGGTGGAGGTGTCGTACTGGCAGCACAGCAGCACCAGCCGGTCGATGAGGTTGCCGACGCCTCCGTGCGAGGCATTCACCAGCGCCAGCCGCAGCGTCTCGGCCGGAAACTTCACACCGAACAGGTACTGCGAAACCTTGCCGTCGGGCGTCAGCACCACGATGCCGGTCGCGTGATCGAATTGGTCGCTGCGCGCGTCGAACATGTAGCGGAAGCCGATGGTGTGCATCAGGGGGGCGATCGATGTCTGTGCTCCGCTCAGGTAGCGCCATTGCGGCACACCGGCGTCGGGGTGGTTCGCCGCATCCAAGTGCTGAGCGTGGCGCGCGTCGGCCGGAGTTTCCTTCGGGTCGATGCTGACCAGCACCACGTCGAACTGCCTGCCCGGCGTGAAGCCGGCGCCACGCACGCCCCTGGCAACACCGGTGCGCACTACGCTGCACAGCGTCCTGCAGGTGAAGTAGCCCGGCACCAACAGCACGGGCTTGCCGTGCAGCAGGTCGCGCAAATGGACGGCCTTGCCGCTCGCGTCGTGGAACACTGCGTCCAGCGGCACCTGTGCGCCGAGTTCCTGGTCGAAGCCGACGCGCTGGTGCAGGTCGGGAGGGGCGCGGACGTGGGCGGTCGGTGCAGCAAGGCAGATATTTGCGGTGAGCATCAGCACGAACATCATCGCGGTAGCGAAGCACGCCTTTGAGCCCTCTCCCCAAAACACGAGGCCGTTTGGGAGATCGGGAATCGAGAACTTGAGTTCGCGGATCATGACCGCGTTCCCTGCGCTGCCGGCGTGGCGCCGCTCGAAGCCGAAGCCGGTGCGCTGCCCGATGTCGAAGGCGATGCGGGATGCGCATGCTGCGCGGCGTAGATCTGCATCGCGCGCTGGATCGGAATGCGCGCGTAATCGTGCTGTGTGTTGGTCCACGCGTAACCCGACAGCGGCGCCTGTTTTTCCGCGCGGAACTTCGCGAGATCGGCTTGTGGATGTGCCTGCAGACGCGGTTTCGGTGGAATTTGCGCGGGTCGCGCCGCGATCGCCGCGTGGTTCGGGATCACCGCACGGGTCAGGATCAGGTGCAGGCCCACCGCGATCGCGATCACGACCACCGCGAGGACGCCCGCGCCGATCACGATCGTGCGGTAGTTGATCGCGTCGGGCTCGTGGCCGAACGGCTTTTCCATCGACTCAGCCATGCGAGCGCTCCAGTCCGTTGGCGGCGGCGATCGACGGGCGTGCCATGCGCCGCGCCTGGCGGAGATGCCCGATCCAGCCGCACCACCACAACGCGCCGATGCCCACCGGTGCGCAAAGGTCGGTCCAGCGCAACGCGAAACCGCCGGGGCGGAAGCCGGGCAGGATCAGCCAGAACGCGTCGGCGAAATTCGCGACGACCAGCATCACGGCGACGCCAAGCAACCACGCCCGACGGCGCTTGGCGGCGCGCGACAGCAGCACGGCAAACGGCAGCGCGAAGTTGCAGGCGACCAGGAACCACGCGAGGTATCGCCATGACGTGAGCGTGCGCGGGATGTACCACGCGTTTTCGTCGGGCAGGTCGGCGATCCAGACGGTCAGGTACTGCATGAAGGCGAGGTACGACCACGCCAGCACGAACATCAGCAGCAGGTTGCCGAGGTCGTGCAGCACGCCGGGCTCGGGCGTCGCGTTGCGATCCCGTGGCCATGCGGCCGCCGCGACGGCCAGCGCGCAGGCGCCCAGCAGCCAGCCGGTGCCGACCATCATCCCGAATATCGACGAATGCCAGTTCGGTGTCAGCGACACGGCCCAGTCGACGGATGCCAGCAGCGAAGTAACGCCGAACACGATCAGCCCCGGCGCGGCGATGCGACGCGCGCGGACGCGGTCGCCCAGGTTGCGGGTGAAGGCGATCAGCCATCCGATCCACACCACGAAATAGACGGCGGTGCGGATCACGAAGAACGTGTCGTCGAGATACCAGCCTTGCGCTTGCGCCTGCGCGTTCGGTGCGGATCCGGTCCATGGATAAAGCACGCGCATCCACACCAGTACCGGGATTGCCGCCAGCGCCATCAGTGGCAGCAACCGCGCGGCCGCCAGCAATGGTGCGCGGATGCAGTCGCCCCATGCACCGCTGGTGATCGCGTGGATCATCAGCAGCGCCAGGCTGCCGATACTCAAACCCGTGAAAAAGAAAAACGCGAACAGATACGAAAGCAGCGCCTGCTTCGGTTCGCGCCACAGCCCCAGCAGCAGGCACGCGACCAGCGCCACGATGCCGACCAGCAGCGCGAACCATTGCGCGAGCGTGCGGGGGAGCCAAATGTTCATGGCGAAGCGCCCGCTTTCCCCTCGCCCTTCGGGAGCTTCTTCCCTTCTCCCTCCGGGAGAAGGTGGCGCGAAGCGCCGGATGAGGGTTCGGTACGAAGCTGAGTGGTGCGCGTTGTCCGAACCCTCACCCCTGCCCTTCTTCCGGGGGGAGAGGGGTTCACAGCGCCGGAGGGAGAGGGGTAGGGTGCAAGCGGCTTCGAGGTGCCCAGTCTCTGCAAATCCTCCACGCTCAAATCCGACTTCGGCGCGTGCTGGCTCAACTGCAGCGCGCGGATGTAGGCGACGATCGCCCAGCGGTCATGCGGCGAAATGCGATCGGCATACGGATACATCACGCCGTAGCCGTTGGTGATCACCTGGTAGAAATGGCTGTCGGACGCGTTGCGCAGCGCTGCGGTGTGGTAACTCGGCGGATGCGGGAAGCCGCGCTCGGCGATCATGCCGTTGCCGTCTCCGACGCGGCTGTGGCAGGGTGCGCAATAGATGTCGAAACGTTGCCGTCCGCGCGCGAGCAGCGTCGGCGTGATCGGGAGCGGATTGGAATAGCCCGGCGAAGCGGCGGCGCCGGCGCGCGCGAGCGGCTTGCCGTTCGCGTCCACGCCGCTGACCGAACTCGCGGGTAGGACCGGCGCCACGCGACCCTTCCGCCCGCTGGTGGTGCCGGCCAGCGCGCCGGCGGAATACGGTTCGGTGCCCGGCACCTGCGGCCGCGACGAATTGTCGTCCGCCCACAATGGACTCGGTGTCAGCGGCTTGTACTTCGGCTGGTCGTACATCTCGTGCATGCCGCGTTCGCAGCTGCTGAGCGCAAGCGTTGCAAGTGCGCACAACAAGGCGGCCCGCACGACCCGTACTTTTTCCCGGCGCTGCGCGTTCGCGCGACGCGCGCGCTCGATTCGCTCGACTTCTCCTGGAGGGAAAGCGGACAGCTTTGAACCCATCTGCCTCCGGGAGAGGGGCAGGGATGAGGGTTCGGAATGGCGTGAAGGTTTCATTCCTCCGCCACCTCCACCACCGAAAGTGGCGACAACGTCCCGAGGAACGACTGCGTGGCCTGGGCATCGAACCGCGGATCGTTGCCGCGCACCAACAGGAAGAAGCGATCGCTGGTCGCGCGTTCGAATTCGTGGCTTTCGAACAAGGGATGGCGCACGCGCGGCAGTCGTGCGCCGAACAACACGGCGCCGATACCGAACAGCACCGCCCACAGGATCGTCATCTCCACCGCCGGCGGGATGAACGCAGGCCACGAGAACAACGGCCGCCCGCCGGCGTTGATCGGATAGTTCACCACTGCCGAATACCACTCCAGCCAGTAGGTGAACGCGCCGCCGACCAGCGCGCCGACCAGCATCCAGAACGGTACCCGGTGATGACGCGCGCCCAGCGCCTCGGCGAGTCCTTCGACCGGATAGGGCGAGTACGCTTCGATGCACGACGCGCAGTAGCCCTCTTCGCGCGCACGCCGAACCGCCGCAAGCAAATGCTCCGCTTCGGCGAACTCCGCCAGCAGCCCGTGCAGGCGCGCGTTCATCGTTGCGTCTCCGCACGGCGCCGCGCCGCAAGCAACTTGCGCAGCTCGAACATCGACAGCATCGGCAGCAGCCGCGTGAACAGCAGGAACATGAAAAAGAACAGGCCGATCGAACCGATCAGGAACGCAATGTCCCAGAAGGTCGGCCAGAACATGCCCCACGCGGATGGCAGAAAATCCTCGTACAGGCTGGTGACGACCAGCATGAAGCGTTCCAGCCACATGCCCACCAGCACGCCAAGCGCGATCGCGAACACCGCGCCCGCGTTGCGCCGCACGCGCGGAAACCACAGCAACTGGATCAGCAGCACGTTGAACAGGATCGTGCCCCAGAACACCCACGCGTACGGGCCGACCGCGCGATGCATCGTCATCGCGACGTCGTACCGGTCCATCGAATAGAACGCGGTGAAGATTTCCGAAAAGTAGCTGTAGTCGACGAACAGGCCCGCGGCCAGCATCATCTTGGCCATGTTCACGATGTGGCGTTCGGTCAGGTACGCCTCGAAGCCGAACCACTTGCGTAGCGGGATCCCGAGCACCAGCACCATCGCGAAGCCCGAGAACAGCGCGCCGGCAATGAAGAACGGAGGAAAGATCGTTTCGTGCCAGCCCGGCACCAGCCCTTCGGAAAAATCCAGCGCGACCATGCTGTGCACGGAAAACACCAGCGTCACCGCGAGTCCCGCAGTGACGAGATTGAATTTCTCCAGCCGCATCCAGTGGCGCGCTTCGCCGCGCCAACCCAGCGACAGCAGCCCGTAGAAGCGCGCCTGCGCGAGGTTCGGTGCGCGGTCGCGCAGCGTCGCGAGGTCGGGCAGCATGCCGGCGTACCAGTACACGATCGACACGATCAGGTACGCGAGGATCGCCCAGAAATCCCACTCCAGCGAACTGCGCCATTGCGGCCAGACATTCATGACATCGGGATAGGGGAACAGCCAATAGAAAAACCATGGACGCCCGAGATGCAGGATCGGGAAGATGCCCGACACCGATACCGCGAACACCGTCATGGCTTCCGCGAAACGGTTGATCGAGTTGCGCCAGCCCTGCCGCGTCAGGAACATCGCGGCCGAAATGAAGGTGCCGCCCATGCCGATCGCGATCCACCACACGTAGTTCGCGATGAAGAAGCTCCACGCGACCGGAATGTTCAGTCCGAAGATGCCGATGCCGGCGTACAGCAACCAGCAGGTGCCGACGAACAGCAGCGCGCATGCAAGCAGCGACAGCAGGAATCCGCCGATCCACAGCCAGCCGGTCGGACGGCGCAGCGTCGCATCGCTGATCTTCGCGCTGATCGACGTGTTCGTTTCGCCCGGTGCGATCACCGGCGGCAGCACATCGCGTGGCAGCACTGCGCTCACGACTCAATGCGCTCCGCTTTTTTCCCTTCTCCCTCCGGGAGAAGGTGGCGCGTGGCGCCGGATGAGGGTCCAAGGTGCGGTATGGCGCCATGATTGCCGAAACGTGGAACACCGCCCGGACCCGCACCCCTGTCCCTCTCCCGGAGGGGTTCAAGCATTATTTCGTGGCGAATCGCGGCGCTCATGATTCGCCGTCCCCAAGTGCCGGGTTCGGATTGCGGATGCGCGCGAGGTACGTGGTGCGCGGGCGCGTGCCGAGTTCGTTGAGCATCGCGTAGTTGCGCGGCGAGGTCTTGGCTTTCGACACGCCCGAATCCTTGTCGGAAATGTCACCGAAGCGAATCGCCTGGGTCGGGCACGCCGCCTGGCAGGCGGTGACGATTTCACCGTCGCGGATGCGGCGGTTCTGCTTGTCGGCTTCGATGTGCGCGGTTTCGATACGTTGGATGCAGTAGGTGCATTTCTCCATCACGCCGCGGCGCCGAACCGTCACTTCCGGGTTGCGCATCGCCATGTATTGCGGGGTGTGCTTGTCGGCGTACTGCATGAAGTTGAACCGCCGCACCTTGTACGGGCAGTTGTTGGAACAAAAACGCGTGCCGACGCAGCGGTTGTACACCTGGACGTTCAGGCCTTCGGCGTCGTGCACCGTCGCGTCGACCGGGCACACGACTTCGCAGGGCGCGTGCTCGCACATCATGCACGGCACCGGTTGGCTGTAGCTGCGCGGGTTGGCGGCTTCGCCGTCGTAATAACGGTCGACGCGGATCCAGTGCATCTCGCGCCCGCGTCGCACCTGCGCCTTGCCCACGATCGGGATGTTGTTCTCGGCCTGGCAGGCGATGGTGCACGCCTTGCAGCCGATGCAGGCGTTGAGGTCGATGCTCATGCCCCAGGCGTAATCGGCCTTCGGGTAATCGGGATACAGGCTGGGCGGCTTGGAGCCGTAGCGGTCATGTGCGGTCGCGAACGCCGGATCGGACTTGAATTGATCCAGCGTGCCGACGCGCAGCGGATCGCGGCCTTCCATCGCGAAGTGGTGTTGCGTCTGCGCGATCTCGTAGCGTTCGCCGGTCGCGACGAGTTCGAGATCGGTCGCGAGCCATGGCGAATCCTTCGAACGCAATGCGTAGGCGTCGAAACCTTGCCCTACCGCAACGCGACCCGCGCTTCTGCGGCCGTAACCGAAATGGATGGTGACGCTGTGTTCGGCCTGGCCCGGCATGATCCACACCGGGCCGCGCACCGAACGTCCGCCGATGCGCAGTTCCACGCCGTCGAAGTTGCGCAGGCCCTTTTGTTTCGCAAGAGCGGGCGACACCAGCACCACGTTGTCCCAGGTGAGTTGCGTCAGTGGCTTGGGCAGTTCCTGCAGCCAGCCATTGTTCGACCATTCGCCGTAGTCGATCGTGGGATCCGGGCGGAACAGCAGTTCCAATCCGTCATCCCGCCCATGGATTGGCCGGGACCCAGTGCCAAGGATGGCAGCTTGTTCACCCCGTACCCCTCCCAGCCTCCCGCTTGAAGGGAGAGGAGAAGAGCCGCGCGCGTTTGCGCTCGACGGAAACGCGACGCTGTTGGCCCTCCCTTCCAAGGGGCGGCGGCTCGGCGCGCCGAGCGCGGAGCGCTGGTGGGTATGGATTGTCGGCGTGTTGGTGATCACACCGGCCTGCAACGCCTCGTTCCATGCCTTGTCATCCGCAAGCTGCGATTGCCATTGCCGCCGCACCGATGCGTGGCCATCGACCGGGTCGCCCAGCAGCAGCGCCATCGTCTCGATCGACGAATGGCCGTCGTACAGGGGCGCAATCAGTGGCTGCGCAAGGCTGGCCGTTCCATCGAACGCGAGCGCGTCACCCCAGCTCTCGAGTTCGTGAGCCTGTGGCGCGTGCCATGCGGCAAGCGCGCCCGTTTCGTCGCGATACAACCCGAGATGCAACGTGTGCGGCACGCGCCGCAGCGCCGCGATGAACGCCACGTCCGCGGGCGCGTCGTAGACGGGATTCACGCCCAGCATCAGCAGCGTGTCGACCTTGCCCGCGCGCATGTCGTCCGCGAGTGCGGCGATCGAGGCGTCGCTGCGCGCAGGCATTGCAAGCAGCGATGGCGCGTAATCCACCGTGCGGCCGACGTTGCCGAGCATCGCGTTCATCGAACGCGCGAGCGCGTGCACCGATTCCGGTTGGGTGTCGCTGGCGACCACGAGTGCGGCGCCGCGATGCGCGGCGAGATCCTTCGCGACGGCGTCGATCCAGCGCGCGTGGGCGGCGGTTGCACCCGCAACGCCGCCGCTCCCGATCCGCGCCGCAAGCTGCGTCGCGAAAGCTTCCATGTCGCGCGATGCCAACGGCAGGCGATGATCGGCCATGCTGCCGGTGACGCTGGGCGTCGGCTCGACCACGTACAGCCGCGACATTGCGTCTCCGTGTTCGGGGTCGCGCGCGGCGATGAAGTCGCGCGCGTAACGCACGCCAGCCGCAGGGTCGGACAGGAAATCGGCATCCAGCGACACGATCACTTTTGCGCGATCGAAGCGGCAGCGCGCGAATTCGCGCCGGCCTGTCGCGCCGGAAGGATCGTCGATGTGCCAACGCGCATTCGGAAACCGTGTTTCGAACGCCGCGAGCTGCGCGGCAAGCGTGGGCGAGGTCGTGGGGGCGATCAGCAGGCGCAGGCCATCGCCGCCGTTGCGCTCGAAATGCACGATGCGATCCGCCAGTGCCTTCGCGAAATCGTCCCAGCTCGCCACTGAATTGCCGTGCATCACCGACTGCGAGCGATCGGGATCCCACAGTTGCAGGATCGCGGCCTGCGCGAAGATGTCGGTGCCGCCGAGGCTGGCCGGATGCTGCGGGTTGCCCTCGACCTTGGTGGGCCGCCCCATGTCGTTGCGCACCAACACGCCGTGCGCGTACCCCGCGTGCGTCAGCGTGGTCGCGAAATAGCGCGGCAATCCGTCGATCTGCCCGATCGGCTTGTGCACGTACGGCACGATTTGCGTGCGCGGCGGATGGCTGCATCCCGCAAGCCCGGCCAGCGCCAGCGACGCGCCCAGCAGCTTCAGGAAATCGCGCCGGTCCAGCGAAGCTGCTTCCGCCAGGCGCGGATGTTCCGCGCGAAGCCACGCACGGAAGCCTTCCGAATCGGCCAGCTCTTCCAGTGATCGCCAGAAGCGCGGCCCGCGCTGCTTCGCGAGCTTGGCGCGGATCGCGGCGGGATCCACGCGCTCGTCGTCGAAACTGGTGGCCGGAGTCATCGATGGCATGTGGAGCAATCCGTGAGCCGGTGCTCGTCGATGTGGTACTTGTGCATCAACGTTGCGCCCAGCGCCAACTGGTCCTTCGCCTGCCAGTGCAGGTTGAAGACTTCGTCGCGCGGGCGCAGGTGCCTTGCCGGATCGCGATGGCAGGCGAGGCACCACTGCATCGTCAGGTTTTCCTGCTTCGCCGTCAGCGGCATTTCGTCGATCGGCCCGTGGCAACTCGCGCAGCCGATGCCCTTGGCGATGTGGATACCGTGGTTGAAGTAGACGAAGTCGGGCAGCTTGTACACACGCTGCCAGTGCAGCGGCACGCCGCTTTCGAAGGCCGCGAGCAGCGGCGCCAGCACCTTCTGGTGCGTGTACAACTGCGAGTGGCAGGTCATGCAGGTCGAGAGCGGGGGAATGCCTGCGAACGCCGATTGTTCGACCGATTGATGGCAATAGCGGCAGTCGATGCCGTCATCGCCCACGTGGTGCTTGTGGCTGAAGGGCACCGGCTGCTCGATCGGATCGTGCACGCCGACGGGATTGGCCATCGCCCAGCGCCATAGGAACACCCAGGACACGAAGCTGATCGCCGCCGCGACGAGGCACAGTTGCACCCAGAACGCCAAACGTCTTGGAAATAGCTGCGCCACCTCGCTCCGTTCCGTTCGCAGTGACAAGCGCCGAATCCATTCGATCGGCGTCCGAGGGCGCGCACGCGGCGGTCATGCGTCTGCGCGGCGCACCCAGTCTGCGACGCGAAACGTGCAGATGCCGTGAGAGTGCGGCGGCGTGGTTCGCGATTTGTCGAACCGGTTGTGACGCTTGGTTGACGTGTCCTTCACCGGCACAAACCCACAATCGCCCGCGTCTTCCATCAACAAAAAATCGAGCGCATGGACAAGCGCAATCACATGGATGGTGAAATTCGCGCGGCGGAGGACTGTGCTTCTCCGTCGCGCCGTTCCTTCCTGGTGGGCGCCGCCTTCATGTCCTCGACCCTGTTGCTTGCGGGGTGCAGTGGAAGCGAATCCACGCGTCCGCCGGCGTCGCCCCGGTTCTTCAAGGACGACGAACGCAATTTCATACGCGCGGCCATCGATCGGCTGATTCCCGCCGACCAGCTCGGTGCGGGCGCCGTCGGCGCCAGCGTCGACCGGTTCATCGATGCGCAACTGGCCGGTCCGTTCGGGCAGGCCGTGGGCATCTACATGCAGGCGCCGTTCCATCTGGGCGACCAGGAACAGGGTTACCAGTTGCCGTTCACGCCGGCGCAGGTTTACCGGCTTGGGATCCAGCGCGTGGACGAACATTGCCGGAAACGATTCGGCAATGCCTTCGCGCACCTCAAGCCGGACCAACAAGACGCGGTCCTGCACGACCTCGAGGACGGCAAGATCGACCTGGGCGAAATTCCCGCCACCGATTTCTTTGGCCTGCTGTGGCAGAACACCAGGGAAGGCTTCCTCGCCGATCCGATCTACGGCGGCAACCGCGATTTCGCGGGCTGGAAACTGATCGGCTACAACGGCCCGCGCTACAACTACCTCGACGACATCGGCGATTTCGGCAAGGCGTACGAACGGCCGTACGTCAGCCTCGGCGGTACCAGCCCGGTGATGTGCCGCTTCGGCGATTCGCCGACCGGCCGTTTTCGCGGACCGGGGTGCGAATACGCGCAAATGCCCGCCAAGGCGCATTACGACGCGCTCACCACCACGACCGGAAAAGTCTGGCCCGCCGGAAACCTTTAGGAAGCCTTGGATGAACTTTGCGCGACCGCGTGCCAGCTTTGCTTGCCCGCTTGAGTCAAATGGGCGAAAACGCTTGCACAGCAAGCGTTTCGGTGTTGTGGAGGTATGGCAATGAGGTGGCCGGAAGCAAGCACCCTCCAGGCAGGATCGGAGTCTCCCTAGATGGCGAAAAAACTGCCGGAGGTGGACGTGGTGCTGGTCGGCTTCGGCTGGACCGCATCGGTCATCGCGCAGGAACTCACCGAGGCCGGCGCCAACGTGCTGGCGCTCGAACGCGGCGGCTGGCGCGACACCGTGCCGGATTTTTCCGTCGCCCATATCCAGGACGAGTTGCGCTATGCGGTGCGCAAGCAGATTTTCGAGGAAACCCAGCGCAGCACGCTCAGCTTTCGCAATCGGCCCGACCAGCTCGCGCTGCCGATGCGGCAACTCGGTTCGTTCCTGCCGGCCGCGGGCGTGGGCGGCGCGGGCGTGCACTGGAACGGGCAGAACTGGCGATTCCTGCCGACCGATTTCCTGCTGCGCACCCACAACGAACAGCGCTACGGCAAGAAGGCGATCCCGGAGGACATGACGATCCAGGACTGGGGCGTTACCTACGAGCAACTGGAACCGTACTACGACAAGTGGGAATACCTGTGCGGCATCTCCGGCAAGGCCGGCAACATCGGCGGCGCGATCCAGCCGGGCGGCAATCCGTTCGAAGGGCCACGCCGGCGCGAATATCCGCTGCCGCCGCTGAAGCGCTGCGCGGCCACGCAACTGTTCGACAAGGCCGCGCGCGAAGCGGGCTTCCATCCGTTTCCCGCGCCCGCGGCGAACACCTCAAAGCCGTACCTCAATCCGCTGGGCGTGCAGATGGGACAGTGCACGTTCTGCGGCTACTGCGAATGGTTCGGCTGCGCCAACTACTCCAAGGCCAGCCCGCAGACGACGATCCTGCCGGTGCTGCTGAAGAAGGACAATTTCAGTTTCCGCACGCATGCGAACGTGGTGCGTGTGCTCACCGATTCCGCGGGCAAGCGGGCGACCGGCGTGGTGTACGTCGACCAGGATGGCAAGCAATACATCCAGCCTGCGCAGATGGTGGTGCTGTGCGCGTTCGCGCACCACAACGTGCATCTGTTGCTGGTGTCGAAGATCGGCACGCCGTACGACCCGTCGAACGGTGCCGGCGTCGTGGGTCGCAATTACGCGTACCAGGTGTCGAGCGATGTCAACGTCACCTGCAAGGAGCGCCTGAATCCGTTCATGGGCGCAGGTGCGCTCGGCCAGGTCGTCGACGATTTCAATGGCGACAATTTCGACCACGCCGGCAAGGGCTTCATCGGCGGCGGCTACATCGCGCTGTGGAACACCGGCGGCCGGCCGATCCTGCAGCAATACCTGCCCGAGGGTACGCCCAAATGGGGCGGCGGCTGGAAGAAGGCGCTGCACGAAGATTACCTCTACTCCACGCACATGCAGTGCCATGGCGGGATGATGAGCTACCGCAACAACTACCTCGACCTCGACCCGACCTACACCGACGACTACGGCAATCCGCTGCTGCGCCTGACCTTCGACTTCCACGACAACGAACACGCGATGTCGAAGTTCCTCACCGACCGCGCCACCGACATCGCGAAGGCCATTCCCAATCGCGGCATCAATCCCAAGCCGCGCAAGGGCCATTATTCGATCGTCCCGTACCAGACCACCCACAACACCGGCGGCGCGGCGATGGGCGCCGATCCGCGCACCAGTTTCGTCAATCCGTTCCTGCAATCGTGGGACGTGCCCAACCTGTGGGTGATGGGCTCCAGCGTGTTTCCGCAGAACCCCGGTTACAACCCGACCGGCACCGTCGGCGCGCTGGCGTTCTGGGCCGCCGACGCGATGAAGCGTTACATGAAAAGTCCGCAGCCGCTGGTGCAGACGTGAACGCGCGGTGGCTCGTCGCGGGCGTGTTGGCACTGGCGTGCGCGGGCGCCGCGATGGCGGCGGTGCAGGTGTACGCGCCCACGCGTTCGCACCACGCATGGACCTCCATCGAAACCGGCCGCTACCTCGCGCGCGTGGGCGATTGCGAGTCGTGCCACACCGCGGAAGGCGGCAAACCCTATGCGGGTGGGCGTCCAGTGCCCACGCCGTTCGGGATCATCTATTCGACCAACATCACGCCCGATCCCGATACCGGCATCGGCGCGTGGAGCCAGGACGACTTCTATCGCGCGATGCACGAAGGCATCGACAGGCAGGGCGAGCGCCTGTATCCGGCGTTCCCGTACCCGTGGTTCACGCACATGACGCGCGGCGACGTGGATGCGATCAAGGATTACCTGGACACGGTGAAGCCGGTGCGCCAGGTCAACCGGGCGCCCGAACTTGGCTGGCCCTTCAGCATCCGCAGCATGCTGGCGGTGTGGGACAAGCTGTATCTCGATGCGACACAGTTCCAGCCCGATCCCGAACGTTCGGCGGCCTGGAATCGCGGCAAATATCTCGTCGATGGCGCCGGGCATTGTGGCGCCTGTCACAGCGCCAAGAACATGCTGGGCCACGCCGACACCAGCCATCCGATGCAGGGCGGCATGGCCGAGCATGTGTTCTCGCCGAACCTCGGCGCGGGTGAGCGCGACGGCTTGGGCGGTTGGACGCGCGAGGACATCGTCGAATACCTGGCCACCGGATCGAACCGTTACGCGACCGCCGCGGGCCCGATGGCCGAAGTGGTGCAGGCGTCCACGCAGGACCTGAAGCAGCGCGACCTCGAAGCGATGGCGACGTATCTGAAATCGCTCGAAGGTCCGAAACCCGAAACACCCAACGCGCCGGACAAGGACACCCTGCGCGCGGGCGCGGCGTTGTACGTCGACGATTGCGCCGGTTGCCACATGAACGACGGCGCGGGCCTGACCAATGCGTTTCCGCCGCTGCGTGCGAGTTCCGCCGTGCAGGCGGCCAAACCGGATCTGCTGATCGCGGTGATCCTGGAGGGCGCGCGCTCGCCTGCGACCAGCGCGAAGCCGAGCGGCCTGATGATGCCGGCCTTCGCCGGCAAGCTCGACGACGCCGAAGTCGCGACGCTGACCACTTACATACGCAACGCCTGGAGCAACCGCGGCAGCGGGGTTTCAAAGGGCGACGTGGCCAAGCTGCGCCGCACGCTCACCAGCGCCCCGCGCTGATGTTCGTCATCCCGGCGTCGCGAAGCGATATCCGGGCCCAGTGACTTTGTATTTCAGCAGGCGGAGGTTGGGCTGAGCGAATGCGAAGCCCAACGCAAGGTGTCTTCAACGAAACGACGCGACGCGCGAGGAAAACTACCGCACAACGCCGTGCCGCGCGTAGGTGCGCAGGTGATAGACCCGATGCACGTGGTGCGCGCCCAGCCAGCCGCCGAGCGCCGCGGTGGCCAGCGAAGCCAGCGCGCAACCGAACGCCGTCCACATGATGCGCGAGGTGTATTGCGCCACGCTGGCGGCATCGAGGGTGGGGACGCCCTCGGCGGGAACCACTGCGACCGCGCCCGCGAATGTCAGGTGCGTCAAGCCACTGGCGACCAGCAGCGTGGTGGCGGTGACGGCGACGCCCCACACGGCAAGCCCGCGGATCACGCCCATTTCGGTGTCGTTGCGGCCGTCGAACCAGGTCGCGAACATCGCGCCCAGCCACAGCGACGCGGCCCACGTCAGGATCATCCAGGTGATGGCCCCGCCGGAAACGCCGCGCGCGACGACTTCGGGGCTTTGCGGATTGAACGCCGAGAATCCCACCGCCAACCCGAACGCATACAGAAGTGCCGCGATGCCGGTCGCGACGAACCAGCCCGCCCACACCGCGCCCCAGCGCATCACCGGGTGTTCCTGTGTCACGACCGCACTGCTTTCGACGACCATGTCGGCATCTCCTCGGCTCACCCACAACTGCGCAGCAGCGCCACGATGATCAGGATCGGGATGGGCACGCCGAGCAGCCACGCCAGCACGTAACCCAATGCGCCCTGTTGCCGGTTCGGATCGCCGCTCCTGCGGAACATCTGCTTCAGTCGTTCCATGACCCACCTCGCGCGCTGAGCCCGCGGCCAGTGGAGCACCGCCGGCGTGATTCCGGCGTGAACCCGCCTTCTTGTTGCGACCTCCGGTCGCGCCGGTGTCCGGGCCTGCACAATCGCACGCATGCCACGCGCGCTGCGGACTGACCTCAGCCGATTTTCCTTGCCCTCCTTACCAGCCAACCGGCTATGCGTGCGCGCCGGCCAAGTTCCCGTCGCGAGGCATCGCATGACCAAGATGGCTGGCGCGTCTTCATCGCGTGAACCGGCACTCGCGCGTATAGCGCGCGGTTGACGCGCCTTTTACCGCACGCGTCTCAGAATGCTCCGCGAATGAAGGCCGGGAATGAGGCATTGCGAACACGGACGCGTTGGTCAGCCGTGCGGCGTGTTCGCAAGACCGTGCTCAGTCTTCGGGCGGCCTGGCGGGCACGAATGGCGAGACCGGGTCGCTGCCAGGGAAGGTTTCCTCCAGCGCTTCGTCCTGGTTGTCGCTTTCGTGGCGCTTGCGGCGCCGGCGCTCGTCTTCCGATTCCTTTTTCGCGGGCTTGCCCTTGGGGTGTCCGACATCCTTGCGATCGCGGCCTGTCATGATGGTGGCCTCCGTGGTGTGGCCAGCCGATCGTGTCGGATGTCACGTGAATACACGCCTAGCGGCTGGCGCTGATGCGGCGGCCTCCCGCGTTTTTCTGGAACGGGCTCTGTCTTGTGATGAATGGATGAATCCCCGAGTGCTGCTTGCGATGCCTTGCCGATGACGCGTGGATCGAAAGACTCGACGCGTGGGCATTCGTGGCTGCCTGCGATGCTGTGGACGGTAGCCGCGCCTGCGATGGCCGCCGCGCCGCATCCCGCCGGCCAGCAGGCGACGGTCCTGCCGACGGTGGTGGTGACGGCGACGCGCGTGCCGGAGCGTGCGTTCGACGTGCCCGCATCGGTGAACGCGGTGTCGCTGGATGCGATCGATGCGGATCGCTCCGGCGTCAATGTGTCGGAAAGCCTGCGCGGCGTGCCCGGCGTGATGGCGCGCGATCGCCAGAACTACGCGCAGGACGAACAGGTTTCGATTCGCGGTTTCGGCGCGCGCAGCACCTTCGGCGTGCGCGGCGTGCGGCTGTACGTGGATGGCGTGCCCGCGACCATGCCGGACGGGCAGGGCCAGCTTTCCAACTTCGACTTGTCTTCGGCGGACCGGATCGAAGTGTTGCGCGGTCCGTTTTCCGCGCTGTACGGAAACTCGTCGGGCGGCGTGATCCAGATCTTCACCGCCGACGGCACGCCGTCGCCCGAGCAACGCGTCGGCGTCTACGCCGGTCCGTACGGCGCCGTGCACGCGGACGTGAATGCGCGCGGCAGTGCCGGCGCATTCGGCTACAACGCCGACGCCGAACACTTCCGCACCTCCGGTTTCCGCGACCACAGCGCCGCACGCCGCAGCAAGGGCAACGCCAAGCTGACTTGGGACGCGCACGGCGGCGGCAAGCTCACCCTGCTGCTGAATTCGGTTTCGCTGCACGCGCTCGATCCGCAGGGATTGACGTGGTCGCAATACCAGGCCGATCCGCGCCAGGCCGCGCCCGGCGCGCTGACCTACGACACCCGCAAGCGCGTGCGGCAGGATCAGGCGGGCATGGTGTGGCAGCAACCGTTCGGCGAACACTCGCAGGCGCAGGTGCTGGCGTATTACGGGTATCGCACCGTCTTGCAATTCCTTTCGGTGCCGGTGTTCGCACAGGCCAACCCCTTGAGTTCGGGCGGCGTGGTCGATCTTTCGACCCGGTACGGTGGCGTCGATGCGCGCTGGTCGTGGCACGGCGAATGGCTGTCGCGCCCGTTGCGCTTCACGGCGGGAGTGAACTGGGATCGCCAGAACCAGCATCGGCAGGGCTTCGAGAATTTCGCGGGCGAGCGTGTCGGCGTCCTCGGTGCCTTGCGCCGCAACGAGCAGGACGACGTCTACGATTTCGACGAGTACGCGCAAGGCACCTGGGATTTCGCCGAGCGCTGGTCGCTGACCGCGGGCGCGCGCCACAGCATGGTGCGCTTCGGTACCGTCGACGCGTACGTTACTGCCGACAATCCCGACGACAGTGGGCGCGTCGCGTACAGCGCCAACACGCCGGTCGCGGGCTTGCTGTTTCATGCAAGCGGGAACTGGAATCTCTACGCGTCGTGGGGACGCGGCTTCGAAACGCCGACGTTCAGCGAACTGGCGTATCGCGCCGATGGCGCGGCTGGCATGGCATTCGACCTGAAACCCGCGCGTTCGGCCAATGCCGAAATCGGTTCCAGGCTGCGCTGGGCGAATGGCGCCGGCAAGCTGGATGTCGCGCTGTTTCAGTCTGACACGCGCGACGAGCTCGCGGTGTTCACCAGCGAAGGCGGACGCACCACGTACCAGAACGTCGGGCACGCACGGCGCCGCGGCTTCGAAGTCGATCTCGATGCGCCGCTGTCGAGAAGCTGGCGCCTGCAACTGGCGTGGACGCGGCTGGATGCGCGCTTCACGCGAGTCGACGATTGCGCCGTGACGTGCAGCGTCGCGCCGGGCGCGCGGATTCCCGGTGTGCCGCGCAACCAGTTGTACGGCGAACTGCGCTGGAACGGTGGGGCCGGATGGCATGCCGGCGTCAACTTGTTTGCAGCCAGCGCGATGGTGGTGAACGATGCCAACACCGCGTCCGCGCCGGGTTACGCGACGGCAGGCATCGACATTGGACGCGTGATGCATCGCGGCGACGCGACGATCGCGCCGTTCCTGCGCATCGACAACCTGTTCGATCGCCGCTACATCGGCTCGGCCATCGTCAACGACGGCAACGGCCGCTATTTCGAACCGGCGCCGGGGCGCAGCGTGATGATGGGCGTGCGGGTGCGATTCGATGAACCGCCGGTGACGCGCTGATCCGCATTGTGCGCGTACCAACGGCCGCGGTTCCACAATCAGATCTGGCGACAAGGATGACACGCGATGCAAAGGACAGGCACATCCAGCCGTGACGAACAAGCCAAGCGCCGCAGCAGCGCCGCACGCAAGTGGACCGGCAAGAGCGTCACGAAATCCGGCGACAGCGGCAAGGGTTCCACCCGCAGGAGCGACATCCCGAATCCGGATCGTCCGCCCAGGCCGTCGATCAAGCGTTCCAGCGGAACCAAACGCTCGCCGCCCGGCGATCGCGCGTGACGTTCACCATCGCTTGACGCGGCGCAGGCTGAAGTACGGTTCCGACCACTTCGGGAGCTTGCAATGGACGGGATGTTCGAATTTGGGACGCCGTGGTGGCAACTCGTGGTGCGGGCGGTCATCGTGTACCTCGTGCTGTTCGCGCTGATCCGGCTGTCGGGCAAGCACACGCTCGGCGAACTCAGCATCTTCGACCTGATCGTGGTGATCGTGCTGGGCAGCGCGGTGCGCACCTCGCTGATCGGCAACGACAAGTCGTTGCAGGGTGGCCTGATGGTGGTGGCCGTGCTGTTGTTGCTGGACTGGATCAGCACCTGGATCGCCACGCATTTCACGCGCGGCGACCGCTGGCTGCAAGGGCAGCCGGTGCTGCTTGCGCGGGATGGCGAGCTGTTCGACGACGTGCTGAAACGCTGCAAGATTCCGCGCAGCAATTTCGTCTCGTCGATGCGCAAGCACGGTTGCCGGGATCTGCAGATGGTGGAATTGGCCATCCTGGAACCCAACGGCAGCATCACCGTCCAGAAGCGCGAGCCCGGCAACCCGGCGCGCACATGAGCCGGCTCGGCGATCGGCAGGGCGCAGATCGCGGCGAACGCGGCGACCGCCAGAACGTGCCCGCACTGGCCGACGAGGAACGCCAGGACGCCGAACGCCGGATGCCGCCGCGCGCGGCAGTGCTGCACGAAGCGGTGGGCGCGGTCGGCGAAGAGGAACTCAAGCGCACGCCGTCCGCGCTGATGTGGTCGGGTCTGGCGGCCGGCATGTCGATGGGCTTCTCGATGGTGGCGAGCGGCGCATTGAAGGCATACCTGCCGGACATGCCGTTCGCGCATCTGGTGGCGGCCTTCGGTTACAGCGTCGGATTCGTGATCGTGATCATGGCGCGCCAACAACTGTTCACCGAGAACACGCTGACGGTGGTGCTGCCGCTGATCTCCGCGCCGAGCTGGCGCAAGCTGGGGCTGCTGCTGCGGTTGTGGGCCGTGGTGTTCGTCGCGAACATCGTCGGCATCGCGCTGTTCGCGCTCGCCGTCGCCAGGCTGCCGCTGCTTCCGCCGAAGCTGGACGATGCGATCGCCGCGCTGGGCACCACGCTGATGGTGTATCCGGTGCCTCAGATGTTCGTGAAAGCCGTGGCGGGCGGCTGGATCATCGCGACCATGGTGTGGCTGATGCCGGCGGCGGTTTCGGCGCGGCTGTGGATCATCATCGGCCTCACCTGGCTGATCGCGGCGGCGAGCCTGGTGCACGTGATCGGATCGGCCGGTGAGGTGTTCTACCTGGTATTCGCCGGGCGCCTGCCGTGGCCGGAAATTTTCTGGCATTACCTCGGGCCGGTGGTGGCCGGCAACATCGTGGGCGGCACGTTTATTTTCACGTTGATGAGTCACGCGCAAGTGCGCAGCGATACGCGTTGAGATAATCGGGTGGAAATGCTTTTCACACGTTCGTGGCACGTTTTTCACGCAGTCGTGTGGTTGGCGCCGGGTTGCGGCGTGTTCAGCCGCTAGGCGCAATACTTCAGGGGTTCGAAAAAGGAGGATGTCGTGAAAAGGAAAGCACTGCGGATCGCGTTGCTGCTGATTCCGTTGGCGGCAACGGCTGCGCCGGCCGCACATGCGGCTGAAACAATGAAGTGCACGATGAAGTTCACGCTTTCCGGTTGGTCGGCGATCTATCAGACCGCGGACGGGCGGGGCACGGTGACCTGCGCCAATGGCCAGTCGATGGACGTCCATATCTCCGCCAAGGGCGGCGGCTTGACGGTCGGCAAATACAAGCTCGATGACGGCGTGGGACACTTCAGTGGTGTCGCCAGCATCGACGACATCCTGGGTGGCTACGCGACGGCCAATGCCCACGTGGGCGCGGTCGGCTCTTCGCACGCAGCAGCAATGACCAAGGGCGACGTGTCACTGGCGTTGACCGGCACCGGCGAAGGCTGGAATATCGGCGCGGGCTTCGAGGCCTTCACGATCAGCAAGCCGAAACAATAGTGGGTCATCGCGGTTGCCGGATGCTGCAGGATGCACGTCCGGCGCGCCGGGACGCCACGCGGGCCACGGATCGGCTCGCGTGGCGTCCGCGAAGGCGCATCGAAGGCGCACTGGGACGATTGCAATGCTGCGGACCTCGTTGCAGGCATGGTTGTCCCGCAACGTGGAAGGTCCGCTGGAGGATCTGGCTGGCGGGCGCGCGCGGCTGCGGATCATCCTGATGCTGGCGTGCATCCTCGCGCTGGATTCGGCCGACAAGGCGACGCTAGGCGCGGTGGCTGCGCAGCTCGAACCCGCGCTGCACATCAACAATCTCGAAATCGGGCTGCTGGTCGCGGTGACCGTCGCGTCCAGCGCCTTGCTGACGCTGCCGTTCGGGATCCTGGTCGACCGTTTCAACCGCCGCAATCTGCTGGTGGTCGGGATCGCGCTGTGGTCGCTGGCGATGATCTGGTGCGGCGCGGCAACCTCGTACGAAACGTTGTTTGCGGCGCGCCTCGCGCTGGGCATCGTGATGGCGATCGGGTCGCCGGCGATCGCGTCGCTGATCGGCGATTGCTTCAAGGCCAGCGAGCGCGGCCGCATTTACGGCTACATCATTTCCGGTGAGCTGATCGGGGTCGCGATCGGTTTCCTGATGTCGGGCAACGTCGCGGCGTTGTCGTGGCGGGCGCCATTCATTGTGCTGGCCATGCTGGGGCTGCTGCTTGCGTACTTCATCGCGCGCAAGCTGCCGGAACCGCGCCGCGGCGGACGCGGGCGCCTGCAGGAAGATCCGGGCAAGCCGGTGCACGACGACGTGCGCATCCGCGACGTGGTGCGCGACCAGGGCATCGAACCGATCGAACCGCTGATCCTGCGCGAAGACCCCGCGCGGATGAAGATCTGGCCGGCGGTGAAGTACGTCCTTTCGTTGCCGACCTATCGCATGTTGATCGTCGCGTCGGCGCTCGGGTATTTCTATTTCACCGGGCTGCGCACGTTCGTGGTGGTGTTCATGCGCGGGCACTTCGGGTTGTCGCAGACGGCGTCCAGTACGTTCGTGGTGGTGATCGGACTCGGCGCGATCGCGGGCGTGCTGGCGACGGGGTATTTCGCCGACCGCATGGTCGCGAAAGGCCGGGTGTCCGCGCGCATGTCGGTCGGCGCGGGCGCGTATTTTCTCGCGGTCGCGGCGCTGGTTCCGGCCATGCTGGTGCCAAAGCTCGGGATGGCGGCGCCCTTCATGTTCATCGCGGCCGGCGGGCTTGGCGGTGCATTCCCGCCCGTCGATGCCGCGCGGCTGGACGTGATGCATTCGCGGCTGTGGGGTCGCGCCGAAGGCGTGCGTTCCACCATCGTGTATCTCGCGCAGGCCGCCTCGCCGCCGCTGTTCGGCTGGCTGTCTTCGCTGCTGGGCGGACATGGTGGTGCGGGGTTGGGATCGGCCGGTGGCGCATCCGGCGGTCAGTCGGGCGGCGGCAATCTCGACGCCACCTTCATGGTGATGCTGGTGCCGTTGCTCGCGGCGGCCGTGGTGCTGCTGGTCGGTGCGCGAAGCTACCCGCGAGATGTCGCGACCGCCGTGGCGTCGGAAAAGGC
>DAIUEL010000001.1:0-1633 GCA_036845145.1 Rhodanobacteraceae bacterium | reverse complement strand
GCCGCCTTCTTGCGCGTACTCGACTTGCGCCGCGCGGTGGTGCGGGGGGCACCGGCCTTCTTGGCCGCGGAACCGGTTTCCTTCGCGGGCGTGCGCTTGTTGTCCTTGATGCTTTTCTGCAGCAGCGACATGAAATCCACTACGTTGGTCGACGCATTCTTCGGCATCGCGACTTCTTCGGCGGAAGGTGCGCGCACGCCGCCCTTGGCCTTGATGCGCGCCTCGATCACCTTGGTCAGGCGCTCGCGGAAGTCGTCGTGGTATTCATCCGGATTCCACTCACCGATCATCGATTTCACCAGCGTCTCGGCCATGTCCAGTTCCTTCTGGTTGACCCGGTACGCGGAAATCTTCTTGTCGGGAAATGCGTATTCCTCTTCCGACACGATTTCCTGCGGGTAGCGCAGCAACATCAGCATCAGCGCGTCGTCGCGCGGCATCACCAGCGACAAATATTCGCGGGTGCGGATCACCACGCGCGCCAGGCCGGCGGTCTTCAGGCGTTTCAAGGTTTCGCGCAGCAACACGTAGCCTTTTTCCGCCTTCTTGGCCGGCACGAGGTAGTAGGGCTTTTCGAAATACTCGGGGCCGATCGCGGACGCGTCGATGAAGGCCTCGATGTCCACCGACTCGGTCGATTCGGGCGCGGCCTTCTCGAAGTCTTCCTTCTCGATCACCACGTAACTGCCCTTGTCGTACTCGAACGCCTTCACGATTTCCTTCCACGGCACCTCCTCGCCGGTTTCCTCGTTGACGCGTTCGTAGCGGATGCGGGCGTTGTTGCGTGAATCGAGCATGCGGAAATGCAGGTCCACGTGCCGTTCGCCGGACATCAGTTGCACCGGGATGTTGAGCAGCCCGAAGGATATGGTGCCGCTCCAGATGGGTCTTGCCGCCATGGTGGTTCTCCTGTGTGCGCCTTGCGCATCGAAATCCGAATTCGTCATTCCGGGTGCAGGCCGGAGTGACGGCGTTGGCAGGTTGGGTTGACGCCGGCTTTATCGGCGGAAGCCCAACCTACGAGGCCGGGTTCGGCCAACCCGCGAGACCCGGTTGGCCAGCCTGCATCAACCTGCGCGTGGCAACGCCTGACGGATTTCGTCGAAGCCTTGCCATGGATCCTGCTTCGAGGTTTTCAGCCGGCGCGCCAGATTGGAAAAGGTGTATTGCGCGCCCGATTTCAGGCGCGACAATTCCTCCCAACGGAGCGGCGTGGCCACGCCTGCGCCCGGCCGCGCGCGCAGGCAATACGACGCCACCGCGGTGGAGCCGCGTGCGTTGCGCAGGTAATCCACGAAGATGCGTCCCTTGCGCCGGTTCTTGGTTGCGACCGAAACGAAATCCTTGGGCGATTCGTGTTCCAGCATGCGCGCGAGCGCCTGCGTGAAAGCCTTGGCGGTGTCCCAGTCGGGTCGCGGATTCAGCGGCACCACCACGTGCAATCCCTTGCCGCCGGTGGTGCGCAGGAAACTTTCGAGCCCGACCGCCTGCAGCCGCTCGCGCACGAGGCGCGCGGCGTCGCGCACGCGCGACCATTCCACGCCGGTGTCGGGATCGAGATCGAACACGAGGCGATCTGGATGTTCGAGGTCCGCGATGGTCGAGCCCCACGGATGGATCTCGATCACGTTCA